>NZ_BAAASM010000108.1:0-3368 GCF_039532885.1 Streptomyces nogalater | reverse complement strand
AGAAGGACGGGCCGACGTTGCCGGTGCACTTGTCGCCGTCCTTGCACAGGGCGTCGAAGGGGACATCCGGCCAGTTGTCGCGGGTGTCCTTGGTCAGTGAGTCGCAGCCGGTGCCCGTGGCCAGGCATCGCTCGGCGTAGTCGAAGACGACCTTGTCGGAGGCGGCCGGGGAGGCAGAGAACAGCTTGCCGGCGCGCTGGCCGTAGCGGATCTCCTTGAGGTAGCCGCCGCGGACGTAGTCGGTGCCGGTGGTGTCGTCGCCGAGTTTGTCGTAGTTGTTGTGCTCGGCGGTGTACCAGTAGGACGAGGCGTTGCCGTGGGTGTCCTCGATATAGTCGAGGTTCCAGCGCCAGGCCTGGCTCTTGGCGCGTGTGGCGAAGGAATCTCCGGCGCTGTAGCCGGGCTCGCCCTGGTCGTCGCCGAAGACCGGTACCGTCCATACCGAGTTGGTGCGGTCGTCGGTCCCGGCGCCGTCGAGCTTGTTCAGGCCGAAGACGTACTTCGTGCCGTTGCCGGTGACGACCGTCCAGTACTCGCCTGCTCCGTCGACGCCCGTTGTGCCCTCGTCGCCGTTGTCGGCGCCGGTGGAGTGGGTGACGGTGGAGGCGTCGTCGTCCTTGAGCCGCCAGGTACCCGTCTGGTCGTCCTTGACCAGTTCGGTGGCCTTGCCGTTGAGGACGAGGGAGGCGTTGTCGTACTTCCAGCACAGGTCGTACTTGCCGTCCTGGCCGTCGTCGTCGCAGGAGTGGTACTTGCGCTCGATGTAGGAGGACGTCAGGTCGAAGCCGGTGCCGATCTGGCTGCCCTGGTTGTTGGAGTTGGCCGTCTGGCCGTCGACGGCTCCGGAGTCGTAGGAGATGGTCAGGTCCGGCTGGGGGCCGGCCGCGGCCGGGGGCACCCGCAGGGGGTAGGACCAGGTGAAGGAGCCCGAGGAGCCGCCGGCCTCCCACGTGGAGGAAGCCGACAGCGGTGTCGCCTTGTAGCTGCCGGCCCCCGATGTCGCGCCCGCGGTGACGGCCAGCAGCATCGGCTGTCCGCCCGGGGCGAGGGTCACCGGTGCGGAGATGCTGTTCGCCTCGCGGTTGTTGACCGCGTCCAGGACGTCGCGCCGGTGGCACTTGGCCGCGGCGGGGTCCTTCAGGGCGCAGTCGGCCAGGCGGGCGAGCTGGAGGCGGCCGGCCCAGTCGCCGCCGTAGGCGGAGGCGAAGGCGGAGTAGTCGATGCCGAGCCGTGTGGTGCCGCCGGTACCGGCCCCGGTGAGTTTGAGGACGACGCCCTTGACGCCGAGTGTGGCGGCCGTCTTCTGGTCGAGGACCTCGACGGTGACGGAGTCGGCCCGCTTGCCCTTGACGGGGCTGGTGGCGGTGACCGGAAGCGAGCCGGGGGCGGCCTTGGCGGTGCCCTTGTCCGGGACGGTCAGCGAGGCCTTGCCGGGCTTCGGCCAGGTGGCCGTGCGCTGCTGGTCGTGGCGGGCGCGGGCCGCCGCCGTCTGGTCGGCCTCGGCGGCCTTCTTCACCTCGGCGGCGGCCTTCTTGTTCACCTCGGCGGTGAACGGGCTGACCTTGGTGGCGTGTTCGGGCTTCAGGTGCGGGCGGCCCAGGGGGGTGGTGTCCGCGGCGAAGGCCACGGGGGTCAGCAAGCCGGGCAGCAGGGCCAGACCGGTGGTCGCGGCGATACGCCGCGACCAGCGTCTTCTGGTTGCGGCCCCGCGGCGGCCCCCGTCAGGGCGGGGTATGCCAAAGGGGTTCATCGGGGTTCTTCCTACGCGGCGCCCGTGCCGCATCGGGCCGGGCGGGGTGCCGTTGAAAACAGGAGGCAGAACAGAGAAAGAGCCGGTGCGAGGCAGGCACCGGGTGCGCCGGGCGGCGAGGGCTGCCCCACATGCGGAGGGGGGCAGCCCGGCCGGCGACGGTGTTCCTACATGCTGTCCGGGCTGTCCAGGACCTTGTAGCGGATCTGGTCGGAGTTCATAGCCCCAGTCCACACCCGCAGGGATTCCAGCGAGCCGGGAAGGTAATAGCCCGTGGAGCCGCCGGCCGTCCCCCTGCCCGCGGACAGCGTTCCGCTGCCCTGCTGGATTGCGGAGAACCCGGAGGCGTCCTCGCCGGGCTGCTCCATCCCACTGACGTACAGGTGCAGCCGGCCCATGCGGTCCTCGGTCCTGGTGGGATCGGCTGGATCAATCCACTGCCAGGTCTCCTGCGCGTCGAAGACGCCGGTGACATCGACCCCGGTGTCCAGCTCGGCAAGGTCCCCGGGAAGCACCTGCGCGCTCTGGCTGACCTTTCCGTCCGCTCCCACGGCGGTCCGGGTGAACTTCCACTGGTAGGTGTCGACCGCGGGCTTGACCACCCACAGTGCCCAGGAGGACTCGCCGCCGATCGCCTGCCCGGCCACCTGGGCCTCATAGCCGACAGGCTTGCCCGCCAGCTTCTCGGCATCCAGCCTCACCCGGGCCGACACGGTGAACGAGCCCGTCTCATCGGCCACCGGGCCGGCGGCGGAGGCGTAGCCGGACTTTCCGTCCAAGGCAAGGGCGTTGTTGTCCGCGTCCAGCACCGCACCGGTGGACGACAGCGACAGCTCCGGTACCGGATACGGGCTCAGCTCCTTGACCTGGGTGCCGGTCGAAGATGCGGCATCCCAGTAGGCGACGAGTTCGCTGGTCGGCGCGCCGTCCTGCGTCAGCTGGGCTTCCTCGGCGATCTGCTCGGGGCTGAGCGCGTACTGCCACACCGAGACCTCGTCGATACGGCCGCGGAAGTACTCACCCCAGACGCCACCGACCCGGGAGCGGCCGATCTGCAGGCCCTCGGTGGAGGTCCATGGCTGGTACGCGGAAGACACCGCGTTCAGCACGACCGGCTTGCCCTGCGGGCGGCCGTTGACGAACAGCTGGATGGTGTCGTTGGTCTTGTCCGTGTCGCCCTTGGTGTCGAAGACGGCTGCCAGGTGCGTCCACACCTTCAGCGGCGGCGGCCCCGCATCGGCGACCGACCGCAGATAGACCGGGTTGTCCTTGACGTCGGTGGCGACGCGGTTGAACACCCACTTCTTCAGGCCCGTGGAGTAGTAGAGGGTGAAGGCCGAGGCGGTGCTGCCGGGTGCCGACAGCACCACACGGTTCTGTGAGGCGTCGGTCAGGTAGACCCAGGAGGAGACGGTGAAGGAGTCCTTGGTGTTCACCGCCGGCGTGGACGTGGCGGCATAGCCGGAGCGCAGGGTGTCGTCCGAGCCGTCGTTGAGCCATAGCGAGTAGTCCGTCTCGCCGCGGCGCCCCAGGGTGGACCAACCCGCGCCCGCGGTCTGCAGCGTGGCGTCGTGCCGGGTGCCCTCCGTCGCGGTGTCCTTGGCCAGCGTCGCCCCCG
>NZ_BAAASM010000107.1:0-555 GCF_039532885.1 Streptomyces nogalater | reverse complement strand
ACTTTTCACCATTCCCTCACGGTACTATCCGCTATCGGTCACCAGGGAATATTTAGGCTTAGCGGGTGGTCCCGCCAGATTCACACGGGATTTCTCGGGCCCCGTGCTACTTGGGTGTCTCTCAAACGAGCCGCTGACGTTTCGACTACGGGGGTCTTACCCTCTACGCCGGACCTTTCGCATGTCCTTCGCCTACATCAACGGTTTCTGACTCGTCCCACGGCCGGCAGACCGCAGAAGAGAGATCCCACAACCCCCACGACGCAACCCCTGCCGGGTCTCACACGTCATAGGTTTGGCCTCATCCGGTTTCGCTCGCCACTACTCCCGGAATCACGGTTGTTTTCTCTTCCTGAGGGTACTGAGATGTTTCACTTCCCCTCGTTCCCTCCACACTGCCTATGTGTTCAGCAGCGGGTGACAGCCCATGACGACTGCCGGGTTTCCCCATTCGGAAACCCCCGGATCAAAGCCTGGTTGACGACTCCCCGGGGACTATCGCGGCCTCCCACGTCCTTCATCGGTTCCTGGTGCCAAGGCATCCACCGTGCGCCC
>NZ_BAAASM010000106.1:0-738 GCF_039532885.1 Streptomyces nogalater | reverse complement strand
ATCCAGCACGACCAGACTGGTATTTCAACGACGACTCCACCCACACTGGCGTGCGAGCTTCACAGTCTCCCAGCTATCCTACACAAGCCGAACCGAACACCAATATCAAACTGTAGTAAAGGTCCCGGGGTCTTTCCGTCCTGCTGCGCGAAACGAGCATCTTTACTCGTAGTGCAATTTCACCGGGCCTATGGTTGAGACAGTCGAGAAGTCGTTACGCCATTCGTGCAGGTCGGAACTTACCCGACAAGGAATTTCGCTACCTTAGGATGGTTATAGTTACCACCGCCGTTTACTGGCGCTTAAGTTCTCAGCTTCGCCCACCCGAAAGTGAGCTAACCGGTCCCCTTAACGTTCCAGCACCGGGCAGGCGTCAGTCCGTATACATCGCCTTACGGCTTCGCACGGACCTGTGTTTTTAGTAAACAGTCGCTTCTCGCTGGTCTCTGCGGCCACCCCCAGCTCACGGAGTAAATCCGATCACCAGACATGGCCCCCCTTCTCCCGAAGTTACGGGGGCATTTTGCCGAGTTCCTTAACCATAGTTCACCCGAACGCCTCGGTATTCTCTACCTGACCACCTGAGTCGGTTTAGGGTACGGGCCGCCATGAAACTCGCTAGAGGCTTTTCTCGACAGCATAGGATCATCCACTTCACCACAATCGGCTCGGCATCAGGTCTCAGACACATGATGTGCGGATTTACCTACACACCGTCCTACACCCTTACCCCGGGAC
>NZ_BAAASM010000105.1:0-785 GCF_039532885.1 Streptomyces nogalater | reverse complement strand
GAGGCGGGGCCACCTTGAAGGTGAACTCGGTAGGCGTGCCCCACCGGTTGTAGACGTCCTTGGCGCGCACCGACAGCACCTGCGTGCCTGACAGCGGCGGCGTGACGTCCTTCACCTGGGCCTTCGTGGTCCCGGACACCGACGCCGCACGCGTGGTCAACAGCTTGTACTCATAGGCGGTGATGTCGGTGTGCCCGGTGGTGTCGATGTCCGCGGTGTTCGGCTGGAAGGTGAACGAGCCAGGGATACCGGGGCCGCCCTTGCCCTCGCACAGGTTCGCCGTGCACTCGGTGTAGGGGGAACCGGCGGTGATGCGGGGCGCCTTGGGCGCGGAGGAGTCGACCTTGAAGTAGCACCAGGAGCTGTAGGGCGACCACAGGTCACCGCTCTTGCCGGCGTAGGACCAGTGTGACTGCGTCCGCGCTTTGTAGCGGTACAAGCCCTTGTCGGCACGGTCGTTGGTGCGCAGTTTCTCCAGCGTCTCGTCCGGATGCCAGCCGGGATTGGGCATGTACCCGGTCCACGCCTCGTGCCAGGGGGAGTCGTCACCGCGCTCGATCACGAATTCGGCCTGCAGCGAGCCTTCCTCGTCCCCCATGTGGGCCTCGACCAGTGTCTGCACGCGGGCCTGGACCATCGGGTCCGTGCGTGTCACCACCAGCGGGTCGGAGGAGGACTTGTTGCAGTACGCCGTGGACCCGCTCCCCGGGATCACTCCGACACTGGTCGGCACACCCGGCTTGTAGGCGAAGACCACCTGCAGCTCGGCGCTGTCGTCGAACCGC
>NZ_BAAASM010000104.1:0-893 GCF_039532885.1 Streptomyces nogalater | reverse complement strand
GGTAGACGCGTTGTTTCATCGGCTGGTCCCAGATCTGGTCGATGTCGGCCTTCCACGTCTCAAAGTGTTCCGTGGAGGGCAGGTCCTCCAGGCCGGCTTCTTCCTCGGCGAGGGGGGTGCCGGGGAAGGCGCGGGCCAGACGCACGTTGGTGCGGTGGCACATCCATCCGGCGTCGTAGATCCGCTGCAGGGCGGTGAGGTTGGCCAGGTGGGTGGCGTGGGTCTCGCCGGGCAGGCCGTAGATGAGGTTGAGGCCGGGCAGCAGCTTCGGCAGCCCGCCCGCACCGCGCTCGGCGCCGGCCTCGTTCACGTGCTCCACGGCGCGCAGCAGGACGTCGGGGGTGCAGGTCAGGGTGTTGCGTTCGATCACGGCCGGGTCGAACGACTCGATTCCCATTGGTGCGCAGTTGCCCTCGGTGCACAGCTCGGCGACCGCTGCCGCGATGCGTTTGCCGACCGGCGCGGCCACCGCCAGCGGATCCGCGTTGTCGATGTGCAGCATCTGGAGTTCCGGGCACTGCTCGCGGATCCCTCCCAGCAGGGCGCGGATCGCTTCCTCGCTGCGGCCCTGGTAGGAGAAGAAGCAGGTCTGCTGGCCGAGCCGGAAATGGCGCACGCCCCCGTCGTACAACTGGACGGTCTCGGCCAGGACGTCCTCGACCCGGCGGTGCGCGACTGCGGGCGACTTGGCGGGTTCGTTGCAGAACCGGCAGAACGCCTTGCGGGTGCAGCCGCGGTACAGCTCCAGCTCCGCCACCGGCGTCCACGGCATCTGCTCGATGAGCCCGGTGAACGAGGAGCGGTCCGCCGCCAGCTGTTCGTACGGGGCGGGCGTGCGGCTGCCCAGGGCCAGGGTGGACGAGGTGATCGTGTGGGTGTGGACGGCGTCGAAC
>NZ_BAAASM010000103.1:0-676 GCF_039532885.1 Streptomyces nogalater | reverse complement strand
GGCGCCGCCGTCCTCACCTACCTCGCCCAGCACGACGGCGCCACCGCCATCCTGGCCGGCGGCACCGCCTTCGCCGGCGCCGTACTGTTCTTCCACACCATCATCGCCACCTGACAGCTCACCGTGCTGCGGCGCCTCGGACGCCGCAGCACGACCTCACCCCTCCAGCAAGCATCGGGGCTCACAACGTCGCTCGGCCAAACGGCCACCAGCCTCCGGTCCTGGACCACCAACTCGGCCCACCTAGAGGCCTCATCCTCACCTTGCCAGCTGTCCGTGATCAGCATCACCGCGCTACTTCTGCGCACTGCTCCCCCGCTACGGCCCTCCGGGATGGCCTGGGAGTCGGCGGTACCCGCACTGTCACCCGCAGCAGCCGGGCCCTACCGGGCGAGGGTGACGGTGAACGGCGCGTTCGGGCAGTGGCCGAGGATCTGTGACAGGGCGGCTTCCTCGCTGGAGTCGATGCTCAGGCCCCAGCGCGTCTTGTCGGCGACCCAGTCGGTGGCGTACTGGCAGCGGTAGCCGGCGGCCGGCGGCAGCCACGTGGCCGGGTCCTGGTCCGCCTTCGACCGGTTCGACGCGGCCGACACCGCGATCAACGCCCGCTCATCGCCCAGGTCGTTGGCGTAGGCCTCCCGCTCCGCCGACGACCAGGCCAAGGCGCCGGAGTCCC
>NZ_BAAASM010000102.1:0-3555 GCF_039532885.1 Streptomyces nogalater | reverse complement strand
ACTCGATCCACGCATCCGGTTGGTCGGGGCTGCACAGGTCACCGCGGCCCGCCGCGACGTTGCGGTCGCCCATCCAGTCCAGCTGCTTGGGGCCGGGCCAGACCGTGCCCTCGGAGATGTTGTCGGTGCGCACCAGGTCCACCCAGTGCGGGTCGCAGTTGAACGACCACGTCTCGCGGGCCCGGAAGGTGGCATCCAGCACGTACTTGCCGGCCAGCTTGGTGGGGGCCAGCTCGAAGTACATGCGGTCGACGTAGCCGCCACCGCAGGTGTAGCCGTCGGCGGTACCGCACTTGCCGACGCCCTTGTCGCCGTCGAACATCCAGAACTTGTCACCGTCGGAGGACAGCTTCGTACGCTCCGAGACGCCCAGGCCGACCGAGGGGTCGATGTAGACGGGGTAGACGGTGTCCTTGCCGCGCAGCAGGTCCAGGTCCGGGTGGACCGTGACCGCGCCGTCGTCGACCTTCACCGGCAGTACTGCGGTGGCATCGCCGTTCCCCGGCTGCGACGGGTCGTCGTCGCCCTGCGCGCCGGCGTCGGTGGGGGCGGGGGCGTCGGTGCGCATCAGCTGGGTTTGCGGGCCGGTCTCGTCGTCGCCGGCGGAGTCCCACATCTGTCCCGCCGGGCCGCGGAAGACGGCGTTGCCGTCCTCGTCGACGGCGCGCAGGCCACCGCCCGCACCGGGGACGACGGACAGGCCGTCCCCGGACGCGGCGAGGGTGACCTGTTCCAGGGCGGGGTTCTGCGCCGCCTCGGGCGTTGTGACGACCAGGACCTCCCGGTAGCCCTCGGCGGTCGCCGTCAGCTGCAGGTCGACCCCGTCGAAGACGTCCGGATACGTGGCCGTCGGCCCGTCGAGCACCGGCTGCGGCAGGACCCCGGCCCAGTCCAGCGTGACCGACCGGCCGCCCTTGCCCAGACGGATCATGCCCGCACCCGGGCCGCCGCCGGAGAACGACAGATCCACCACAGCGCCCCGGGGAGCGACCCGCCCGTCCGCGCGCCGCTCCAGCACCGGATCGACCCCGCCCCAGCCGCCGTCCGCCTCTTTCACCCGCTGAGGAGTGGTGGACTGCGTGAGCGTGAACGAACCGTCCGGGTTCGCATGCGTGGTGGAGTACTCGGTTCGGTCCGCCGTCACCTCCACCTGCTCCCCCGAGGCCTGGGCCCGGGCCGACGCGGTGACCTCATCGATCTCCCCTGTCCCGGCGTCAGCGGTGACCGCCGACGCCGGTGACACGGAGACCGGCAGCACAGGCAGCGCCGAAACCACCAACGCCGCCGCCACACCCCCCAGAACCACTCCACGCGGTCTTCGTCCTCTCCACGACCGCCCCAAAGATCCCCACCAGTTGTCCACGGAACCCACCCCTGACACAGGACGCACAAATAACCCGCAAAGTAAATGCACCGTTACCCAGAGGCGTCAATCAAGTGTGTCCCGGGTCACAACAACATGGCTGAAAGCTGTTGACCTGCGCAGATAGCGACGCCACCCGATCGGGGAACGCGAACCGGCACCCTCCCTGACAGTCTGGTTCAGACCAAACATCGCCCTGCGTACAGACGCTTATACACACAAACGAACAGCGCCGGAGTGCGCCGGAGGCAGCCGTGAACAAGCACATGCCGCCCGCCGACCCGACCGTGAAGCCGGCCCGCGACGCCGGGTTCGCGGGAGGCGTGATCCTCACTGACAGCGAGTTGCAGCGGTCGGCGTTTGTGCGGATGCCGGGGGGGCGGGACGGGGTGTCGCCACCCTCGCGCGTCACGCCCCCTGTTTCTGAGCCTGAGGGAAAGGGTGAGTTCACGAGGCGTGGCCGCGCCCCGCTTCCCCGGCGTCTCGACCGTCCGGCCATGCCGCCGTCGCGGGCCGACCGGAAGACCAGAGCACGACGGCACTCACCCCCAATGCGGCAGCAATCCGGGCATCCGTCCGGTAACTCGGCTGCACGCCGGTGATTCGGACCACTTCCCCGCCACCACAGCCGAGCGCGGGCTACCGTTGGCCGGTGACAAAGCGAAGATCGGTTCGAATAGCGACCCTTGTGGCATCCGCTGTCACCGTGATGACCGCCTGTTCGCCGCCCTGGGCGCAGGACACCGCAGCAGCCGCGGACACCACCGCTGCCGCTGCCGCGTCACGGTGCACAGTGCCCCAGGTGATCGGCCATCGCGGCACTCCCGAGGACGAAAACACACTACGAGGACTACGGGACGCCGCCGGCGCCGGCGCAAGCGGCGTGGAGTTCGACGTGTGGTGGACCCAGGACGGCATACCAGTCCTCTCACACGATCCGACCGTCGACCGCACCACCACCGGGCACGGGCCCATCGCCGCGATGACAGCCTCTCAGGTACGGGCCCTGCGCACCAAGAGGGGCGAGCCGGTGCCGACCCTGAAGGAGGCGCTGAGCTTCACGGCCACGCGTCGCCTCACGGCGATGGTCGAGCTGAAACCGACGCCGACACCCCCGCAGCTGGACTCGCTGCTGTCCGTCATCCACGCAACCGGCGCAGCCCCCTACGTCATCGTGCACAGCTTCAACGCCGACGCGGTCGACGCCGTACGCCGGGCCGCACCCGAACTGCACACCGCGCTCACCCACGAGAAGACGCCGATCACGGGCAAGGAAGCGGCGCGGTACGGAACCTCGTTGAACGTCTCCCGCTTCCTCGCCACCCCGAATGCGGTCCGCGACTGGCACACCGCCGGGCTGAAGGTTTACACCTGGACGGCGAACTGGCCGCCGGCATGGGAAAAAGCGAAGGCCGCCGGCGTGGACGCGGTGCTCACCGACCGCGTGGAGCCCTACAAGGAGTGGGCCCGCACCGCGTGCGGCCCGACGGCGACAGCGGCACCGTAACGCCGAGCAGTGCGAAGTCCCCGCTGTCGTCAGTGCTTCAGGACTGGTGGGCCGCCAGAAGGTCTCGACCTCCTGGCGGCCCACCTTTGCATTCCTCCGCGCGCGGCGGGACCCGGTGGCGGGCTCTGTGAGACTGACGGCTCGGCGCAGAGGACCGCCCTGAAGTGCGCGTCCGCCGCACCGTCACACTCGCCCGGGCAGCCAGCGTTGCGGGGCCGGTCGGGCGCGTGGCCGAGGGCAACACGTCCGTACGAAGCCCGCCGCTGGCACCGGGCAGAAACCCTCTCCCCCGGCCGGCCGGGGTGGCCGTACATGACGCTGTGCCGCTGTCGGTCGCCCAGCATGGCCTCACGGACTGCGGTACCGGCACCATCGCCCGAAGGGGCCGGGCCCTACCGGGCTAGGGTGACGGTCACCGGCGCGTTGGGGCAGTTGCTGAGGGTCTTCGACAGGGCGGCTTCCTCACCGGTGTCAATGCTCAGGCCCCAGCGCGTCTTGTCGGCGACCCAGTCGGTGGCGTACTGGCAGCGGTAGCCGGCGGCCGGCGGCAGCCACGTCGCCGGGTCCTGGTCCGCCTTCGACCGGTTCGACGCGGCCGACACCGCGATCAATGCCCGCTCGTCGCCCAGGTCGTTGGCGTAGGCCTCCCGCTCCGCCGACGACCAGGCCAAGGCGCCGGAGTCCC
>NZ_BAAASM010000101.1:0-567 GCF_039532885.1 Streptomyces nogalater | reverse complement strand
TTCTCCGGGGCGGTAGCCGCTGCTGAGGTAGGTCCAGGACGAGGTGGTGACGAGGGTGGTCTCGTCGGTGGTGGGCAGGCCGGCGCGGGCGCGGGCGGCTTCGGCCTGGGCGAGACGCCAGGCACGGCGTACGTCGCGGAGGGCGCCGAGGGTGGTGGAGTAGGCGCGGGACTTGCTGGAGAAGTGGCCGCGGAAGCCGAGCATGTGCGCCCACTTCCAGAGCTTGAGGCCGGCGAACTCCGGAAGGTGCCCGAGCGCCCAGGCGGTACGAATCATCTGCCGTACGTGCTGCTGGACGGGCAGGGCCTTGATGGGTTCGGCCTGCCCGGTGCCGTCACAGTCGGGGCACCGGTCGTGGAAGCCGTCGGGGCCGCGCACGTGACCGCGTCCCTGGCACGGACGGCACATGAGGGTGCGGTCCACGGTGCCCGACCCTTCGGCGCTCTTGGTCGCGTACTTGGCGACGTACCCGGCGACCTTGGCATCTGTGTACTTGGCAACCCGCGCGTGGGTGAGTTCACCGTCGCCGAGGGCCGAGATGGGGTCGACTTTGAACCGTTCGCCCCA
>NZ_BAAASM010000100.1:0-5605 GCF_039532885.1 Streptomyces nogalater | reverse complement strand
ACCAGGCATTCGGCGCGCCCGTCGTCCCCCAGGGCCAGCACGCGCAGACGCCGGTCCCGGGCGACCATGTCAGGTGCGAGGTCTCGCAGAACCTGCCCGGGCCGGACGGTTCGCTTCATCATCGTTTCCCTCCCGAAGGCCGTTGCGCGTGCTGCCCGATCGTCCCAGATGGCACGGTGCTCTTCGCTGCGGGCAGGCAGGATGATATGCCCAGCACTCACCGGGGCGGCCCAGCAGGTCCAATGACACGTTCCGAAGCTGGGGGCTTCGTCGGCCCGGGCCCGTCGCAACGACCGTCAAAACCATGCTGAACACCCTGCTCGTCGGAGCTCTCACTACATCAGAACTCCCCGTCCTTGCTGCCCGTTTGAGCGTTTTGCGTGAAACCTAGCTGAACCAGCCGGAACGTGACCCGGGCCCCACCGCCTGCCCGGCTCTAGGCCGTGTATCGAAAGTGGATCTTGAGTTGTGAATGATCACGGTTCATGGGTCGGGGAGATCTCACGGACGAGCAGTGGGCGGCGCTGGAGCCGTTGTTGCCGAAGGGTGCCAGGGCGGGGCGGCCGCCGGTCTGGTCCCGACGGCTGCTGATCGACGGCATACGGTTTCGGGTCCGGACCGGTGTGCCGTGGCGGGACGTGCCCGTCGAGTACGGTCCGTGGGGCCGAATCTACGACCTGTTCCGCCGATGGCAGCGCGACGGCACTTGGCAGCGGATCCTCACCCGGCTCCAGTCCCTGGCCGACGCGAAGGGTTTGATCACGTGGGATCTGAGCGTCGACTCCACCGTGTGCCGCGCCCATCAGCATGCGGCCGGGGCTCGCAAGCAGGGTGACCTGCAGAAGGAACCACCGGGCGGTGTCTTCGCCGAGCCTGGCGATCACGGACTGGGACGCTCGCGCGGTGGGTTCACCACCAAGCTGCACCTGGCCGTCGAGCAGGGCCAGAAACCCATGTCGATCGTGATCACGGCAGGGCAGCGCGGCGACTCGCCGCAGTTCGAATCAGTGCTGGAGAAAGTCCGCGTGCCCCGTATCGGACCGGGCCGGCCACGCGTCCGCCCCCACCGGGTCCGCGCGGACAAGGCGTACGCCTCTCACAGGAACCGCGCCTACCTGCGCCACCGAGGAATCCGCTGCACCATCCCAGACAAGGCCGACCAGGCACGCAACCGCCGGAAGCTCGGCTCCCGCGGCGGCCGGCCCCCGTATTTCGACCCTGTCGACTACCGCGAGCGTCACGCGGTCGAGTGCGGAATCAACCGCCTCAAGAGGAACCGGGCCGTGGCGACACGGTACGACAAACTCGCCGTCCGCTACGAAGCCACCGTGCTGATCGCCGCGATCAATGAGTGGTTGTGAGACCAGCGTTCACGCCTCGTCCGAGGCCGTGAGCCCTGACGCCAGCGGCTTGAACATGTGCACGTCCGCATGTCCGCCGGGAATGCCCAGGGTTCGACCGGTCTCGACATAGCCATGCCGCTGGTAGAAGTCGGGGGCCTGAAAAGTGAAAGAAGAGACAGCTACGCGGTCACAGCCGCGCCGCTGGGCCTCGGCCTCGGCAGCATGCAGGATCCTGCTGCCCCATCCACCCTTGCGGTCATCCTCGCGCACCCACAGCAGTTCGATGCCGCACAAACCGCCCCAGGTCCAGGCAGCCAATCCGCCGATCAGCTCACCTGCTTCATCGGTGACCTTGACTGAAAACATGTCACGATCGGCCGAACCTGTCGCGGCCGTGTTGTAGGCGATGAGTTCGGCAGTCAGACGTTCGTTGAGTTCGGCATCGCGTGCGCTGGTGGTCAGGGCCGGGCCGGGGCTGTGGTGGGTTGTCACCGCGCGGAGTATGCCAGTCCGGCTGTGCCCTCGCACTCGATTACCGGACCTTGATCCACTTTCGTAACACGCCCTAGGTGAGGTCGGTGCGCGTGCGGCTGATCTTGTCGATGGCTCGGCGGGCGTCCGGGCCGGGATTGAGGATCTCCCGCATACCGTGAACAGCGGCCTCCGCGCCGGAGGCGAATAGTGGTACCGGGGAGGTGTAGTCCCGGATCGCCTGGGCCGTCTCGACGGCGATCTCTCCAGCGATGGTGGCCACGCGCAGCGCCAACAGCTCGTCTCCGTCATGGCATCCGGCCCAGCCTCCGCACACACGGGCGCGGCCGCTGTCGTGGTCGTGCTGGTGGCAGCGGAATAGCTTGGCAGGCTGCTCAGGCGTGGGCCTGTCGTACGTCGGCAGCTTTGCGTACTCTTCTGCCGACCAGACACCTGAGGGGACGTCCAAACGGTACGGGCAATATTGGCAGGGACGTGGAGCGGGAGGCAGGGTCGTCACGAGCGCTCCTTGGCAGCGGGCAGAAACGGGTTGCTAAGGGAGGCTTTCAAGGAGGCGTAGTGTAGCGGTGGGCAGTGCGCATGGTGCGGGAAACCTTCGTCGCCGAGCTGCCGCTCGCATAGGCCCGAGATGACACGGCTGGTCGTCACGACGGACGGCTGACAGGCGGGTGGCCGGGCTCAGGAACTGCACCAGTCGGTCGGTACTACGGGTGGCCAACATGCTGGGGCTGGTCTGGTCGAAGTAGCTTGAGCAGGCTGCTGGTCTGCGTCAACGGGTTTCATGGATCCAGGCCAGGCCGCCGAGGTCCAGGCGTCGGTGGGCTCTGGTGACGGCTACGTAGGCCAGACGGGCTTCGGCGTCGTCGATCGGGTCGGGTGGCGCTGCGGGGCTGTTGGGGTCTTCTGGTTGGTGCTCTTTGGGGCAGGGGAAGTCGTCCGCGATGAGTACGCGGGGCCATTCTCTTCCTTTGGCTTTGTGGGCGGTGGAGATGGTGACCTGAGCTTGTGGTTCGGGCACGAGTCGGGTGACGGCGGCGAGGATGGCGTCGGTGCCGTGGGTGTCGACGAGGTTCACCAGTGGTTGCAGGTCTCGTCCTGCGGGGTCGTGGGCGGCGTAGTCCTGCAGGTCGCCCCAGGAGGGGAAGAGGATCAGTTCGGGGTGGTGGGTGCGGCGGCCTTCTTTCAGGTCGCGTGCTGCCTGGGCGAGGGCGTAGAGGGTGTCTCCTCCTCCGGTCAGGGCGACCTGGTGTCCGGTGTTCATGAGGTTCATGACGTGGGCCATGGCGCCGACGTTGGTGCGGCACAGTACGGCGTCGGGGCTGGTGACGAGGCCGATTTCAGTAGGCACAGTGGGGGTGCCGGTGAGCCGGATGGGGGCGTCGGCCAGATGGAGCCAGCGGTTGGCTTCCTCGGCGAGGCGGGGTCCGAAGCGGAAGGACTGTGACAAGGTCAGTCCGGTGCCGTTGAAGGCTGTCATGACGTCTTTGGCGCCGCGCCATTGGTAGATGGCCTGGGCTGAGTCACCGACCATGACGAGCTGGGCGTGGTCGCGCTGGGCAAGGAAGACTTTCTCCACGACGGGGTTGGTGTCCTGGGCTTCGTCCAGGAGCAGGTACTCGGCTTCGATGCGCGGTTGGCCGAGGGCCCAGATCTTGAGGTAGTGGTCGTGTTCGAAGCGGACCTGGCCGTCGTCGGGGTTCTGCAGGTCGGTCCAGGCTTTCCGCGCGGCGGGCAGGATGTGGGTGGCGAGTTCGCGGTGCATGCCTGCGTCTTCCAGGCCGCGTAGTTTCGGCACGTGGTGGTGGGTGATCGTCTCGTCGGCGGTATGGCAGAAGCGGGTGATGGTACGCAGAAGGGCGTTGGACAGGGCGCGTTGGGAGATGTCGCGTTCGCCGATACGGATGGCTTTGGTGAGGCCGAGGGCTTGGCCGGCTTGCCAGGCGGGGCGGCGGGGGGCGTTCAGGCGGCTGGTGTAGCGGTGTCCGACGGCGGCGTAGGCGAGCGCGTGGGCGGTCTTGCACTGGACTGTGCGCGGGAAGCGTGCGGTGGCCTCTTGGGCGATGGCCCGGTTGAAGGCGAGGTACTTGCCGCAGCGCGAAGTCGTGCGGGCGAGCATGGCCAGCAGGGTGGTCTTGCCGGTGCCGGCTCCTGCTTGCAGGGTGAGGTGTTCACCGGCGCGGAAGGCGTCCAGGGCGGCTGTTTGCTCGTCGGTGGGCTTCATCTCAGAGTTCCTTGCAGGGATGGGTGGGGCTTGTACGTCGGGTGTGTGGGTGTACGGGGCTCGCGTGCGCGAACAACTGGTGGACGGAGTACGAGTGCGCTGCTCGGCGTGGTTCGGCCATGCTCCGGCGCAGCGTCGGTCGGCCGGAGCTCTCTCGAAGTGGTGCCTTCGGGCCGTGCGTAGGCCGTAAGGCCGGCCGGGACGGCAGGCGGGGAGGGGCCGGGAGCTGCCTTGCTGCGTGCGGCTTTCGGTGTGGTGATCGTGTCGGTGGGTGGCCGGGGCACCGAGTCGGCGGCGTAGCCGGCGAGCAGATCGGCGGGGTGCCCGGCTTTGGCGGTGCCTTCAGTGAGGTGGCGCGCCGTGGTGGGTGGCCGGTGATCCGTCGCCACGCGACGTTGTGTGTGCTGGCGGGGTCGATACGGCGGGACGGTCACCGTGCGCGGGGGTGGGGCCGGGTGGGCGTGGGCAGTGTTGTGCGGATGTAGTCGGCGTGCAGGAGGGGGTCGAAGGGCTCCCAGCCGGCCAGGGCCAAGTCGGCGGTTGCGGTAGAAGTGGCGTGGATGGTGCAGCGTTGGGCGCGCCAGCGTAGTTGGTCTGCGTAGGGCAGGTGGCTGAGGTCGTAGACCGCCATGCTGGTATCGGGCAGGGTGAGTTGACCGCTGGCTGGCTGGGTGGGCAGCAGGATCCAGCGTCCTGGGGTCTGGGCGGGCAGGGAGTGTGTGCAGCGGTCTCGGTGGATGGTCTGGGCGACGCAGCGGAGGGTGTCGATGGGGCTTTCGGCGAGGTAGTTGATGAGAAGGATCCGGACGACGGGGCGGGTGGGCCGTTCGTTGTGTCCGGCCGGCCCTGCGGTGGCGGGCGGGTGGGTTTCCGGGGTGAAGGCGCCCGTGTCGATCAGGCGTCTGGTGCGCAGGCTGAGTTCGCGGCGCAGTGTTGCAAGTGGGGTGCTTGCGGTGTGCGGGTCCTGGGGCTGGTGGGGGCAGAGGGCGGCGTGCGGGATGCGGCACCATCGGCTGCCGTCATCGTGGGGGTAGGCGACGCCGCTGCTGAGGTGCCAGCGGCCGGCGGCGGAGACGCTGGTGGTGGGCACTTCCGCGGGGTGCAGGGCGATGGGCCGGCCGTCGGATCGCGGGTACCAGTCGATGCGGTTGCCGCAGTGGCGGCAGCGGCCGGTCTGGCCCGCGCGCAGGAGTCGGCTCGGGCTGTGTGTGGCGATCTGCAGGGAGCGGCGGGGAGGGAGATGGCGGGGGCTGCCGTCCCAGTGACGGCCTGTGGGCGGGTTGTGGGGGCGCATGGCGGCGACCGTGCCAGGTGGTGCGCCGGTCGGTCGTGGCGGCTTCCGTGGATGTCACGCGATCGGCGCAGTGGGTGGGAACGTGTGGCCGGGGTGGGGTTCTGTCGTTCGAGGGCGTCTCGCCTGTGCGGGTGATTCTCGTCGGCACGGGAGGGGCTTGCGGTGGTGGGGGGTCAAGGCTGTGGGGCGCCGGGGGTCGGGTGGCCTTCGCACAGTGAGGTGAGGAAGCGTTCGATGGGGACGTCGAAGGCGTGG
>NZ_BAAASM010000099.1:0-3482 GCF_039532885.1 Streptomyces nogalater | reverse complement strand
CGGCGGTGAAGCCGTAGCGGCTGGCGAGGTGGTGGGCCAG
This sequence comes from Streptomyces nogalater, assembly GCF_039532885.1. Classification (NCBI taxonomy): domain Bacteria; kingdom Bacillati; phylum Actinomycetota; class Actinomycetes; order Kitasatosporales; family Streptomycetaceae; genus Streptomyces; species Streptomyces nogalater. Next base: position 3,442 of record NZ_BAAASM010000099.1, on the reverse strand, counting down.
AGTGCTCTTGCCCACGCCGTCAGGTCCTTCGGCCACGATGGTGCGGTGGCTCGCTATCTCTTCGACAGTCACCCGCCGATCCACGCGGTTACCTCTTCCTCGCTGTTCAGTAGGGCGTCCACGCTGTACTGGATCATCAGGTTGCGGCGGTTGGGCTCGCGGCCGGCGGCGTGGGTGTAGGTGCTGCGCGGGAGGTAGGCGGCCGCCGGCAAGCCGGTGGCGCAGGCGGCGCCTATCAGGAGGGCGGCGCCTGGCGGGGTTTCGGGGCCGGTGGCGTCGACGACGATGCGATCGGAGCAGAGCACGGTGGCCCAGTCCTGCCGCGCGGCGGTGAGGGGATCGCCGGCCGAGAACCGGGTCGGGCCGATGACGGTCACAGAGGGGCAGCGGACCAGGTCGGGTAATGGGTGCTGCGACAGGGCATACGGGGAGGGCTCGACGTACACCGTGCTGTCAGCTCGGACACGTGTGGTCGACTTGGTGGGGGCGGGGAGCTGCAGGGCGGCGTCGACGCAGGCCTCGATGGCCTGCTGGACCTGGACCTGGTTGCGCAGGGCGAAGTCGGCGAAGCGGCTGGTCCCTGAGGGCTGGGTGATTGCGGCGAGACGGGGGGTGCGGACGATGCGGGTGGCGAGGGCGTCCAGGAGCGGGTCGGGGAAGTGGGTGTGGGGGCCGTCTGGGGTGGTGGAGTACTCCTGGAAGTCGGTGGTCAGCAGGATTACGGGCACGCCGCGGGCGGCCGCGTGCCCGATCTCCATGCAGACGCCGTCGTCCGGGCTGGGTCCGTGGACGATGGCGATCAGGGCACGGATGCGGCGCAGGCGCTCCCGGTCGAGTTCGAAGAGCCGCCGGCCTTTGACGTCGGCGACGAGGTCCTCCTCGTCGGTGTCGCAGAAGGGCAGGAAGACGTGATCTTCGCCGAGTTTCTGGGCCAGGTGGTGGGCCAGCTGGGCGGCGAGAGCGCGGTCGTGGGCCGCGAAGAGACGGTGGGCGACGTAATAGGACACTGGGCGGCCTCCTGCTGCTGGTCAGGACGGGGCGCGGCGTGGGGCGGGTTGGGTCAGGGGGGTGTGGGCGGTGTGGCGGCTGGCGGCCTTGACGGCGCGGGTCAGGGCGGTGGCCGGGGGGATGCCGCGGGCTCGGTGGGCGAGGTAGGTGCCGGCCAGGGTGTCGCCGGCGCCGGTGATCTGCCGGGCGGTGGGCAGGGAGGGCGGGGTGACGGGCGGCAGGGCGCGGCCGTTGCAGACGATGCGGGCTGGGCGGGGGCCGTCGCTGATGACGACTTCCGGGCAGGGCTGGGGGCCGGCGGCGAGGGTGAGGAGGGCGTGTTCTTCGGCGTTGACGAAGATGGTGGTGGCGTGGTGGAGCCAGGGCGTGGCGGCGGGGATGAGTTGCGGGGCGCTGGGGAGGTGGAAGTCCAGGCTGAAGGTGCAGCCTCGTACCACCAGTGCCGGCAGTACGGCAGGGATGTCGAGGGGGTGGCGGCAGCTGACGTGGAAGGCTGCCTGGGGGTAGCGGTCGATCAGGTGCAGGGCGTGGGCGGTGAGGTGTTCGGAGGCGCCGTAGGTGGTGTCGACGGCTGTGACGGTGCCGGCCTCGTCGTAGTGGATGGTGAACGCGGCTGAGGGCTGTGGTGCGTGGTGCAGGAGGGTCCAGTCCAGCGGGGGCAGGCGTGGGTCGTCGGGCAGGCGGGCCAGGTCGCTGCCGACGGCGGCCGCAGGGGCGACCGGGAGACCGGCACGGGCGGCCGCGGTGGCCAGGTGGAGGGCCGCGCCGCCGAGCTGGTGGACCGGCAGGTGGCCGGGGCGGTGGATGTGGTCAAGGGAGATGTTGCCGATCACGATGGTGCGCTGCATCGCAGGATCTCCCTGTCGGTCAGGGCTGGGTGTGTGCGCAGTCGGTCAGGGCAGGACAGGTCGGGCGGCGGGTGCACAGGCGGGCGGGGGGCCGGTTGAGGTAGAGGCGCTTGAAGTAGATCAGTGTCAGGTGGGTCCACCAGGTCGGGGCCGCCTCGGCGGGGATGGTGACGTTCTGGCCGGTGGTGAGTGCGCGCAGGGCGTCGGCGTGGCGGGCGACGGCGTGCTCGAGCAGCAGGCGCAGGTGCTCGTGGGCGGCCGGTCCGGAGGGGAGGGTGAAGCCGAGGGCGGGGGCGAGTTTGGTGACCATGCCGGAGTCGACGGGGATGATGCCGCAGTGGTAGCCGCGGGCGTACAGGGCGGCGCACTGGGCGACTTTGTAGGAGGCTCCGCGTACGTCGCGGGTGAAGGCGGTGATGAACGTCGCCGCGTCCCAGGCGGCCGGGTCGATGCCGTCCTTGTCCCAGCGGGCCAGGGTGTCGGCCAGTGAGTACAGGTAGGTCAGGCGGGCCTCGGTGAGGCCGAGCGGGGCGATCAGGTCGCGTGCCTGGTCGTCGTCGAGGTCGGTGAGGGCGTCGAAGCCGAGCTTGTTGGCCTCGGCGAGGACGGTGGCGTAGGTGTCGATCATGCGGTAGTTGATCCGGGTGGACCAGCCGGCGGCGAGCATCCGCATGCGGGGGTCGGTGATGGTGGGCGGCCACCAGCGGTTGTGGTCGTGGTTGGCTTCCACTTCGGCCGTTACGTCGGCGAGCGCGGCGGCGCGGGTGACGAACGCGAGGACGCGGTCGTCGGTGCATCTGTGGGGGGTGGTGACGGTCATGGCGCTGCTCCTGGGGCGGGCGGGAGGATATGGGCGAGGGCGTGGTTGGAGGAGATCACGGGGATGCGCAGCCGCTTGTGCAGGGCGGTGGCGGCGGTCAGGGTGCGCCAGCCGGTGCAGGACAGTACGAGCGCGTCCGCTCCGGCGAGCGCGTCCGCTCCGGCGAGCGCGTCCGCTCCGGCGAGTGCGGCCGGCGGCAGGCTGGCGCACAGGTCGAGGATCTGCTGGGGGCTAATGGCCGGGTAGCCGTCGTCCAGGCCGAGGCTGGCGTGGGCGAGGACCTGGATCCCGCGTTCGCCCAGCGCTGCGGCCTCGGCGCGGGTGACCGGCTGCGGGTAGGGCGTGGCCAGCACGATGCGGGCCAGCCGGCGCTGGTGCAGCACGGTGGTGAGGGCGTCGAATGCGGTGATCACGCCCGGGGGGAGTTCGGGTCCGCCGGTGAAGGCGGCGGAGGTGCACGCCAGGACGGTGGCGTCCAGCGGGAGGTGGCGCATCGAGTCGACGGCGCCGGTGGCGGCGGCCCGCAGCCCGTGCCAGAACGCGTCGTCGACGGCAGTGGTGCGGGAGGCCGGCACGAGCCGAGCGTAGTGGAAGACCACGCCCGGCTCGCCGAGTTGGGGCAGCTCCTCCTCGACCGCCTGGTTGGCCCACGGCAGCAGCACCCCCACGCGCCGGATGTCCGGCTCCGTGGCGGAGGACGGGTCAGCGGGCACGGTGGGTGCCGTAGAGGACGCGGGGGGCGTGATCGGTGACGGTGATGTCGGCC
>NZ_BAAASM010000098.1:0-5220 GCF_039532885.1 Streptomyces nogalater | reverse complement strand
GGTGCGGTCCTCATCGCGGACGGGCAGAGCGGCCAGGGCGTCGCGCACCGGCAAGGTGACGGTCCGGCCCGGAACGCGCCTGGCGATGTCGGTGGCCGGGGCGGCATGGGCGGTGGCGGCGTCGGGGACGAGCAGGGCCGCGAGGGCAGCGGCGAGGGCAGTGGTCCGGGCGAAGCGCACGACGGAGTCCTTTCGGAGATCACTGGTCGTGCTCTTCGTAGCGGCGGAACCATACGACGCGCCCGGGGGAAACCGCAGCCTCTACCCGATCAGGGGATACGAGCGACGGCCTGCACGTTCATCGGGCGGGTCCGGTTCCGCGCAGGCGTGGATGTCGGCTTTTCTGAGCAGCCCAGCCGGATGTCGGTCCGGGCCAACAACCGGCTGATTGCCGTAAGGAGCTGCCCTCGATCGGCCGGTGGGGGAACCGGCGACGTGCGTCGTCCGGCTCCGGATGCCGGACGCCGGCGCGACCAGCGAGCAACCTCAACGGCCACCACAGCTACCGCTGGTCAGGCCAGACGGCCAGGTCGGCCGTCCATGGTGAGCATCAGGCGGTAGCGGCCGGGGCCGCTGATGAAAGGCGGATCACCCGTGTGGGCCCCGGCTCGCGGACGATCGCGGACTTCGTCTCCAACTCGACGAGTTGGTGCATCAGGAGCCGGCTGCGCATCGGGATGGTGAGATCTCAGGTCCGCCGGGCTAGATGTCGTTGCAGGTCGACGTGGCGGAACTGGTAGATGGGTCCGGCCTGTCTCAGGACGCCCCGCACCTGGTGGGCGTCCGCAAGGAAGGCCATCAGGTGGCGTGGCAGGATGTCGCGGTTGCGGACAGCCAGGTACAGGCGGGTCAGGGCGAATTCCCCCGTGGCGGTGCGGTGGACAGCTGCGGCCAAGCCGAGCACGAGCCCGCTCCACAGCCCGATGCAGCAGCAGAAGATGGTGTTGCGAACCAGTTCATCGACGAGATCCAATTCCCACAGGTCCCAGTTCAGGATGCCGAGGAGGACCCCCAGGAGGAGCCCGGTCAGGAGTCCGAGGAGGGCGCCGGTGCGCACAAAGGTCCAGAAGGCCTTGTGGTCCTGTCGGAGCAGTTGCCGGGGACTCGTCACTGCGGTGAGGTCTGCTGGTGATGCGCTCCATGTAGTGATCAGCCAGGAGACGAGTCCCGCTGCGGCACCCCAGCCGACGCCGGCCACCCGATCGAGGAGCACGTCGAGCACCATCCCCACAAGGAGGCCGGTCCCCAGCCCCAGCAAAAGGGAGTTGCGGTTCCAGGACCAACGGCCCTGTACTGCGGGGATGTCTCGTTGCCGGAGCCGGAACAGCTGGCTGAGGAGCCACCCTGCGGGCAGGTAGGCGGCGCACACCTCGGCGTACTCCCAACGCGGAGCCCAGCTGGGGAACGCGCCTTTGAGGAGGAACGGGAAAGGCGGCCAGTCGAATATCAGCAACACGTCCCCCTGGGGATCCACGGTGAGGGATGCGAGGATGACGAGACCGGTGCCCAGCAGCGCCAGCGCGGTCATCGCCGCGCCGAGGGCCGCGCCCGTCAGCAATCGTCGGGTGGCTTCGGGCACCCTCAGCCGCAGCTGCCACCAGGCGAAGTCCGTGCTGCCGTGCAGGTCGTCCTCCAGGTGCCGAGCCAGGAAGGTGAGCGCTCGGCGGGCCTGATGGCTCGTCCACTGCGGGTGGTGACCGGGCAGTGGGCGGTAGACAGCGGGGAGGAAGCCGTCGAAAAGCCGGTCACGGACAGCGGCGGCGGTGGGGAAGCGGGTGGTGTCGCACAGCTCTGCCGGGTCGGGAAGCATCGTGGGGCGTTCGCCGGGGCGCGGGTTGTAGATCGTCCGGGCCAGGAACAGCGTCAGGGGTGTAGCCAGGGCCCGGCCGACAGGGGTGTCGGTGGGCAGGAGACGGAGCACGGGCTGCCAGCGCTCGGCGGACGAGGTGCCATCACCGCCGGCGTCGCGGCGCAGGTAGGCGGCGGCCTCGCCGGGGTCCACGGCTTCGAGTTCGATGCCGGCTGCCGCGGTGAGGCGTACGGGAACGCCAGCGCCGGCGGGCGCACTGACGGCGGCCCGGTACTCGGCGGTGCGGCTGGTCAGGACGAGTGGGGTGCCGGGAGGCAGGGCGCGGTTGATGGCGTCCAGGGCCACGGGACGGGTGTGCGGGGGCAGTTCGTCGATTCCGTCGAGCAGGGGAATGACCAGGTGTTGGTCCAGCAGCGCGCGGGCTCGCGATGTGGGTCGGCTGTGGCCGTTGGTGGCCGGGGCAGGGGCCGGTCCGGCCAGGCCCGGGTAGTCGGTGGCGAGGCGATCGGCCAGCCATGCGCTGAGCTCCTGATGGTCGGGGTCCCAGGAGGCCAGGGGGAAGATGACCGGGACGGGTGAGCCCGGCTGCCGTGTCCGGATCAGGCCCAGCAGAAGGCGTAGGAGCATCATCGTCTTGCCCGCGCCCGGTTCGCCGAGGATCAGCAGGCGCTTGCCCGGTACGCGGTCGGTGAAGACCTCCACAACCTCGGCGTCGCTGCCGGCCAGGCCCTCGGGACCGCGGGCCCACGCAGGTGGCAGCGTGGTCCGGTCGGCGACGGCTCCGGTGGCCGTTCGGACGAGCAGGTGCCAGGGGTCCACCAAGCTGGCGCAGGCGGGTCGCCAGGGAACCGGCAGCGGGTACGGGTCATCGAGGCGGCGCACACTCGCCTCCGCCTGCCACTGGGCACCCACCGCCCGTGCCAGTTCGTCGGCCGTGGCTGCCAGGTCGAGACCATCGGCGTGCTCCCGCCGGTCTGCCCGGTAGCCGAGCCACGACATGTACAGCGACGCCACACCGACGACCAGCCCCACGCTAGTCCCGATGGCTCCCAGTACCTGTTCGACGTCCGCTCCACCGCCCACTCGAACCCATTTCGCGAGCGTGAGCCCGGCAGCCGCGACGGCCCCCGCGACCAGAACCCACGCCCGGCGGCGTCTACGCCTGCTGGCGTCGCCTGCTTCTCCTATGCCCCCGGATCGCATGGGCACGAGAATGCCGCACGCCGCCCGCCGGTAACAGAGGGAGCCGGACGAGCACACCTGACCACCGATTCTCGCGCGCTGTGGGCGCGGGTCGCCCACCACACCGCTGATGTCCTCCGTTCCCCCCTCGCAGCTCAGTGCCTCGTGGTTCGGTTCAGCGGGACGGGCCGAGGTGCGGGCACCAGCCAGAGGGGACACCGCTCTCCAGCCGCTGCTGCACCCGATCGGCCGGTAAGGGCAACCGCTGGCGCAGTACCGGCGCGGCCCACGATTCATGACCGTGCATGAGATCCCCGACGAGCTGATCAGCCTGGAGCACTTTGCCGAGCAGGACGGGCCCGGCTCTCCGGCCTCACCGGTGACGACTACGACGCCCACCTGGGCCGTTGGCGCGAGGCGTCCGCCGCCTTCCACACGGCCGTCACCGAACACGCCGCCACCGTCCAGATCAGCCGGTACGAGCTGGAGCAGGCCGTGAAGAAGGCCGTGCGCCACGCGGAGTCCGAGGACGACGCAGCCGACGAGTAACTCCGCGGGCAATGCCGGGGCTACTGGTCGGGCCAGTCGGCCAACACCCCACCGGTTTCCTCATCGAGGAGGACGACGCGGGTGCCCGGCCTGCCGCCGCGCTCGCCGATCCAGCGCCGGAACTTGTCCCGCGCGGTCTCCTCCCGGTTCCACCAGCCGTGCTTCACCGGCCGGCCAGGGCATCGTCCACGGAGCGTCCGGGGGCGGGGCGGAGCTGGTGAAGGAAGGTGCCTTCGGCCGCGACCTGGGTGGTGGCCAGCCGCAGCAGCGGCATCGTTCCGTCGGAAAGACAGCCCAGCACGGTCAGTGCGTCGATCCAGGAGGCGACCGAGCGCCAGAAGTCCTTGCCCGTCTCACTCAGCCGTCCGGCACGCTCACGGTGTTTAGACTGCAGCAGTACGAACGGGTCGCGGCTGTCTTGGTACAGGAACTCGATGTCGTCGAGGACTTCCATGCGTACTTCGACCGTGATGTCGTCCCAGCTGCGCTCGGCGAGTTCCAGCAGGGCCAGTTCGCACTGGTAGAGGTATCCGGTCATCTGGCCTGCCGCCGAATGCGACCCTGCTTGCGCCACGTTCCCCACTTGTGGTCGAACCTGTATCCACGGCAGTCGGCTCGCTGGCGACGACGACCGCGCGACATACGGTGCGTGCGGGTGTCAGCGAATCAGCACGAACCGGCCCCCTCGCCCCTCTGTCGGCGTAACCTAGCACTTCTCGAACAGGGTCCCAACGCGCGCCCGCCAACTTCTGCATGGACGTGATTCACAGGGCAGCGCCCATCCGGTTGAAGGCGACGGCACCTACCTCGCCTTCGGCTCCCCGGGCATGCCTTGTCCCTCCCCGAGAGGGCTGCGCCCGGAAGAAGCGAGCCGCCACGACTCAACCCTCGGCGGCGAAGTGCCGAGGACGCCGGTCCCACACACTGGCAGTACGCCCCTTCCTCAGCCCGAGTTCAGAGCGCAGACGGCCGACATCCGCTGCCACTGGTCGGCGGGCCGCAGCCTCGGTCCGGACGTGCTTTCGTGAGCCTATTCCTCCGCGGTTCGAAGGAGAGTGCCATTGGCTCCCGGGGCATAGGTGCGACGCGCGTTCTTCTCGATCTTGCGTGCGACTTCCTCGTCCAGGTTGACACCCTGCATCTGGGCGAGCCCGGCCAGGTACAGGAACACGTCGGCCAGTTCCTCGCCCCGGTCGGGAAGTCCCTTGCGCCAGGCGGTGAAGGCCTCGCCGACCTCTGCGGTCAGGAGTCCGAACTCCAGGGGTACGTCCTTGGTGTTGAAGCCTTTGCTGAGTTTGTTTTCCCAGGCGAGCTTCTGGGCCTCGGCGATGTCCACGGTGGTCCCCTTGACAGTCTGGTCCTTTGTCTCGGGGCACCCTAGCGAGGCCTTAGAGGCTGATGGGCGGAAACCGTACCGGTGTCAGCCAGGGGGACGGTTGGTGTTCGATGCGGTGTCGTACGTCAGGACAGGTGCGTGGCTGCTGAGGGTGTCGAAAGCGCGTTGGTAAGCATGGGCGAGGGCAGTGATCTGCTGCAGGGCGGGAGCGTGGCCGTCGCGTGCTTTGAGTCGCTGGTGCACGGTGGTGGCGGGGGCGGTGAGGTGGAGGAAGACTCCGTCGCGGGCGGTGACCAGTTGGGCGAGGTCGAGGACCTGGCTCCAGGTGAGGCGGGAGCGGTCG
>NZ_BAAASM010000097.1:0-1997 GCF_039532885.1 Streptomyces nogalater | reverse complement strand
GGCCAGGGCGTGCCAGGTGGTGATGCTGCCGGTGGTGCGGCCGTGTTCGAGGTCGATGAGGGTGCGCCTGGCCAGGCCGCTGCGTTCGGCGAGTTCGTCGAAGGTCCATCCGCGCTGACCCCGTAGCCGTGCGAGTTCGACTCGCAGGGCGGTGAGGTTGGGGTCGGGCGGGATGATCGTCACTCCACCATCCGACGGTGCAGACCTCTGCCCTGTCAGTGCAGACTTCTGCACTATTTGCCTCGGAGGATCGCGGACAGTGACGGTGCACTGGTCTGCATGAACGCGTGTCCGCTCCGGGTGCCTGCTGTGCGGCAGCCCGGCCCCAGGGACAAGACAGGAGGAGAGCCAGCCCATGAGGCTCGCCGGCGCCGCGGTACGGCGCGTCTGGACGGTGGAACTGCGCCCGGGGCCGGGTGGGCCTGCACTGGTCTGCGTCCGCTGCACCAACCACACGGTTTCCCCTAGGGCGGCGTCTGCAAGGTCTGCCGCCCTGGCTCATCTGGCCTGTCACGCCCGCGCCGATGCGCTGCCCGCGCATCTGCGGATCTGCCAGTGCCGGTCGCTTGGCTGCCTGTGGCATCGGCGTCACCGCGGGTGCGCCGGTCCTGTCCTGCTGGCCCTCACCCGCGACGACGGCGGCCGCGTCTGGCGGCTGGCCGACACCTGCGCGGCCTGCGCGGCCGCGACCGGCAACACCTCCGTCGTCCCCTGCACTGTGCTCGGCACTCCGCACTCCCCCGCTTCACCGCCTGCAGCTGCGACCGCGGCTGCACACCGCGTGCACCGGCCCGCCGCGGAGGAAGGAATGCGCGTGCGGGAGATGCTCACCTACCTGGCCACCGCGCTTCCAAAGTGCACCTCTCCCGCCGGCCGGCTGCTGGCTCTGCAGTGCGCACTGCGGGCCGACACCGGCGGCCTTGTCCGGCTGCCCGCAGGCTTGCTGCGCGGCATGCGGCTGCGCGGGCGCGCCGAGGCCTGGGAGGAGTTGGCTCACGGCCGCTGGTTGCTTCCACCGGACCTCAGGGCCGCACCGGTGACGGTGCAGTTGCTCGATGCCGCGGTCCGGGACCAGGCGCCCGGCCGCACTGCTCGGCGCCGGGCCGCCCACTGGGCCCTGCGACCCGGGCCGCCGGCCCTTCCCGGGGCCACGCCTCCCGCGGTACGGCTGATTGCGCTCGTCCTGGCCGCGCACCTGTCATCTCGCGCCGCGCACACCATCGAGATGGATGTACTGGCCCGTCTGTGCGGCCACTCTCCACATCAGACTGCCGAGCTTCTCGACCGGTTGGTCGCCAGCCACGTGCTGACCTCTTGGCAGCACCGCCTGGACACCGACGAGGTGACCTGGGTCCTGCCCCACGGGCACTCGGCAAGGACTGCTTCCCCTAGGCTCAGTTGACGCAACACAGCCCTGCCCAAGGAAGCTGGCCCGGAGCTGAGCCGGGGATGTGGGTCACCTGTTGCTCAGGCTTGACTCTTTCCGGGCTCAGGGACGAGATGCCCACTTTAGAGGTGGGCAACGAAGCACGTTGCCGTCTTTCGGTTGTTCGAGTCTTCGGCGGCCCTTGATGGGCAGACTGGCGGGGGGCGTGCCCTGGCAGGCGAGGGCAAACGCGGCGAGCACCTTCCGCTCCGCTCTTCCCACCTCCCACAGGTGTCCCATTTACCCGATTTGCCTGTTGCATTTGCAGGGTGACCAAGACGGTACTTCCCCGGGACGGGCCACCCGATCGAGTGACTCCGGTGAGTCATGAGCAGATGCCCCAGGGCCAGCTCAATGGGTTACGCCCTCAGCCATGAACGGCCCATGCTGCACATTCTCCTCCGGAAATGACAGGAGGCGATCGACGTGAGATCCGAAAGAGAACCGAAAAGTTCTCTGGCATATGCAGTCGGTCAACCGTGGCGCTTGGATTCTTGTTTACTCTGCGTCATATCCATTCCCATCATGCGTTGCATCAACGGAAACGGTGCAAGCGTGGACGAGATCGTTT
>NZ_BAAASM010000096.1:0-878 GCF_039532885.1 Streptomyces nogalater | reverse complement strand
AGCGACTGGTGGGTGGGTGCGTCCGGTACGTGTGCGGGGCGGTTCTTGGCGAACTCCTCGCGCAGGACGGGGACGACTTCCTCGCCGAGTATGTCGAGCTGTTCCAGCACGGTCTTCAGGGGCAGTCCGGCGTGGTCCATCAGGAACAGCTGGCGCTGGTAGTCGCCGACGGTGTCGCGGAAGGCGAGGGTCCTTTCGATGACCTGCTGCGGGGAACCGACGGTCAGCGGGGTCTGCTCGGTGAAGTCCTCCAGCGAGGGCCCGTGGCCGTAGACCGGGGCGTTGTCGAAGTAGGGGCGGAACTCGCGTACCGCGTCCTGGCTGTTCGTGCGCATGAACACCTGGCCGCCCAGGCCGACGATGGCCTGCTCGGGGGTGCCGTGCCCGTAGTGGGCGTAGCGCCTGCGGTACAGCTCGACCATCCGCTTGGTGTGGTCGGCGGGCCAGAAGATGTTGTTGTGGAAGAAGCCGTCGCCGTAGTACGCGGCCTGCTCGGCGATCTCGGGGGAGCGGATGGAGCCGTGCCAGACGAACGGCGGGGTGGCGTCCAGCGGGCGGGGCGTGGAGGTGAAGCCCTGCAGGGGGGTGCGGAACTTGCCCTCCCAGTCGACGACGTCCTCGCGCCACAGCCGGCGCAGCAGCGCGTAGTTCTCGATGGCCAGGTTGATGCCCTCGCGGATGTCCTGGCCGAACCACGGGTAGACCGGGCCGGTGTTGCCGCGGCCCATCATCACATCCACCCGGCCGTCGGCCAGGTGCTGGAGCATCGCGTAGTCCTCCGCGATCTTCACCGGGTCGTTGGTGGTGATCAGGGTGGTGGAGGTGGACAGGATCAGCCGCTCGGTGCGGGCGGCTATGTAGCCGAGCATCGTGGTCGG
>NZ_BAAASM010000095.1:0-2657 GCF_039532885.1 Streptomyces nogalater | reverse complement strand
TGTGGGTGCTCTGACCTGCAGATAAGCGGATGCCCTTGGTGGCGGCTGATGACATTCGCTGGTGACGTCATATGACGACGCTGCTGGACAGGCCGATGGCACTTCCAATGTTGCCGCAGTACGGAGTCCTCTGGAGCGGTTGAGCTGGTCCCGACGGACACCACCGGGCTGATCCGCCCGGCCTTGTTCGCCACCTCGAAGCTCAACTTCACCTCAGAGATGACCTGTTCATGTGTGCTCTGTAGCGAGTTCAGTCCATCATGCGCTGCATGTAGCCGGAGACCAGGCGCCTTGTCCTCGCCGTAGTGGGCACGGCCGCAGCCATCGGCCACCGCGCCGGCCGAGCGCACCACACGCCGGCCTGGGGAGCCGGGTGTGCGGCTGCGCTGTTACGTGGACCTGCGCCAAGAACTCGCTGGCCCTGAAAACTCTGCGGGGTGATGACCAGACAGCCGACAACCATGCTGGCTCATGCAGAGGGAAAACCGTCGGCCCTGCGCAGCCGGTCGGACCGTGCGTGCGGCCGGGCTTGTGCGTGAGGCCCCGTCCGGCCGGGACCAAGGACGGAGGTTCCAGGACCCGGCACCGGACTCGGTCCGGCTGTCGGTGCACGTGAGGAGCCCGCCGCCGGTGCTGTTGTGGGTGGCGGCGCGACAGATCACTGTTGGGTAAGTGGGCATCAGTAAGGGCGCCATGTCCCGGTTCGCTCACGCTGTGGCCAGCGGTCGAGCGTGGCTGGATGGCCCCCGCGGGCAGTTCGGCGTTATGCGGTTTCTGGCTCGGCCATGAGGCGGGCGGGCCGGCGACGGCCGGTTACATGGCCTGCTGACGCCCGCCCGTGGTAATGACGGTCGGCCCACACGCCTGAAGCTGGTCTCCCTGCATCAATGCTTGTCCTGATCTGGGCAGCACGGTGCTTCTTCTGGCTGTTCCGGGCTGACGCCGCGCGCGTCATCGAATGCCGTGCGGGTGCGCTGCACAGCAGCGGTCAGCTCCTCCAGGAGTGCAGCCACCGCTGCCTGGGCATTGGCTGCATCGGTCTCCTGCTCGCTACGCCAGTGTTCCTCGCGCCTGTTTCCCTCAGGCAGCCAGTGTTCGGTGTTCACCAGGGCATGAAGGCGGAGCTGCTCGTCGTCCAAGACCTGGATGGCCGCCGAGGCTGTCAGGGTGTGGGACTGGCGGGGAAGGTTTTCCACCACGCACAGGAAGCCACGTTCGTAGTGGATGGTCTCTCCGGGGACTCCAGGGCTTCGTGTGCGCAGATGTTCGGGCACGGCTGTAACCCGGGCGTGGCTGTCTACCTCGACCTCGGGCCACAGGTCCAACTGTGAAACGAGCCTCGCGGCGCCTTCTCCGAGCTGAGCCAGAGGTACCTGGATGAGAGCCTCGGCGGCCTGGCGGCGTGCGTCGGCTGCGGTCTCGGCACTGCGCAGCGCCAGCAGTCGCTCGGCCAGGGAGCCCTCCCGCCGCGGAGCGGGCCAAGCCTGAGTGGAGTGGGAGCGAGATTGTGGGACGAAGCCTTCGAATGGGAAGCAGAGCAGCCTTCGGTTGAGGAACTGCAGATACTCCACGGTGACGCCCGGGTAGGGCTTGAGAGCTTCCAGCAGGTCTTGCACCTGCTCCTGCGGGAACGCGCTGCCCAAGACGACGGCGGTTAGCGCGGACCTGATGTCGACGTAGTCGAACTCGGTGGACTGATTCAGCAGGACGAGCCGGTACTCGGCCTCGCTGGCCCAGTCGATGTGCTTACGGAAGAACAACAAGTCCTTGTTGGCTTCCGCATAGGCCAGTGCCACGGCATCCGCCCCGAACTCGGCGACCTGCCCGACATCGATTCCCCGGGTGGGAGGGCCGTCCTGGCTGCTGAGGTAGCGGACCGGCCCGTGGAAGGCGAAGGCTGCCGGACCGGCGTGTTCGAGAAAGGACTTGACGAGCTTGTCCCGGTCAAACCTGAGGCACACGCCGGTGTGCCCGGCACCGTAGTGAGCCCACAGCGAAAGGTGGGCCCATCCCCGCAGCGCGTCGGGGTTGAACACGCTGGACGGGAGAGTTACGTCTTGAGTCAGGCATCCGACTTTGGTGTGCAGGCGTAGGTGCCGGTCGATCTCGTCCCAGATGGGGAAGCCGGCGTCGAGGTCCTGCTGGTCGTGGTGGGCGCTGAGCGTCGGGTAGTGCGGCTGTGATTCCCACAGGTCATTGGTCGACTTGTAGGGCGACAGGCGCAGTGTTCCCGTGGGCAGGATGCCGGTGACGGCCGCAGCGGTGTTGGTGTAGTGGAAGAGCTGGCTGGTCCTGGTCCGCGGGGCTGTGACCACTTCGTATTCGCTGTAGGTCTCGAACGCAGGGGCCAGGTGTACGGGTGCCGCCCAACCGCTTGAGAGCCCGTCCTCGGTGGTCATCCAGAAGCCCCTTTTTTGCTGTCCTGTCTGGCGCTGGCCCGCGCAGCCGGTGCTCGACACCCTACTCCATTGTCGTCAATTTGACGAGAATGGGGTGGGGTGTGTTGACGCTGCTGTTCGTGGCTCGCGCAGTCCAGCCGCTCATCGCATCCGCAGCGTGCCGACGGTAATCGCAGTGCTGACAGTGATCGGTCTAGGCCGTTTCCTTCGGATCACCTCGCCGACCAGATGAAGATGGCGGCGAGGTGGAGTCCGGCG
>NZ_BAAASM010000094.1:0-1102 GCF_039532885.1 Streptomyces nogalater | reverse complement strand
CGTCGTTGCGGGCGTACCAGGTGCGGGTGCACTTCTCGTCGCCGGTGACCGCGTCGTCGCCCTGGTCCTCGACGGTGGTGGCCATGCCGTAGTCGTCGTAGGTGGTCTTGACGGTGGTGACGCGGTCGTAGGGGGTGAGTTTGCTGGTGATGCGGGTGCGGGTGTGGGTGGCCGCGGTGCGTACGTAGTACGCCTCGGTGTCGGCGTAGGACTTGTGCTGGGTCGCCGTCCGCTTGGACCAGGGGTCGTTGACGGTGCCGCCGACTTCGTCGGTGCCGTCGTAGGTGACCGCTTCGCGGGTGAAGCCCGCGTACTGCTCGGCGTCGGTGATCTGGCCGGCCTTGATACCGGTGACGGTGACGGTCTTGCGCTGGTCGGCATCCGGGGTCTTGCCGTCAGAGCCGAGGACGCGGTCGCCGTTCATACCGCGCAGGTAGATGCTGGTCTCTTTGCTCTGGGTGCGCCCGGAGAGGCCGGTGAGGTGGGTGACCTGCTGGTAGCCGCGCCAGTTGGACCAGGTGCGCTCCTTGGCGGGCGTCATCGGGTCCTCGTTGTAGTGCCAGGCGCCGCCGCCGGTGTACTGGTAGCTGTGCTGTACGGCTTCGGAGCCGCCATGGGGGTCGGTGGTGGACACGGAGCCGACCGGGTACTTCTGGAACCAGTCGAGCCGGGGATCCTTCTCACCGTTGGGCGACCAGTACACCGGGTAGCAGCGCCGGGTGTTCTCGTCCAGCCTGGGCTTGGTGCCGGCCGCGGTGCAGTCGGCGTCCAGGTAGGTGACGATGGTCTGGGCGCCGGTCTCGGAGGTGACAGCCTTCAGACGGGGCTTGTTCAGCGGCAGGATGTCGTCCGCCGTACCGTCGACCCGGTTGGGCAGCATCACGTGGTCGAACTTGACCGGGTCGAGGGAGAGGTCGGTGCCGCGCTTGCCGGTGTGCCGGATCTCGTCGAGCCAGAGCGACTGGTCGGTGGAGTCACCGGTGTCACCGGGGTCGAGGTAGAGGTGCTTGAGCGCCCAGACGTCCACCGGCTCGTAGCCGGGGGTGGCCGCCTTGGCGTTCCAGGCGTAGGTGGTGATCGTCGTCAGCCGCTTGCGGGTGAA
>NZ_BAAASM010000093.1:0-924 GCF_039532885.1 Streptomyces nogalater | reverse complement strand
AAGGAGAAGGGGTTTTCGGAGTCGTAGACGGGGGCGAAGCCGAGGCGGGTGAGGCGTTGGTCGGCGACGCATTGGAGGTATTGGCGCATGGAGGCGGTGTTCATGCCCGGGAGGCCGTCGCCGCACAGGTCGCGTGCGAACTGCAGCTCGGCTTCGACGGCTTCCTTGAGCATGTCGGTTACCTGTTGCTGGAGTTGGTCGTCGAAGAGGTCGGGTTCTTCCTTGCGGACGGTGTCGACGACGTCGAAGGCGAAGCTCATGTGCATGGTCTCGTCGCGGAAGACCCAGTTGGTGCCGGTGGCCAGGCCGTGGAGGAGGCCGCGGCTGCGGAACCAGTAGACGTAGGCGAAGGCGCCGTAGAAGAAGAGTCCTTCGATGCAGGCGGCGAAGCAGATGAGGTTGAGCAGGAAGCGGCGGCGGTCGGCCTGGGTCTCCAGCCGGTCGAGTTTTTCGACCGAGTCCATCCACGTGAAGCAGAACTGTGCCTTCTCGCGGATGGAGGGGATGTTCTCCACGGCGGCGAAGGCGGCCGCCCTGTCCTCCGGGTCGGGCAGATAGGTGTCCAGCAGCGTCAGATAGAACTGGACGTGGACGGCTTCCTCGAAGAGCTGGCGGGAGAGGTAGAGGCGTGCTTCGGGGGAGTTGATGTGTTTGTAGAGGGTGAGGACGAGGTTGTTGGCGACGATGGAGTCGCCGGTGGCGAAGAAGGCGACGAGGCGGCCGATGAGGTGTTGTTCTTCGGGGGTGAGTTTGGCGAGGTCGGCGACGTCGGAGTGGAGGTCGACTTCTTCGACGGTCCAGGTGTTCTTGATGGC
Organism: Streptomyces nogalater; assembly: GCF_039532885.1. Taxonomy (NCBI): domain Bacteria; kingdom Bacillati; phylum Actinomycetota; class Actinomycetes; order Kitasatosporales; family Streptomycetaceae; genus Streptomyces; species Streptomyces nogalater. The sequence goes on along the minus strand of NZ_BAAASM010000093.1, from coordinate 109 downwards.
GTCCCGGTAGCGTTCGTAGAAGTCGGGGTAGCGCATGGGGCGCAGGGTGAGTTCGAAGCCGGGGTCGAGCAGGTTGGTGTTCCGGGGCATTACTGGCAGGCCTCGCAGG
>NZ_BAAASM010000092.1:0-10301 GCF_039532885.1 Streptomyces nogalater | reverse complement strand
GGACCGAGGGCACCTTGTCCCCCGCCACCACGACCACCGCCTCGGCGTCCCGTAACAGTTCCACTGCCTTGTCCTGGTTCACGGTTGCCGAGTACGTCCATCGGTCACTCAAGGGTGGTGTGACGGCTGGGCGGCCTCCGGCCAGGCACCAGCGGACGTCATCGATCGTTATGTACCTGACGTCCGCGCCGGGGCGTGCCCGGCGCAGTGCCGCGTAGGCCTGCCGCACGTAGGCGGACAGGTACGGCGGGACGCCCAGACCGCTGGGCTCAACGGTGTAGCAGTCCAAGATCACCACAGGAGCAGTCACGAGAACTCCTCTCGTACACCGGTTCATCGGGCCAGGCCGCTCGTGTCGGTGTGGGCGGCCGCCCGGCCCGACACAAGCAGTCTCGCCCGCTGCTCAGGCGAGAAGCGACAAGGGCCAACATCCTCTTGCAGAAGTTGAGTTGGAGACAGAGAGCAGTTCAGTCAAGCATCGCCTGCCCGCTTCACGAAGAAGGCAAGGACGTAAGCGGAGTGAGGGGTTGCCCCGCACACCACCTGCTGGGCAGGTCCTCGGCTCCGGTGCCAGATCCATCCCCCGACCTGCTTGTCGGGGGCTGAGCAGGAAGGCGCGCCGTGCGGCCCTGGGGGGCGGCCGTGCTGGTCGATCTAGGGTCACGGCGGCTCATGCCGGAGCCGGTGACCGCCTCGGACGATGAGGTCGAGGACGGTTTCGGGGTGGCACAGGTCGCGGCAATGACGAGGTGGCGTTACCCAGTAGGGGCCGGGTGGCTCGGTACAGCCGAGATCTGGGACGCCAAGGTAGGTGACGGGGCCGAGGTACGAGATCTCGGTGGTGCCGCTCCAATGGCTGCCCGGATGCCAAGGGACGAGTGCCCAATAGGTGGGGCCGACGGCGCATACGTCGTGGATGACTGGTCCGCGCACCTGTGCTCCCACCGTATCCGCGACGGCTTGGCGGTCATCGGTGCCGACGGCGGCGTGGATGATGACGCCGGGAATGCGTACAGCTGCGAAGCGCCGGCCGAGCGACAGCAGGGCCACCCGATGGGCGGCCCATTCAGTGCGGGCCTGAGCAGGAAGGTCGTGCGCGCCAGCCAGCCAGGTCCTGATGGCGTGAGGTGGGTCGGTCTGTCCACTGCTGTCGCCGGGGAGCACCGCTGACGACTGCGGCATCGATGTGGCAGGTGGCCGCGCGGGCCTGCCTTGCTGCATTCGTCGCTCCCTCAAGTGTGGGCCGTCTCCTGGTGAGATGGACGACTCCCCGGGGTTGTGCCTGCCATCGACGCTAGGCGCGCGGAGTGTGACGAAGCCAGTGGTGTTCACGAATGTTCGCGCTGGCTGGTTCGTCCAGTTAGCTGGCGGGTTTCTCGTCTTGACCGTGGCATTGGTTGGAATGAGTGTGTGTACATCCGTGCACATTCACAGCGTTGGAGGTCGAGGTGTCATTACGGTTCATCGGCATCGACCCGAACACTGGGCAGGGTGAGAGCCCGACCGTGTGGGTCGATGAGAACAGAGGCGAACTCGTCATCCAGGGGTGGAAGCCTGATGAGGCGACGGAAGCCGAGTGTGCCGCCTTTGAGATGCCCGGCCACGCGGTCGGCATCCCGGAGCATGAGCAGGTCGTGCGGGTGCCGGCCCGCATGGTGTCGATTCTGAGGGAGGCGTGTGATGCCGCAGAGCGTGCCCAGCTTCGCTGAACTGCTGGACGGTGCACGCGAATCGGCCCTTCACCTGGAAATGCGCGATGCCTACGGGGTGGCCGGCGAGGCGGAGGCGCTTGCCCGGTGGAGGAAGACCGGCGAGGTCGACACCGACCCCGCCTCGCCGTACTGGCGGCCGTGGGTGGAACTCGTGCGCCGTACGGTCGCGCGCGGTGTGGTCGTGCGGCGGGCGCGGATCGTGTCGGAGCCGGTGAGCGACTACGTCCGGTACGAGCACGCGGGCACGGTCGTCAACCTTGCGGCCGGCGAGCAGGTGCGGTGGCTGCCCCGCCGCCAGGCATCCGATATCGCTTTGCCGGGCAACGACTTCTGGCTGGTCGACGGTCGGCTGATCCGCTGGAACCACTTCACCGGCGACGGCGCGTCGGCCCCCGGGGAGATCAGTCAGGATCCGGCCGCCGCCCGGCTGTGTGCCGATGCCTTCAACTCCGTCTGGGCCAGGGGTATCCCGCACGACGAGTACAAGATCTGCTAGCACGACACGAAAGGGTCCAGCCGCACCACATGGCCGCCTCACCGTCCTCCTCGGCTCAGGCCGCCCGCGAACGCGTCGCACGCCGCTTGCGCGACCTGCGGGCCGAATCGGGCCTGACCGGGACCGAACTCGCCGCACTGTGCGGCTGGACCCACCCCAAGACATCCCGTCTGGAAAACGCCCGCACAGCACCCACCCCCGACGACATCCGCCGCTGGTGCCACGCATGCGGCGCCGACGACCAGGCCGAGGGCATCATCGCCGAGTCCCGCGATGCCGAGACCGCCTACACCCAATGGCGGCGCCAAGTCCGCAGCGGATTGCGCCGGCTCCAGGACAGCTATCTCGAGCTGTACCGGAGCACGGCGCTGTTCCGCATCTACTCCTCGACCCTCGTGCCCGGCCTGCTGCAGACCGAGGGCTACGCCGGGGGCATCCTGCACACCAGCGCCCGGCTCCACGACGTCCCCGTGGACGACAGCGCGCAAGCGGCCCGGGCCCGCGTCGAGCGCAGCCGGATCATCCACGAACCCGGACACCGGCTCGTGGCGGTGATCGAGGAAGCAGCCCTGCGCCACCAGGTCTGCGATGCCGACGCAATGGCGGCCCAGCTCGGCTACCTCCTGACCGCCGGCGCCCTCCCCCAGGTCTCCGTCGGCATCATTCCCTTGGCCTCCCCCTCACGCGGGCAGTGGCCCCGTGAGACCTTCCACGTCTACGACGACCGACTCGTCAGCGTCGAACTCGTATCCGCCCGCGTACGGATCACACAGCCGGACGAGATCGCCCTCTACTTGAAAGCGTTCGAACAGCTACGTGGCGCGGCCGTCTACGGAGCTGAAGCCCGGACCCTCATCGCGCAGGCCATCGACGCTCTTCATTGACCGCATACCGAGCAGAACGCTTGTTCGGGGCGAAGATGCGGGACAACGCTGCGGCTGGCCTCGTGGTCATGGGTGCGAGTGCGGCGGAGGGCTGACCCATGGTGGTGGCATGGTCAGGAGCAGGTTCAGGAGAGCTGTGACGGCGTGCGAGGCGGCGGCAGGGCAGGCAGCAGTTCCCACAGCGGCCTCGAGCCCGCGGCCCACGACGCCAGTACGTGGCGGTCGACGAGGTGCAGCCGCTGCTGCCGGGCGAAGACGCGGCCTGGTTCGGTGATTCTTCCATTGATCACCATCACCACGACATCACCCTTGTGGACCGGGCGGCCTGTCCCGTTGAGCACCTGCAGTTCCGGGGTGCCCACCGGCGCGCCCTGGAGGCCGCTGCGGCGGTGCTTGCACTGGATCACCCAGGACCGCCCCAGCGGGTCGGTGGCCTTCACATCCGCACCCAGGTCGCCTCGCCCGCCGACCTGAATGGCATCGCTGCAGCCGTCCCGGTGCATCAGATCGCGTATCGCGTGCTCGAACTGCCGGTGGGACAGCGCATCCAGCTGTGCCAGCTGATAGCGCAAGGCCTGTGCTCGGGCCCGTTCCTGCTCCGCGTGCTGGGCCCCCTGGTGCCACCACAAGATGCCGCCCAGGACCGCAAGGACGGCCGCGATAAGCAGCAGCCACCTTGGCGCGGGAGGCGGATGCGTCCAGCAGGTCAAGTCCCAGGGTTTCAGGAGGCGGCGCTGCTCGGGGTGGAGGTCATCGGCACGGTGGGCTTGGGTGACAAGCCACTCCCCCGCCGATGAGGAGGCCGCGTTCTGTTCTGTCTGCCTGCGGGCCGCGTGGTAGGCGCGCTGCCAGGTGATCGGCCAGGGTGGGTTCCACCACGGGTCCAGGGCAGTGAGGGTGGCGGTGCGTTCTGCCGTGAGGTCGTGGGCGCGGGTGCGCTGGGTGGCCAGCCAGCGGCCGAGGGGGAAGCCGTCGTGGAGGTAGTCGACCGGGACGGCGAGGTGGCCGTTGCGGGCAACGTAGGCAGTGGCGTAGGCCAGTCCCCGCTCGAAGGCCTGCTGGCGAGGGTCCCAGATGATGCCGAGGCGTTCAAGGGCCTGGGCGCGTGCCGAGTCGAGGACACCGGTGGTATGCAGGTGGCACTGCCAGGTGAGCCAGCGGCCGAGCGGGTAGCCCGTGGTGTCTTCGTAGGCCTGAGGGATGTCGAGGTGGTGGTGGGTGCGGTGGTAGCGGCGGGCGGTCATCAGGCCGCGGCGCCATTCGGCGCTCTTGGAGGCCAGGACCCGAAGCGAGAGGGCGAGGGCGACTTCTTCAGCCTGGGTGGGACGGTCGAAGTGCAGCCAGGCGTCGGGGTCCTCGCCGGGCATGGTGGGGCGGTAGGTTCGGGGGTCGGCGAGGCGTGCTTCGAGGCGGTCGTCGTGGGTGCGCAGGACCTGGATGGCAGTGGAGGTGGCCGAGGGCGACGTAGTCGATGCCGTCGAAGACGTCCGCGCCGACGTAGGCGACCCCGCCGACGCTGATGTCGCGTTCGCTGGCCGACTCCTCCACCCGGTCTTCCTCGCTCTGGCCGGTGCCGGGGGTGACAAAGGCATGAGCGAGAACGACGGAGCGGGTCCCGGCCGGCCGGCGGTCGGTGAGATCGGCGTGGATCTTGTCCAGGGCTGCGGTCAGCACCGCGCGATGGGAGGCGGCCTCTGCCTCAAACTGGGTGCGGACCATCGACGGTTCGAGGTAGGGGATGCCGTACACGGCGACCGGGCCGTCGGGATCGTTGAGGACGACGGGACGGCGCAGGTGTCCGGGTCGGTGCGCAGGTGGATCCCGGCGCGGGCGAAGAGCCCGGATCCGACGCCGAGGTGGTGGGCGGAGTCGTGGTTTCCGCTGATCATGATGATCGGCACGCCGAGGTCGGCGAGCTGGTGCAGGGCGCGGTTGAACAGGCGCACGGCGTCCAGGCTGGGGATGGCACGGTCGTAGATGTCGCCGGCCACGAGGATGGCGTCGACGGCCTCGGTGCGGGCTGTGTCAGCCATGTGGTCGAGGAAGGCACGCTGGGCGGGGATGAGGTCTTCTCCGTGGAATCGGCGGCCCAGGTGCCAGTCCGAAGTGTGCAGAAACCGCATGAGCACAGACCGTAACTCTTGGGGCAGTGGCTACGGGAGGTTTTCCCGATAAACAGTCCTTTTTCCGGGGCCGCTGAGGTGGTGCAGGAATCTGCTGCAGGATCTGCCCGCGGGCTCGGCGGCTGTCCGGCTGGGCGGTGAGGAGGCATGGGGATGACCGGCGCAGGTGGCTGCTGTGCACGTCACCGCATCACAGCGGGCCGGCCGCTGCCGCCTTGTCGCACAAGCTGCAGTGGACTGTCTCCCGGGCTGCGGGAGCACAGCCCGTTGGTCGATTGAGCAGGCGGACGGCACGGCGGTGGCAGGCGATCTCCGCCTCAGTCCGGCCAGCGGCCGAGATCAACCCCACCGGCTGACGGGTCAACTCGCGCGGAGCGGGGGTGGCAGAGGTTGGTTGGCGTGCAGTGTTCCGCGGACCATGCGCAGCGCGCTGTACATGCCGGGGTCGGGGTCGTCCGGGTCGAGGCAGTATTCCTGAGGGGTGTCGAGCACCGTGCACACTGAGCCGGGACCAGCAGCGGAGGAAGCGAACAGCAGGCCGTCGACGGGGTGCTGCCGGTCGAAGACTCTCAGCAGGTATTCGGTGACGATTTGTGTGGGTACGTAGTCGAGGTGCTCGCGTCCGTCCGCGCCAGCACTGATCTGCTTCACGAACTCATGGAGGAACATAAGCGCCCGTCGCAAGTGAGCACGGTCGGTGTCGAAGAGGGACGGGACCGGATCGAGAAGGGTGAAGTCGACCACCCGGAACGGACCGGTGGTCTCGAAGGCGGCCGAGGTGACGTAGGAGATGTGGTCGGAGGCGTGCCGAGTCACTTCCTGAACGGCAGCCTCACGGCTGTCGGCTCCATAGAACAGCGGGATACCGGCCGGACTCATCCGGTTGGGCTGTCGGGCCTGTTCGGGCAGTGCGGTACCCAGCATCCGGGCGCTCCACTGCTCCTCGACCCTCGCGTGCGCACGCGCACGCCACAGCCGGTGCCCGGGCGGGAGCTCCCGTACGAGGCCAGCTTCTGGTAGGAGCCGGCCGAGCGTCTCCAGAACGTCGGCGGCGCGAATCTCGCCGCCGCCCAGGAGGTCCTCGTCACGGTCGGGCGGCGCCAGCCAGAAGACGTTCCGGGTGCGGTACTTGACCTGGTGGCTGAAGCGCTGCCAGCCGTCGAGCAGCGCCTCGTCCTCGCGCGGCGCGATGAAGTCACGCTCCACCCAGACGTCGTCATACCGGGCGGCGTCGCGGACGGTCGCCTGCAGTTCCTCGCCGCGTAGGACCTCCGCGTGGCAATCAACGAGATCGGGGCCGTCCCAGTGGCGGGTCGGTACAAGTTCACCCTCGAAGTAGGCGGACTCGTCACCGGCCAGGGCGTATTCGGTGCGCAGCCCGTCGAAGAATGCCTCCAAGAGGCTGTCGATGGGAGCAGCAGGAGTGCGTTCGCAGTAGTCGCAGGCATCTTCGTCGTCGGCATCCGCACGGATCTTCGCAGCGAGGCTCTCGTCGTCGACGCACCCAGCACAGACGTACCCGTACTGGTCGTCCCATCCCTGCTCTGTCTGCGTTTGCCACACGTCACTCGTTCCCACGTTCGACACGATAGCCCGGCATGTTGTACGACGTGGGCGAGGTGAGGGGCGAGGAACTGATGGGCAGTCGGGGCCTGGCTGTGGGTGTAGCGGTCCGCGAGAGACATACACCAGATCCAACGTGGCAATCTCCAGGGACTCGCGTCCAGCGCCCTGCCGAGGAACCTCCGGCCGGGAACTCAAAACCACTGCCAAGGGGCGGCAAGTCACTCAGCCTCAAGGTAGGACCAACCGGCGTTCAAGCGGTGACACCAGCACCCTGACCGATGCCGACGCAGCCGACGACGGCACCGTGGATCTCACCGCGACGTTCGGCAGCTACCTCGCCGACCGAGGCACTCCCGGGCAGAGCGCCGGCGAAAATGGTGGCCGCCTTCGCCGACCGCCTCGCCGCGCCGGAGTCCACGCCGCTCGCCTCCCCCGCCATGGTCGCGGTGCCCAAGTCCCAGCAAATCCATTCCCTGGCCGGGATCTGGCGCATCGACCAGTTCATCGGCGAAGCACCGGGGGACGCCTGGCAGCGGCTGTCCTGCGGCAACGGGGCCAAGAGGCCGCGGATCTACGGCTGGGCCGCGGCCAGACTGCCCGCCAGCCTGATCTTCGACCCCGACCCACCACCGCTGAGTTGCCGCTCAGGTGTGGTCGATGCCCTTGCGGCGGCGGACAACTCGCCAGACGATCGGACAGATACCGAGCGGGCCGAACTCGTCCAGGGCGCGAAGGTCCGATATCCCGCGGCGGAGCAGTAGGTAGGCGGGTCACCAGGCTCAGGCACTCGCCTATCGGTCGATGCTGCGGATGGCCGGCATGAGGGGCTGGTCTGATCGAAGTAGCCTGAGCGGACTGCTGGTCTTCGTCAACGGATCTCCTGGATCCAGGACAGGCCGCCGAGGTCCAAGCGCCGATAGCCTCTGGTGACGGCTACGTAAGCGCGCCGCCACACTGTCCCCGGAGCAGGCAGAGCTGCTCTCCGCCCATCGGCATGCACTGGTCATAGCGGCGTAGGACGGGCCGTGGGGCCGAGCAGGATGCCCCTACCCGGCCCCACGGCCCTGCACCAACAGGTGCTTGGACCGCCACTATCTGGTCAGCGCAGCATGCGCAACCGCAGCAGACCTCACAACGGGACCCCATAGCGGGGATGAGATGTACTCAGCATCTGTTTTTCCTGTCCCTTCTCTATCGAGCAAGAGGTCGATGGCAGATGCAAGCTCCGCCATAGCTTTCACCTCTTCCTCCGATCGAAGCACAGTTCCCATCGCTGATTCCGGATCCTCTAGGACCAAGGTGTCATCGTAGAGGATGTGTAGATTCATTTCGAAGTCGTCATAATACCCCTCATGAGGATAATCCATATCGACCCAGACTCTCCTTTGATACTCTTCGTCAGACAGAGCCTGAACGGCCGAAAGCACGTTCCTTCGCATCTCCGGGAACGACACATCATTCACCTGGGAGAATTCCATGATTTCCATTTCAGCCACTCTTCAAGCGGTATGTGCGCCTCGTAGGCGTTAGATTTAATATCGCCCTCGATCGGCTTACCATTTCGCCCGAGAATCTTTCCGCCAGAATTGATCACCACGTGATCAACCTGTTGATACACCTGCGAGTTGTTCAAGTTTCCCTGATCGATCCTAACCCCGTTACCCTTACCATCGTTCCACCGCCACCCGATTCCCTTCTTAGTGGCTTTCCCCGCACCGAAGGAATCCGGCACCTTGCTGGTTGCGGACTTAGGTATCCAGTCGGGCGCCGAAGAAGCGCCACCTTCACTTGCGGCGCCGTCTGCTTCACGGAAGGCTTGGCCCAGCTTGTCCGCGCCCGAGTCGATCATCTTCTTGCCGAAGACCACGGCTCCGGCACCGCCGGCGATCGAGGGGACTCCTACTTCGCACAGCACTGCGGTGCCGCATTCGACTACGCCCGAGGCACCAAGGACGACACCGCCGCCTGCACTGAACCCTCCGAGGAGGGTGTCCCCGAGGCCCGACCAGAAGTCAACGTTGTGCACCAGGCTGGAGATGTAGTTTCCCACGGAGCTTTGGGAGTCCCCCGGTCCTGTTACCGGGAGGCACTGCTGGCCAGGGCCGGAATATTTGCATTCGTACTGGATTCCGGAGCCGACCGACGGAGACTTACCACCGTTCCTCTTGTGCGCGGTGCCAGATTTATTGTATTTAGTCTGGCCGCATTTTCCGTGGTGGCAGTAGTTGCCGCCCGTGTTTCCTGGGTTGACCGGGCCATCTGTGATGATCTCGCCCGGCTTGTCGTCGTCGAATACGACGCGGCCCTTGGGTACGCCGTAACCGCAGGCATCAGCCATGCACATGCCCGACGGATCGGACATGGTAACCGGTGTGTTGTTGGCGTAGGCGTAGCCGTTGAGCGACTGGTGCTGGTCCAGGACCAGCATGGGGTCGACACTGATGAACTGGCCGGTGGTGGGGTCGTATTCGCGGGCGCCGATGTGGGTGAGGGCGGTGGTGTCGTCGGCGGGTTTGCCGAGGAAGGCCTTGTCATCGGGCCAGGTGGTGGGTTTGGTGCCGCGGGGGGCGCCGAAGGGGGTGCTGTAGCGCTTGGTGAGCGCGTAGGTGCCGGCTTGAAGGGCGATGCTGGAGGTGCCGTGGTGGTCGGCGGCCAGGAAGCTCAGCTTGGTGCCGGTGACGCCGGCGGTGGCGGTGCGGACGGCAATGGTCTGGCCGTTGGCCGTGTAGTAGCGGGTCGCCGAGGTTGTCTTCGTGGTGCCCTTGGTCGTGACGTGGAGTTCCGTGCCGGCGCCCAGGTAGAGGACGGTCTCGCCGTCGCCCTTGGCGCGGCGGATCAGCAACTCGCCGTTCGCGTCGTAGAGGTAGCCGGTCTCCTTGGTGCCCTCGGTGAGTTTGGCGAGGTCGCCTTCGGTGTTCCAGGTCAGCGTCTGCTGGGCCGTGGGGCCGGGGCGGGAGGTGGTGTTGCCGGCGGCGTCGTAGGAGTAGGCCGCAGTGCGGGTGCCGGTGGTCTTGTCGAGGGTGTGGGGCTTGGTGTCGGCGGGGTCGTTGTAGGTGTAGGTGGTGGTCTTGTCGCCGGTGGTGGTGTGCTGGGTCTCGGTCTTGCGCTGGCCGGCGCCGGTATAGGTGTACGACGTCCAGTAGGGGGCCGCGCCGTCGAGGTTGGCGAGAGTGCGGCCGGAGGAGGCGCAGTCCGCGGTCTTGGGGGTCCAGGCTTCGGCCAGGCGGCGGTTGCCGTCGTAGGTGAAGCACTGGTTGTCGGCCTTGGCCGTGCCGCCCAGGGTGGTGGCGTCAGTGATAGAGGTGACGTTGCCGGCGTCGTCCTGGGTGAACTTCAGCTCCTGCGGCATGTAGCCGTGCACGTCGTCAGTGACGTAGGAGCGGGTGAGGCGGCGGGTGCCTTCCTCGTAGTCCCAGTTCAGGTAGGCCTTCTTCGCCGACGACGTCCCGTCCATGCCCAGGGTGAGCTGGCGCAGGTCGCCCTGCGGGGAGAAGGCCGCGCCGTGCAGGTAGCCGGTGGT
>NZ_BAAASM010000091.1:0-1209 GCF_039532885.1 Streptomyces nogalater | reverse complement strand
GCCGTCATCGATGCCGGGCTGGTCTGGATCGGCCCGCCGCCGCAGGCGATCCGCGATCTCGGTGACAAGGTCGCCGCCCGTCACATCGCCCAGCGCGCCGGTGCCCCGCTGGTCGCCGGCACCCCCGACCCCGTCAGCGGGGCGGAGGAGGTCGTGGCGTTCGCCGAGGAGCACGGCCTGCCGATCGCGATCAAGGCCGCGTTCGGTGGCGGCGGGCGCGGTCTGAAGGTCGCCCGGACGCTGGAGGAAGTCCCCGAGCTGTACGACTCCGCCGTGCGTGAGGCGGTCGCCGCGTTCGGGCGCGGGGAGTGCTTCGTGGAGCGGTACCTGGACCGGCCCCGGCATGTGGAGACGCAGTGCCTGGCCGACAAGCACGGCAACGTCGTGGTGGTCTCCACCCGTGACTGCTCCCTGCAACGCCGCCACCAGAAACTGGTGGAGGAGGCTCCCGCCCCGTTCCTGTCGAAGGAGCAGAGGGAGCAGTTGTACCGGGCGTCGAAGGCCATCCTGAAGGAGGCCGGGTACGAGGGCGCGGGCACGTGTGAGTTCCTGGTCGGGCAGGACGGCACGATCTCGTTCCTGGAGGTCAACACCCGCCTCCAGGTCGAGCACCCGGTCACCGAGGAGGTCGCCGGTATCGACCTGGTACGCGAGATGTTCCGTATCGCCGACGGGGAGGAACTCGGCTACGACGACCCGGTGCTGCGCGGTCACTCCTTCGAGTTCCGTATCAACGGCGAGGACCCGGGCCGTAACTTCCTGCCCGCTCCCGGCACCGTCACCGCCTTCGAGGCACCCTCGGGCCCGGGTGTGCGCATGGACGCGGGAGTGGAGGCCGGCAGTGTGATCGGTCCGGCCTGGGACTCCCTGCTCGCCAAGCTGATCGTGACCGGCCGTACCCGTAAGGAGGCCCTCCAGCGGGCCGCGCGGGCGCTGGAGGAGTTCCGGGTGGAGGGCATGGCCACCGCGATCCCCTTCCACCGCAAGGTGGTCACCGACCCCGCCTTCGCCCCCGAAGTCCACGGCCAGGACGGTCCGTTCACGGTGCACACCCGGTGGATCGAGACCGAGTTCGTCAACGACATCAAACCCTTCACCGGCCCTGCCGAGACCGACGCCGACGAGGACACCGGCCGCGAGACGGTCGTGGTCGAGGTCGGCGGCAAGCGTCTGGAGGTCTCCCTGCCCTCCAGCCTGGGCATGAGCCTG
>NZ_BAAASM010000090.1:0-6463 GCF_039532885.1 Streptomyces nogalater | reverse complement strand
AGGCCCAAGCCGAACTACAGCGTCTAGAGGGCGAAAACGCCGCAGCCGAGACCACCGCCCAAGCCGACCTCGAAACGGTCACCGCCCTGCAGAACGAGGCGGCCTCCGCGGGGCTGGCCGCCGCGGCTCTGGCAGCGGCGGCCCAGGTACTCAGCGACGTGCCCCGTCGGCTGGCCACCCTCGAAGAAGAGGAAAGCGCGCACGCCCAGCTCCTGGCCGACCTGAAGGACGAGGAGGAGGCGCTGGCCCGGCGCGCCGCCGACCTGGACGAGGAGGACCGGCGAGCCGACGCCCTGCGCAGCCGCGTACGCGATGCTGAGGACGAGGCAGCCGACGCCAGCGAGGCCCTGCAGATGCTGACGGACGCCATCCGCGCCGGCATCGAGGCAGCCGGCACACTGGCCCAGCAGCGGGCCGCCCAGGCCGCCACCGATCACAAGCTCACCGCACTGCTGCAGGCGCCCCCGGCCGACACGCCGGACGTGGCGCGGACCGAGCTGCGCCGTGCCCAGGGCATCCTGGAGGACATCCGGCGCAGGGAGGCCGCGCACACGGCGGGCAGCGGCCTGGCCGCCGGGGACGGCTGCCCTGTCTGTGCGCAGCCGCTTCCCCGCGATTACCGGCCGCCGCAGCCCCAGGACGCCGATGCCCTCGCGCACGCGGAGACGGCGGTGGAGGCAGCCTCGGCCGCGCTGACGGCCGCCGAGCGGGAGCACACCCGTCACACCCACGAGGTCGAACTGCTTCAAACAGCCCTGATCGAGCACCAGCGCGAGGTGCAGCAGGCCGCTGACCGGCTGCAGGCAGCCCTGCCCCCGCTGCACGCGCACGCTCTGCGACTGGCAGCCCAGACGGCTCACCCCCAGTCGGCAACGTATGCCAAGGAGATGGAGGACACCGCCGCGGCCGCACTCTCCGCCCTCGCCGACCCCGCCACACCGGCGGACCACCGGGAGGCGACGCTGCACGCTCTGCTCAGCGAGCCCCGCGACCGGGTCACGCAGCTGCAGGAGACGGTCACCGCCGGTCGAGCCGAGCTGACGCAGGCGGAGACCACCCTGGCCGCCGAGCGGGCGTCGCTGACGGCGGACACCCGCGCGGCGGACCGCAGCCGCACACAAGCACAGCAGGACCAGCACCGTCTGACGGAAGAGCGGCGCAGTGTCCTGACAAGCCTGTCCGCTCTGCCCGGGCCGATCCGCGCGCATCTGCCCCAGCAGCCCGACCTCCCGACGGCGCATGACCTGGAGGCCGCCGCCCAGGCCGTCCGGCAGAAACAGGACCGCCACGAGGAACTGGCCGAACGGCACACGGAACTGCGCACGCTGCTGCAATCGCTGCTGGCCGAGCGGGAGAAGCTGGCCGAGCGCAGACGCTGTGAGGTCACCGAACCCCTGCACCGCCTGGAGGCCGGACTGCACCGGTGGGCAGACAGCGCACGCAGCGCAGCCGAGCTGATCGTGGAAGGGCAGCGCCCGACACTTCCCCGCCCTCACGACACCGGTGACGCAACAGCCACGCAGGAGTACGCCGCCGCCCTGGAAACGGTCACCACGCGGCTGCTGGCATCCCTTGACGAACACGAAACCGTCGCGCGGACGGCCATGGCAGACCTGGCCGCACAGCTTGCCGTTCACGCCGACGCACTGGCCTGCGCCTACCCGGGCATCGCCGCCGCGCTGAGCGCCCCTGGCACGGACCCCTTGGACCCTGAACTCCTGGACGGCCTGACCAGCCAGGCCGGAACCCTCCGCAGCGAGGCCGCCCGCGCGCTGCGGGAAGAACAGGACGCCCTCTCCCAGATCCCGCACAAGGACCGCCTCATGGCCGCGATCGACGCCGGGCAGCGCCAGAAGGCTGCATGGCAGACCGTGGCCGCACATCTGACGGACGGGAAGTTTCCCGGTCACCTCACCGACCTGCGGACCCGCGCGTTGCTCGCACACGGCAGCGAGCTGCTGCAGCAGCTGTCCGGCGGACGGCTGGGCTTCGCCGACAATTTCGACATCGTCAACCTCGCAAGCCATAACCGCCGCAGCTCACGTACCCTCTCCGGCGGCGAGACCTTCCAGGCTTCCCTCGCCCTGTCCCTCGCCCTGATGGAAATGCACAGCCGCAGCGGAACCCGCCTGGAGAGCCTCTTCCTCGACGAAGGCTTCGGCACCCTGGACACCGCCGCCCTCGACAGCGCCCTGCAGGTCCTGCGCACCCAAGTCGGCCCCGACAAGCTGCTGGCAGTCATCAGCCACCTGCGCCCGGTCGCCGAGACCGTCAACGACGTCCTATGGGTGGAGAAGGACCACCGCGGCTCCCGGGCCCGCTGGCTCACCGCAGCCGAGCGCGACTCCCTCGTCCGCGACGACCTGCACAACCTGACGGACCCGGCATGACCTCAGACGCTCACAACGGCCGATCGAACACTGAACGCCCCAGGCCCCCAGTACGGTGCCTCAGGCCCACATTCCGCAAGTGGTCGACGAGGACGGGAGCGCAGCTCGAAAGCCAGCCCCAGCGCTTCACACCACTTCCGCCGTCATCAGCTTGTGGAAGGAGGAGCGGGGAGGCGGCCGGGTTCGGTGACGATGTCAGCGGACCGCACCCAGCAGGCCGGTTGGGCGCACATCCGGGACACCGCGCGCACTCTGGCCTGGAGGCTGACCGGTACGGTGCCGACGACGCTCGGCGGGCGGCTGCGCCCAGTCCGGTCGCCGTCGTGCCACGGCCGACGACCGTGGACCGCACGACGGTCTTCGACCATCTGTGGGACGCCGCCGAACGGCAGCGCCGCTGGGCGGAGCAAAGGCGCATCTGCACTGCCAAGCCCTCTGCCTCGCCTCCCACGACCAGGGACCGGACGCGGCCGCGTGGACCGCACAGGCTGCACCACCGGCGCGGTGTGCTTGGCCGGCACGGCTGGTATCCGAGCTGGTCGGGGCCGGGCGACTGCGACGGCGCCGACCCGGCTGGCATGAGGCGCGGCAGGTTCGGGGCGGCCCAGGCCGGATCCCATCGCCGGGCCGACCGGACGGTGGCATCGGCAAAGGGGCCGAAGCGTTCCTCGAACAACGCGTGGTTCGGGTCAAGGGCGGCGTCCACGGTCAAGCCGCAGCTGGGTGAGCATCTCCTCAAGCCGGTCCGGCACCTGATCGAGTCGGTGAACGACACCCTCAAGGGGCAGCTCGACCTCAAACGCCACGGGGCCAGGAGCCCAGCCGGCTCCTGGCCCGCGCCGGACAACGCATCCCCGCCCTTAACGCAGCCATCTGGCAGAACCGGCAGACAGGAACACCGATCATCCGCTCACCGATCGCTTACGACCACTGGCCAACACATCGGACCTAGTCATCTAGTCCTCTTCGCGGCAGAAGAGTTCGGCGAGTTCACGTTCCCAGGCCTTCAGAGAACAGGTCTCGGAACTCGCCGTTGAGACCTGTGTCAGCGGGTGACTAGCCTCGAGGAATGCCTGGATGTCGTCACGTGACGCAGACAGCAGCGCGCTGCCATCCGGGGACCGCAGGCGGATGAAGACGCGTGAGTGAGGACTCACTTCGTCCGCTGAGGGCCACACGATGACGTCACCGATGCCCACGCTCTTATAGAGACCATCGACGAGCAACTCGCGAGCGAAGAGCCATTCCCTTTCGTCATCAGTCCCGTGATTGAAGACAGCTGTGATCGCATACGGGTCTGTAGTGCGGTAGGCCAGCCGGGCGGGAAAACGCTGCCCCTTGTCTCCTTCCGTGGCATGCAGGCGCATCCAAAGCTGTGCGTGCTGCTCCAGCCCGTCAGCTTCTTTCCTCCTCCACAGCTTGAGCTGACCGCCGGATTCGGTGGCGACGGTCTGCCGTACCTCCTGCCGGCAACCGGGCATGCTGTCTGCGATCTTCCTCGGCAGCAGCAGGGTGCTGCCGGGTCGCCGCGCGTAGGCGTCCAGGTCTGGCAGAGGCGGTGGCTGCGCTGGGATGGCCTGCCGGTGCGCCGGGTCCAGATCCACCGCCAAGTCGGCAGCCACCAAAAGGTAGGTCTGGTCCATCACGGCGTCTGGTTGCGCTTCTCCTGGCCGCGGCATGCCCGCCGGCACTTCTCGCTCAGGGAGGATCGGCGGGTGTGCCATGTCAACAGCCAGCCGTCCGGCTGCCACACCGGACACGAGCCAATGTCCGGCCTCATGGGGGCAGATGCCTGTGTGCGGGTGCGCCGGTTGTGGTTCTCTTCCACCAGACAGCCACGGGCGCAGTCCGTACAGAGGTGACAGATGTGGCGGGTGGAGCAGCTCGGTCATGCGGGCCGTGAGCATCCGATGATGCCCGCCGGTACTTCTGTCGGCGCAGCGGCTGACGCTGGGCGTGACCGTGGTAAAAGAATTAATTTCCTTCCCGGCATCCAACAGACTGGAAACGCGCTGGGAGGCTTCAAGGACTTGGCTCCAGAGTTCTTCTCGTGACCATGTCTGCAGCCGGATTCGCGCAGCATGAGCGGTAAAAGAGTGGTCACGTGGTTGCGCCCGTAGCTTCCAGATGGACTCTCGTGGATTCACGATGCCACAGTCGGCCATTTCCACGAAGACTCTGAGCTTCTCTTGACGCTCGAGTTCCGACGCTGCGCTAGCGAGCCGGCAGGCACGTGCACGGTGAGCGATGAGGAATGCCGCAGGTTTTGCCCATTCTGCTGAGATGCATTCGTGCATCAGCGTGCTCGCAGTGCGCACTTCGCTTGTGCCGGTGGCGTAGTGCAACGCAGGTGCTGTGATCTGCCAGGAGGCGGAAAGCAGGTCGCGCAGTCGCCGGTCGAGTAGCGTGTGAAGCATGGGCTTCGATGGCGTCCGGGCGCGCAGCAGTGACGTCACGGTGTGTGCGGTGTTGAGGACGTCTTCGCATCGGCTGCCGTGTGTGGTGCTGCCGCTGGGGTCAAGGAGAAGAGCCTGCGCCGTGCGCCAGTCGCCGCGTGCGGGAAATCCCAGCAGCAAGATCAACCTGCTGGCCAGGAGCTGGTAGTCGAGAGCGTTGTCGAGACGCTTCCGTTCGCTGTCGTCGCTGTCCTCTGACACGGCCGGCTGATGGTCCGGCTCGCCGACGGCGTGGTCGTGATGAGTTCTGGCGGGGTCTGCGACTGCGGCGGCGTGCAGTTGCCGCTGGACTTCCTCGGGGATGGGCTCGTCCAGGGCTCGCACACGGGGTGCGCGCAGGCTGGATGCGGCCATCAGGGCGTCGAATTCCTTGTCAGCGGTGGTGGTAGGCATCGTGTCGTCCTTGTGAACACTCATCGTGCTCCCCCCTCCCCCGGCCGGACCTGGTACAGGCCACTGGCCACAACCTTGGTGCGGGCGCGGGCCAGGCGCCGCTCGAGTGCCTTGGGCGTCAGGCCGACCTTGGCGGCCGCCTCGGCGTGGGTGTAGCCCAGAGTCACCCACGCCAGCGCCTCACGCAGCTGCTCGTCGGGCAGCAGCGGGCGCATGCGGTTGATGTGGTCCCGCGTGGCTGCGGCGTGCGCGGGGTCGGTGGCGCGCTGGTCGGGGATGTCGTGCTGGGCGTAGAGGACGTCGTCGGTGTCGGCCGTGTGGTGGTCGAGTTCAGCCTGCCCGAGGTGGTGGGCTTTGTACCAGCGGATATAGACGGGACGGAAGGCGAGGACGGCGGCGCCGACGAAGTAGGTGGTCAAACTGGCTCCGCCGTCGGGGCTCCACTTACCGCGGACCAGGCCGTGTTCCCGGAACAGGGTGCTGCCCTTGAGGACGGTGTCGGTGACGACCTGGGTGCGGTCTTCGTACGCCCACGTCTCAAGCATCATGGATTGCGGCACAGGCCGGCCCATACGGGCGGTGCGCTTGAAGATGTGACCATTCGCGCTCCAACTGCTCAGCGTTCGCCAGCCATAGGCCATCAACTCAGCGATGAACTGCTGGTAGTGGGCGCCTTCGAAACCTGAGCGGCGCAGGAACCCGACAAGGGCGGCGTCCTGGCCAAGAAGCCGGGAGCGCGTCGCTGCGTCCTCGCCCGCCTCGACGGCGAGGGCCTCCTCCAGGGCGCGTAGTTCCTGGTTCGTATCTGCGGCCGGCATGTGCGAGCCCTGGGTCATGGGGTGGGGTTCGCGCCCCATGCACGTTCCATCCGGCAACATCCGCTCCTAGCTCTCACCAGCCCCAGCGGGCCCCCGTTCTGCCCTTGCGTCAGAGAGGTCATAGGCACGGACCTCATCGCTCCCCCCTCCCAACCCCATGCGAAAAATGTGATCTACGCCACGCGGGGGGAGTGGTGCGGATACCCCCTACACCCTCAGCAACCGGCCATCGCGTCAGCGGTGGCTACCTGTCAGAGAAAGGGACTCCCATGAGCACCAGCCCCGCCAACAGCCAGGGCCACCACCCCATCCCCAACACCGCCAACCCCGCCGCCCTCTCCGCCATCAATGGGATCGGTGTGCCGCAGGCTCACCACCACGCCGACAACGGGCCGCAGGCCATACC
>NZ_BAAASM010000089.1:0-22534 GCF_039532885.1 Streptomyces nogalater | reverse complement strand
CCTGACGGCCCGTCAGGCATTGTCGTCGTGCCTGACGGCACGACTGTGTGTACGGTGCAGGGGTTGGCCCTGACGGGCCAACTTAGTTGGTTTATGCGGGAGTTGGCGGGCCTGACGGCCCGCTCAGCAGGGATGATGTCCTGCCTGACGGCAGGACGTGGTGAGCGACGGCCCCTCCCCTGGCGGGGAGGGATGAGAACTGAGGGTTGGGGTGTCGGCGCCTGCCGGCGCCGGTGATGTCATAACGGGGTGGTTGCACAGTTATTTGAGTTGTCTGCTGCTCCCCTGACGGGGAGTGGGGTGAGCTATCCGGCTGTCGCCGGACTGAGCGAGTGTCTGTTTCTCGTATTGGCTTGGAAGTTGTCTCTGGCCTTCGGTCCTGGCCTGGGGCTATGTACTCGTGGCGAGTTGCACGCCTGGCGGCGTGCCGGGTTCTCACGCACTCTGTGCCTTGGGTGTGGTGTGCACAGTTGGTTTGGACCGAGGTGTGGCTGAGCTTCTTCGAGGTTGCCGTCTTCCCTGATGGCTTGGGTTGACCGGCCGAATGCTATTCATCCGCCGGGAGGCGGCCGACGTAGTGCGGCTGGCGATTTCCTGCACAGTTCGGTCAGTTCCCCTTAGAGGTCCTAACAGAAGTTGTTGATCAAGTGACCATCGGCTCGTCTGCTCGTTGCCCGGGGCGTGGGGCGTGGGGCGTGGGGAAGCGTCAGTCGTGGCCGTGGATCGTGTCGGACGAACTGTGGTCGCTCATCGAGCCGTTGTTGCCCGAGCCGGGGTCGAAGCTGGTGGCGGGTCGGCCTCGGGTGCCGGACCGGCAGGCGTTGTGCGGGATCCTGTTCGTGCTGCACTCCGGGATGCAGTGGGAGTACCTGCCGCAGGAGCTGGGCTTCGGCTCCGGGATGACCTGCTGGCGGCGCCTGGCCGCCTGGAACGAGGCCGGCGTGTGGGAGAAGCTGCACCTGGTGCTGCTGAGGAAGCTGCGGTCGGCGAAGAAGCTGGGCTGGTCGAGGGCGGTGATCGACTCCTCCCACGTCAGGGCCGCCCGCAGGGGCCCAAAAGCGGTCCCAGCCCGGTCGACCGAGCACGGCCGGGCAGCAAGCACCACGTCCTCGTCGACGGCCAGGGCATCCCGCTCGCGGTGTCGCTGACCGGAGGCAACCGCAACGACGTCACCCAGCTCCTGCCCCTGCTCGACAAGGTCCCACCGGTCGCCAGCGTCGTCGGCAGGCCGCGGCGACGGCCGGACATGCTGTTGGCGGACCGCGGCTACGATCACGACAAGTACCGGCGGCTGCTGTGGCGGCGAGGCATCCGGCCCGCGATCGCCGAACGCGGCCGGCCACACGGCACCGGCCTGGGTATCTTCCGCTGGGTCGTCGAACGTACCATCTCCTGGCTGCACGGCTTCCGTCGTCTGCGTATCCGCCGGGAGCGACGCGACGACATCCACGAAGCCTTCCTCGGCCTCGCCACCTGCCTCATCACACACCGCCACGTCCAACGCCTTTGTTAGGACCTCTTACTGGTTGACGCCGATACGGCGTGAATGGTGAGTCTTTACACGTTTCTCACCAGCACGTCAAACCCAGTGGCGGCGATGGTGGAGTTCGACGGCCTCGCGGTCATCGTCCTGGATTGCCAGATCGTTGACACGGAGGGACGGATCATCGAGGAGTCGAGACGTGTCGTCCCCGGCGTCAGGGCTCGGCTGCAGGCTTCCGCGAGCCAGGCAACCGATCTTGACCTGATCTCCGTCGGCGGTGATCTCCTCGCGGGTGGTGCGGCACGGCCCTCGCGGTGCAGGAACAGGACATCTCTGTCGAGCAGGTCGACCAGCACACCAGCAAGCTGGCCAGACCCGTGCTGGAGCTGGTGGCCGATCTCACGAGCTGCTGGCGACCGCCGTCTGTGCGGCAGGAGATGCTGGAACGAGGCGAGAGTCCCCGGTCAGTCCAGCTCAAGTGGCCTGCCAAACGTTGCCCAACTACGCAGTGCCGTGCGGTCCACCAGCGCAATGCCATACCTTGCTGCTGCCTGTTCCGCGTCCTGAGTGAAGCGTGCGTTCGTCACCATGAGCGGATGCGTGGCCTGGTGGTCCGGCCTGGCCGTTCCGTTGAATGTCTGCACCTCGGGCGATCCGATCTTGGCGGACGGTGATCTTCGGAGCTTGCATTGCACGACGATCCGTTCACCGCCGCTTCCGGTGGCGATGACGTCCGCTCCCCTATCACCGGCGCCCCCATGCGCACGCTGCACCTCGTATCCGTCGCGTTCCAGGAGCGAAGCGATGAGCTTCTCAAACTCCCGGCCCGAGAGGTTGCGTATCCCCTCAAGGGAGATGCTGGCGCTGCTGCGGAGATATTCCTGCCGCTTCTGTTCTTCCGCAGCCAGCTCCTGCAACTCACCCCGGTAGGTTTCCATGCAGCAGGCGTAGCGTTCCCGGGCACGGTTCAGCTCTTCAAGCAGTTCCCCCAACGGAGCGGCCTTGGCCGAAGGGAACTGCGTACGCTGCTCTCTCATCAGCCGGCCGAGGTCCGTCAGGACATCGTCACGGACCTTTTCGGACCACTGGATGGCTTTGTCCGCAAGGGACACCAGCCCGTACAGGTCTGCCTTGAGGATCTTTTCCGCCGCGCAGCGCCCGTAGCGGACGGTGTCCTGCGGGACCGTCACGTCTTGGAGAGTCCGGACAGCATTCATGCAGCGGGTGAGTTCGGCCGCCACCTCCTCGCGCAGCCCATGCCAGTCGGACAGAAGTTCGTCCGCCAGGCGTCCTTCCATCATCCACGCGAACGCGGCCTCCAGGTCCACAGGCGTGGCCTGCTCAAGCGCCGACTCCAGCACACTCCGCACCGTGCGCTCCGGTGACGGCCGGACCAGGTCCGCAGAAGGATCCAGCAAGCTCATGCGCACAGCCTAGAAACAACCACTGACACAACATCCGGGCTGAGCCCGCCGAATCGCCACCACCAAGAGACTTTAGCTAAAGCTTCTCCCCAACTACTGCAGCATTGGCTAAAGTTCCTCGCGCAGGGCGGGATACGCCCGCCCTCCCAGCGAAGAGGGGCTGCCTGCCATGCGCATCATCGAGGGATCACCTCAGGAGATTGTGGAATACGAACGCCTCGCCGACCGTACCTCTCAGACCTCGGCCACCGCGGACGCAGTGCCCTCCCCCGAGATCGCCGAGCCGGATGCGGCCGACGAGACGGCGGCACTCACCGGAGCGGCGCCACTGCCGGCCGCGGACCACGTCGCCCTCATGAAGTACATCTACGGACGCGCGGGCAAGAACCATGAGCGCACCGTCCAGACAGAACGGTTCATCAAGCGGCTCCTGGAGCAGGAGAACGTAGTCGTGGCCTTCGGCCGCTCTTCCAGGACCTCCGACGGCCTCGCTGACTACCTAATGATCCGCGACAACGGCCCTCAGCGCTACGGCGCCGCAGCCTACCTGCGCCCCAGCAATGGAGGCCTGACCGTGCGCCTGGGCCCCGACGACCTCGAAGGCCTCGGCCTCGACGAGCAGGACGGCCGCATCCAGCGCCGGAACGTCGCCCCTTCCGACCCTTACAAGATCAACTGCCCCCTCACCGACGACGAGGCTGCCGGACTCGCCTTCACGCTCCTGGGCGCCGCCCTGGACATCGTGCGCAGGGAGTGACCCCGTCTCTGCAGGTCGGCACGCCGATCAGATGTCGATCACGTGCGGTTGCCGTGCTCCAAACAGTGCAGCTCGGAGCCTTGCCCATGCAGATGTCGTAACTACACGGATTGCGCAGGCAGGAGCGGTTGCCACGGGAGTCGTACGCCTTGTCGGCCCGGACCCGGTCTGGACGCTTGCGCGGCCTGCCGAGCCCCAACCGGGGAACCCGGATGGCTTCCAGGACCGGCTCGAACTGCGGGGAGTCGCCCCGCTGCCCGGCCCTGATCACAACGGACAAGGGCTTTTGCCCCTGCTCGACCGCGAGGTGGATCTGGCTGGTCAGTCCGCCGCGGGAGCGTCCGAGGCCGTGGTCGGCCGGCTCGACGAAGATCCCGCCGGGCGGCTCCTTCTGCAGATCCCCCTTTTCGCCGCTCCGGCGGCGTGCTGATGGGCCAGGCAGACGGTGGAGTCGACGTTGACGTCCCAGGTGATCAGGCCCTTCGCATCGGCCTCGGCCCGGAGCTGGGTGAGGATCCTCGCCCAGGTGCCGTCCCGCTGCCAGCGCAGGAACAGGTCATAGACCCGCTCCCACGGCCCGTAACGTTCGGGCACGTCCCGCCAGGAAGCACCAGTCCGCGTCCGCCACCGTATGCCGTCTGTCAACTGCCGCCGCGTCCACACCTGCGGCCGACCCGGCTTGATGCCCATCGGCAGCAAGGGCTCAAACCGGGCCCACTGGCCATTCGTCAGATCACCACGTCCCACAGGACATGATCATCAACGAACAAGATCCACTTTCGCAACAGACCCTAGCCCCCGGTGGCCGATCAGAATCGGATGGTTTCGGCCTTTACCGATCAACTGCCCGTCGGGGGAGGCTCTTCCTCTCTAGTCTGATCCCTTGGTGCCTCCCGGCTGCGGTATCCGGGAACGAGCCGGAGGTCGGAGAGACGTGGGGGAAGAGCAGTTCGATGGCCAGGACGGCCTGGAAGAACGGGACGAGCGACGCGATCTCTTCCGGTACGTGACAGCCGAGCACGCGACCGACTACCTCGCGATCATGGACCTGTTCACGCAGACACTGCTGACCGACCTGTCGGCTGCCGAGGTGAGCGAGGCACTCGCCAAACGCGGCATTGCCCTCTCCCCTGAGAGCGCCGAGGAACGCTGCAACCGTCTGGTGCGTTGGGCGAACCTCATGCCGGCCGCACGCGACCCACGCGTGCCCACGGTCGCCGCGCTGCGGCACACGCGGGCACGCTTCCAGATCACCCGGCTCGGTGGGACGGTGCACCGGGAGGTCACCAAGGTCCTACACCTGCGCGACGGTGCACGGGAAGTGGCGCGGGAGCTGCTCGGCAGCATGGCCGTGTTGCTGACAAGGATCCTGCGCCAGGCACGCCAGCCACGCAGCGTCGACGCGGAGGTGCTGGCGGCCGACGTCACGACCGTCTTCGCCAACCAGGCCTACTTCGCCGACAGCATCCGCGACTTCTACGCCTATCTGTCGTCGGTTCTGGTCCGCTACGACCTGGCGGGCGAGGAGTACGCGTCGTTCAAGGGGCTGTTGCTGGAGTACGTCCACCTCATCGACACCGACGTCTCCCGTCACTCGCCCGCAGTCCTGAAGTGTCTGGAAGAGCTGCAGCCCGTCCTGGACCGCGTCCTGACTGCCCTGGACAGCCTTCCGGGCCTGGCTTCCGCGGACGGCGCGCCCGTCGAGAGGCTGCCGGGGCGGCAGGCCGAGGACTGGGCGCAGTTGCTGTCCTGGTACAGCGGCGGGGACGGCGGCATGTCCGGCCCGGCGCAGCTGCGGTCCGCTGCCGAGTCGGCCCTGGGGCAGCTGCTGGCCAACGCACGGCGCATGCTCGCTCCGGGAGGCACGGGAGGGGCCCGGCGCAGTGAACTGCTGCATCTGGCTGGCCTGTTCGCCCAGGCGAGTGTCGAGGAGGCCCACCGGGGTTTCTCGGCCGCCTTCGGCGCGTACCCCGCGCGGCATTTGGGTTTCGGTCCTGAGGAACCCGACTCGCGCAGTACCGCGTCGACCTCGTGGTGGGATGCGGCGCCCGTGGATGTTCCGGTCTCCTTGCGGGAACGGGGCGATCGCACAGCGCGCGGGCGTGCCTCCCGTGTCCCCGACCCGGGTATGGACATCGCCCGCTTGCAGGAGGAAGCCGCGCGGGAACTCGCGGCGCGCAGGGCCGCCGGGGCTGAACTTGCCGCAGCGCGCGCGCTGAACGGGGTCCGTCTGACTCCTGCGGCCCGTGACTTGTTGCTGGAGCTGGTGTCCGCGGCGCTGGCCAGGGGGAAGAGCCTGACGGAAGCGGTGCGCGCGGAGGACCTCGACCTCGATGTGGCCGTGGAGGTGGCCCCGTCCGGCAGCGACACGGTCGTCAGGTCGCTCGACGGAGACACGACATTCGCGGGTGTGGCGTTGACGGCCTCCGACGCGGGCGCGGACCGCGTCGGCGACGCGCCGGACGGTGCGCAGGGCCAGGACGCGGGGCCGGGTGCCAGCCAGCAGCCGCCCTCGGCTGCCGCGGGAGGCTCCCAGTGAGCGCAGATGCGGGCCGGCCGGTGTCCACCACGGCCCAGCACGAGGCGGCGGAGCGTCGTCAAGCGGCCCGCACGCTTTTGTCGTGCCCCGTGCTGACATCACACCGGCAGCCGGACGAACTGGCCTTGGTGCGCCGGCATTCCACTGCTTTGCGGTCCACGTTCGCAAGGCTGCTGGGCTACCACCTCATCGTCGAGCCCTCGTTCGCCCGGCTGGTGAAAACCCCTCCGAGCGCGGACAGTCCCCCGCGCACCGTGAGGCGGGGAGACAGCCCGCCGTTCACCCCGCACACGTACGCGCTGTTCTCGCTGGCCTGTGCTGCGCTGCTCACGCCCGGGACAGGGGAATGGCTGCTGATCTCCTCTCTGGTGGAACAGGTCCGGGCCGACGCGGTCACGGCCGGGGTCGAGCTGCGGGACACACCTGCGGACAACCGCCGTCTGGTGCAGGCCGTCGGGCTTCTCATCGACTGGGGCGTGCTGACCGAGACCGACGGATCACTGTCTGCGTGGAGCGAACGGCGCGAGGAAGGGGTGCTACAGATCCATCGCCCCCTGCTGCCGCATGTGCTGCCCCGTCCGCTGCGCAACGTGGTCTCACTGGCCGACCTTTTCGAACCCATGCCGGCCACAGCGGCGTCCGAGCCCCGGCGCAGCCTGCGGCGGCGTCTGGTGGAAAACCCTCTGGTGAGGCGAGAAGACCTTCCTGAGGACGAGCGCGATGTCCTCTCTCGGGAGCGGTCGGAGCTGTCACGGCTGCTGGAGGAGCACTTCGGGCTCTCGCTGGAGGTGCGAGCGGAGGGGGCAGTTGCCTACGACACCGAGGGAACCCTCAGCGATGTGGCCTACCCCGGCCCGGGCACCGTGCGCCAGGCGGCGCTGCTGCTGACCGACGCGCTCACCGATCTGGCCAGGCCGACCGGGGACCGCCCTGACCTGGTGGTGTCGTGGGACACCGTGCGCAGCGAGCTGGACAATGTGACCGCCCGTCATGCCAGGGCGTGGGCCGGTGCTTTCGTCGCCGATCCGGACCGGTTGCGAAAAGAGGTCGTCGCCCTGCTCGAGTCCATGTCGCTGGCCCGCAGTCTGCCCGACGGGCTGGCGCTGCACGCGGCAGCGGCCCGGTACCGTCCCGAACCTCACGCTCGACCGACACGTGCGGCACAGCGGTTCGCCGTGACCCGCCGCCGGGAGGCCGACGAGCCGCCTTCCGATGCTCTGTTCACCGAGTCCTTCCTCGGGGAGGCACTGTGAGTTCCCTCATTCCCGGCCCGCGCAAGCACGACAGCTCCTTGGGTGACCGGCCGCCCGTCGGCGCGCGCCCCTGCCGGTGGCGGCTGAACCGGGCGGGGATCGTCAACGTCTGGTTCTACTTCGACCAGCGTTTCATCCTCTCAGGGGGCCGGCTGGTGCTGCGGGGCTCGAACGGGTCCGGGAAGTCCCGGGCCCTGGAGATGCTGCTGCCGTTCGTCCTGGACGCCGACCGGCGCCGCATGGACGCCACCGGATCCGGCAAGGTCCGGCTCGAGGACCTGATGCGGGCGGGCGGCGACGGTCAGACCAACCGGCTCGGGTACGTATGGCTCGAGCTCGCCCGCAATCCTGAGGATCCCGGTGGAGGTGAGCAGCGCACGGAGTTCTTGACGGTCGGCGCGCTGATCCGCTTCTCGCACAGCACCTCGGAAGCGAAGGCCTGGTATTTCCTCACCCCTTTGCGCGTGGACGAGGAGCTGAAGCTCTTGGACGCCAGCCGCGTCCCACTGTCGAAGGAGGGCCTGGCCGCGGTCATCGGCGCCGATCGTGTGACCTCGTCCCCGGACGTCCACCGGGACCGGGTGCGCGCGGCCGTCTTCGGCCTCCATGGCGACCAGGGGCGCGAGCGGTATGCAGGGCTGTTGCAGTTGCTGCACACACTGCGCTCGCCCGACGTGGGCAACCGCATCGACGAGGGCCGCCTGCCCCAGATCCTCTCCGACGCCCTGCCGCCATTGTCCGACAAAGCCATCGCCACAGCGGGCGACGAACTCGACGGGCTGGAAGAGACCCGGGCGGCGCTGGACCGGCTCGAGACCGCCTACGGTCACGTCGCTGACTTCCTGCGGGTCTACACCCGCTACGCCACAGGTGTTTGTCTCACCGCCGCCGACCGTACCCGGGCCGCAGCCGTCCTGGCCCGGGACACCGATGCAACGGCCTCGCAGCAGGAGACGGCCCATCTCCAGTTCGTGAGCGACCATGCCGATGCGGTGGCCCGGACCGGCGAGCTGGAGGGGTACCGCGATGAGCTGGAGGCCACCGTCGCCGGGATCCGGCTGTCGAGCGAGTACAAGGCCGCGCGGGAGCTGAACGAGCGTCTCAGCACGCTGAAGGCACTGGAAGGGGCCGCCCGTAACGCCCTGGCCACCGCCACGGGTGCCCGTGCGGAAGAACAGCGCACCGCCGACGCGTGCGACGAGGCGGGGATGGACGCTGCGGCCACTATCACGGAGATGGCCGACGCCGTTGGCGAAGCACGCCGGCTGCTGGACGGGGCGGGGCTGAATGTTCCTCTGCCGAACGCTCCTTACGTCGAAGTGCTCACCCCGGATGTCCACGTCGAGCCGGTGCGCACGACGGTGGATGCCGACCCGGAGCCTGTCCGTCGCCCGTCGGCTCTGCGCATGGCCCCTTCACCCGAGGACGTCACCACGGCCATCGAGGCGTTTTTGGCGGCGACTCCCGCTCTGCTCTCCGCTGCGAACAGCCGTGCCCAGCAGGCTGCGGCTCGTGCCGCGGAGGCGGAAGAGCTGACGTCCTTGCTGCAGACGCTTCACCGCGCCCAGGACCGGGCGGAGGACGCGGCCGAAGACGCCGCGGCGGCAGAAGGGCGAGCCGAGCAGGCGGAAACGGACCGTGACGAGGCGGCGGTGCAGTTGGCCATGGCGTGGCGGGAATGGGCCGATTCCTCCGGCTCACAGCGCCTGCTCGGCGCCATCGACTGGAGCAGCACGGCCGTGACCGCCCTCCTGGAGGACGTGGAAGCTCTGGCGGGAGAGGGAGCCGGCCCGGAAGCCGACCGTGAGCTTGCGCGGCTGGACGCCCTGGCCCAGCAGGTGGCCGCTCCGGCCAGGGCGCGGCACGCACAGCAGGTCGCGGCACTTAAGGCCCGGGCCCGGCAGGACACCGCCCGGCGTGAGGAACTGCTGGCCGAAGCAGAAGAACTGGGCCAGGAGCGGGACCTTCCCCCCGTGGCGCCCGACTGGCTGGACAACCCTCCCGACGGCGCGCCGGCGCTGTGGGAGCTGCTGGAATTCCGTCCCGAGGTGGACACCCAGGCGCGTGCGGGTATCGAGGGAGCGCTGCTCGCCTCGGGGCTCCTGTACGGCCGGCTCACGCGGGACGGCGATGTCGTCGCGGGCAAGGGGCAGTTGCTGCTGAGCTCCGGCCGTCCGGCGGCGTTGCGCTCACTGCGGACTGTGCTGGCCCCGTCTTGCAGCGATGCCGCGGATGCGGCGCGCGTCGCTTCCGTCCTTGACCAGATCGCCCTGAGCCCGGGACACCCTACCTGGGTGTCGACCGACGGGTCCTGGGGGAACGGGCCGCTGACCGGGCGCCATCTGCCTTCGGCGGCCCGCTACATCGGAGCTGCCGCTCGCGCGGCTGCCCGTGCGGCGCGTCTCGCCGAGATCGACCTGCTGCTGCGAGAACTGCAGCAGGCGGCGCAGGCCCGCAGCGAGGAGCAGGATGCATTGGAATCCTGGCTGCGGCAGCTGGAAGAACATCTGATGCAGGCTCCCCGCTCCGTCCAGCTTGCGACGCTTCGGCTGCGGGCCGCTGCGGCTCGCAAGGACGCGGTCGCCTCTCTCAGGCAGGCAGGCGCGCTCGCGGAAGAGGCGGAACGGCTGCAGCGGGCATGGGCGGCCCGTCACCTGCGTCACCGTGAGGTCTGCACAGCTTTGGGTATGCCCGACGACACGGAGGGACTGCGGAGCACCCAGACCAGCGCGCAGCAGGCGCAGACCGCCTGCAGGAATCTGCAACGGGCCGGTGAGGCGGTGGCCAAGCACCTCGCCCGCTGGCAGCGCTTGGCCGGGCGTCTGGAAGAGGTCCGCGAGGCGCGCGGTGCGGCGGAGCGGGACGCCGAGACGGCGAGTCTGGCCTGGTCGAGGGAAGCCTCGGAGCTTGCCGCCCTGCGGGAGAGTCTCGGCTCCAGTCCCCAGAAGGTGCACGAGCTGTTGGAGGCGGCCGAACGCGAACTGAAACAGACCAAGGATGCCCTGCAGAGTGCCCACGCCGATGTTCTGGCTCTGACCGGCAAGGTGGCCGCGGCGAAGGAGAAGGCCCACGGCGCCCGGGAGAAGGCGCGGCAGGCGCGGCAGGCGCTGGTGCTGCAGGCTCAGGCGCTGCATCGGCGTCTGAGCCACCCGGCTTTGGCCGTGGCCCTGGAACCCGGCACCATCGCTCCCCCGGCGCTGTTGTCGGCAAGTAGCGGCGCGGAGGACGTCCTGGCGGCAGTGCGCGAGATGAGGGCAGCCGTGCGGCGGCCTGAGAGCACGGCTGACGCGACGGCGCTGGTGCGGGCCCAGTCGGTGCTGGAGCGTCATACAGCCGGCGCCTACGACGTAACCGTCACGGTCGAGGACGACCTCCATGTCGTGGAGCTGACGGATGCAAGTGGTCGGCGCCACGTCGCTGATGCCGCAGCGGACCTGCGTGAACGGCGCGACCGTGGGCGCAGTGCGCTGACCGAGCGGGAACGCACGGCCTTCTCCGCCTTCGTGCTGGGCGGGATGGCCGAAGAGCTGCGCAACCGCATCCAGGAGGCCGAACGGCTGATCGAGGCGATGAACGAGTCGCTTCTCCCCATCAAGACCAGTCACGGTATCGGCGTGCAGGTCCGGTGGCGTCTGGCCGACTCGGCCAACGAGCACGTCATGCGGATCAAGAAATTGATGCAGCGCGACGTCAGGGTGCTTCGCGACGAGGAGTCCGAAGAACTCATCACCCGGCTGAAGGCACTCGTAGACGTGGCTCACAGCAACGATCCCCAAGCCGGGTACGCCACCCATCTGCGCACCGCTCTCGACTACCGAGCCTGGCATGTCGTGGACGCCTACATCACAGGCCCCGGTCCGAAGCAGGAGCGCAAAATCAGCCGACGGGCCAAACTGTCGCAGGGCGAGACGCGTTTCGTTTCCTACGTGACCCTGTTCGCGGCCGCCGACGCCTACCTCAGCGGCCTGCCCGACACCGGGCGCGCGCTGCGGCTGATCCTTCTGGACGACGCCTTCGCCAAGGTCGACCACCGCACCATCGGGGAGCTGATGGCCCTCCTGGTGCGCATGGACCTCGATTTCGTCATGACCGGTCACGCCCTGTGGGGGTTCTTCGAGGAGGTTCCCGCGCTGGATGCCTACGAGGTCCGGCGAGCCGAGGGCACTGCCGCCGTCACCACGCACGTCCACTGGGACGGCCATACCCGCCATCTGCGCGCCGCGTCATGAGCACAAACGCCGTCCCTCGCCTGCCCGGCCCCATCCGCAGCTACCTCGG
This sequence comes from Streptomyces nogalater, assembly GCF_039532885.1. Taxonomy (NCBI): domain Bacteria; kingdom Bacillati; phylum Actinomycetota; class Actinomycetes; order Kitasatosporales; family Streptomycetaceae; genus Streptomyces; species Streptomyces nogalater. The sequence goes on along the minus strand of NZ_BAAASM010000089.1, from coordinate 10,800 downwards.
CGACCCCAGCCTCACCAGCCTGTGGGGGGCAGCCCGCCAGCGGCTGGAGCGCAACCGCCTGGCGCCCACGGGCACTGTGCAGGTCCAACTCGACACGGAAGGCGCCAACCGGCTGGGGGGGTTGCTCGGCACCCGGCTCGCACCCGGCCTGCGCCGTATCCAGCTGGGCGCGCTGGACGCCGCCTTGCGTGCATCGGCCGCCCAGTGCGGGCTTGTCAGCGTGGTCGCGGACCTGACCGGCCAGCCTCTACACGACCGGGCATCGGCCAAAGAAGCACAGCAGACGGCATGGACGGCGCTGTGGCAGCAACTGGACGCCGACCTGACCCGTGCCGGACTGAACCACGCCGCCTGGGTGCCGGACTGGCTGACAGAGCTGCGCAGCACCGGCGTCCTCACCCGCGCCGGCGTCGACGCCGCCGCTATCGCGCTCAGCAGCACCGTGCGCGTCTTCACCGCGCTCACGCATACCCCGCTCAACCCTGCGAACGGCGCCGAACCGAATGCGGCCAAGCAGTGGGAGCTGGGCGAGCTGGCTGCTCACACGACGGGAGACGCCCATGGGCTCGATGAAGGACGCCTCGCCGGCCTTCTGGTCCTGAAAGCCATTGCTACGGCCTGCGGCATGCTGCAGGCCGACTCCACGGCAGGACGCCGGGCACTGTGGGAGCGGGTCGGGGTCAGCATGGATTCGCTGTCGGGAACCGTCTTGGTGTGGGGGCTGGCTCCGCCGGGAGAACATTCCTGGGCACGGATGATGCGCACGCGACGTGACCTCGCGCTGGTGACCCATCTGACACTGCAGGAACTGCACACCGTCCCCGATGCCCGCCTGGCAGAGCAGGGACAGACCGTGTACTTCTGTGAGAACCCACAAGTGCTCCAGGCCGCTGCCCGTTACCGTCTTCCCGGCATCCTGGTGTGCGGCAGCGGCAATCCGTCCGCAGCCGGATGGGAACTGCTGCAACGTCTCACCAGCGATGGCGCGGATGTCGCCTATCACGGCGACTTCGACTGGCCTGGTGTCGTCATCGCCGACCGCGTGATACGGGCAGGAGCCCGCCCTTGGCGTATGTACGCAGCGGACTACCTCAGCGCGCTCGCCGAACTGCCCGCCGACCAAGTTCTTCCTCTCACCGGGCCGGTCACTGCCACACCCTGGGATCCCGACCTCGCGGCCGCCATGGCCCACCATGGCCTCGCTGTACACGAGGAAGCCCAGATGCACCGCCTCCTTTCAGACCTCCGCCGCGACGAAACGGGCCGGGACGGAGAGGTGCTTGTATCTCGCTGAAGCGCTGCTCCCACCTCACCGTAGGGCGACGGGCAAAGCGGTGCGGGAGGCAGTCTGGTGCCACTCACAGGGGCATGGTTACTCGGCGGCACGCCAGCCGCTGCAGCGGCTGGCAACCACCCAACACCGATCCCATGGCTGCCATCAGCCGGGAAGCCGACGCTCGGTGCAGGCCCTCACGGATGTCCTGAAGGACCACTACGACACGCATGGCATCCCTCATCCCGTCGAATGAGCCATCGCTGGAGCAGACCCGGGCGAAGTGCATGCACCCTTGGTCTCGGGGAAGTCAGAGCCCGAGCTCGGCAAGTGCCGCTATCCGCTGCGGGCTTAGGCTGGAACGCCGACGGCGTAGGTTGCTCAGCCACTGCCCCAACCGCACCTGGTGCCCATCGATCTCCTCGATGTGCCGCTGCGGGACGTCGAGATGTCCCTCTCGCTCAAGGTAGGCGCGTGCGGCAGCGAGTCCGCGTTGGAAGGCTCGCTCCCTCGGAGGCAGCGGGGTGTCCTCGGTGTGCGGGGCGTGCAGGTCCGGCAGGTCGGGTGCCAGTTCGTTCAGCAGGCGGCGCTGCTCGGGGCGGAGGTCACTGGTGCGCTGACGCTGGGCTGTGAGCCACTCCCCCACCGCTGCCGGGTCCTGCTGTATCTGCCGACGGGCCGCGTGGTAGGCGCGTTGCCAGGTGATCGGCCAGGGTGGGTTCCACCATGGGTCCAGGGCAGTGAGGGTGGCGGCGCGTTCTGTGGTGAGGTGGTGGGCACGGGTGCGCTGGGTGGCCAGCCAGCGGCCGAGGGGGAAGCCGTCGTGGAGGTAGTCGATCGGAACGGCGAGGTGGCCGTTGTGGGCAGCGTAGGCGGCTGCGTGTGCCAACCCCCGCTCGAAGGCCTGCTGGCGGGGATCCCAGATGATGCCGAGGCGTTCAAGGGCTTGGGTGCGGGCCGGGTCGAGGGCGCCGGTGGTGTGGAGGTGGCGCTGCCAGGTGAGCCAGCGGCCCAGGGGGTAGCCGGTGGGGTCCTCGTAGGTCTGGGGGACGTCGAGGTGGTGGTGGGTGCGGTGGTAGCGGCGGGCGGTCATCAGGCCGCGGCGCCATTCGGCGCTCTTGGGGGCCAGGACCCGAAGCGAGAGGGCGAGGGCGACTTCTTCGGCCTGGGTGGGCCGGTCGAAGTGCAGCCAGGCGTCGGGGTCCTCGCCGGGCATGGTGGGACGGTGGGTGCGGGGATCGGCTAGGCGTGCTTCGAGGCGGTTGTCGTGGGCGCGCAGGGCCTGGATGGTGCGCCACAGGGGGGTGTAGGCGTCGGCGCCGAGGAGGTCGTCGGGGTCTTCGCCGGGGGTGAGGTAGACGGGGACGACGAGGGTGGCTTTCTTGCCTGCGCCGGGTTGTTGGCGCAGGGCGCGGCCGACGGCCTGGACGGTGTCGACGGGGCTGTTCTTGGGGTCGGCGAAGACGACGGCGTCGATGGCGGGTACGTCGATGCCTTCTCCGAGGACGCGGGCGTTGGACAGGAGGGCTGGGGTGTGGGGGTCGGTGTGGGAGGCGAACTCGAGCAGGAGGCGGCGGCGGATCTGGGGGGTGTGGTGGCCGCTGAGCCAGTCCGCCCATAGCCCGTCGGGGCGCAGGGAGGCGGGGAGGGTAGCGGCGGTGTCGTGGAGGGTGGTGGCGAAGGCGCGGGCGTCGGCGACGCGGTGGTGGAAGGTGAGGATGCGGCGGAGGTGGTGGTCGTGGATGGCGCGCAGGGCTGCGACCTGGCGGCCGGCCAGGCGCAGGCCGTCGACGCCAGCGCCGGGGCCGGTGGCGAGCCAGTCGCGCAGGTCTTCGTCAGTGACGACGGGGACGAGGATCTGGTAGTCGGCGAGCAGGCCGAGGTCGATGGCGTCGGAGAGGGTCAGCCGGTAGGCGACCGGGCCGAAGATCTTTTCGTCGTCCATGGAGGCGACCGCTTCCGTGTCCCCGTCGCGGTCTTCGTCCGGGTCCCAGATGCGGGGGGTGGCGGTCAGGTAGAGGCGGTGGGCGGCGGGGAGCTGGTCGTTGTGGTGGACGGCGGCCCATGCCTTGCCGAGGCGGCCGGCGGTTCGGTGGGCTTCGTCGACGACCACGAGGTCCCAGGGGGGCAGGTGGTGGTCGTGGTGGGCGGCGAGGACGGCGGGCAGGGAGGCGTAGGTGGCGTACGCGGTGACCGGGCCGGGGCGCGGTGGAGTGGCCAGGGTGGTGAGTTCGCCGGGGTCGGTGGTGAGGGGGGTGTCGGCGCCGAGCGGTTCATGGTCGAGGGCCTGGCGGGCGGAGCAGACAGCGATGGTGGTGCCTTTGCGTCCGGCTGCGCGCCAGGAGCGGATCGTCTGGGAGAGCAGGTCCAGTGTGGGCAGAAGGACCAGGACCCGGCCGCGGGGGGCGACGCGGGCGGTGGTGCGGGCGGCGATCAGGGTCTTCCCGGTGCCGCAGGCTGCAATCACGCTCGCGCGAGAGTGCTGGGCCAGGGTCTGGGCGGTGGCAGCCACCGCGTCTTTCTGGTGGGGACGGAGCGTCAGCTCAGTAGGGGTCATGGACGTGGGCGGCTTCCAGAGGCTCGGCGGTCATGCGGCGGCAATGCGGTGGTGGGCGAGGTGCTCCAGGACATGCTGGTGGGCTTCCCAGCCGTCTGGGAATTTGGCGGGGACGCCGAGGTGGACGGGGTCGTTGGAGGGGTGGTGGTCCAGGAGGTCGGTGATGCCGGCGCGGGCGACCATGATGCAGGCGTGCCGGTGGCGTGAGGCGAGTACGCAAAGGCGGCCGGCTTCGAGGTGGAAGGCGGAGGCGTCGCGTCGGCCGGATAGGGGGTGCAGGACGATTGTGACGGCGAATTCGCGGCCCTGCAGGCGGTTGGCGGTGTCGGCTCGCACGCCCTGGGTGTGGCGGTTGTGGTTGAGGAGGTGCTGGATGTGGCGGGCCTGTTCGCGGTGAGCGGTGCCGATGGCGATGTCGGTGGGCTGCAGGCGGCGGCCGTGGGGATGGTTCTCGCAGACGGCTTCGGCGCCGCGGGTCAGCAGGCGGGCGGCCAGGGCGACGGTGGCGTGGGTGGCTTCGGTGTCGATGCGTGCGGTGTGCCGGGGCGGGAGTTCGTGCAGGGCCCAGCCGGTGCGGGCGGCTTCCTCGACGGTGGCGTCGCAGGGGTCGTGCAGGCCCTGGGTGGTGAAGGTGAGGGTGCGGGTGGCGGGGGCTGTGCCCGGCTGGAAGGGTGTGAAGGGGTAGAAGGCCCGGGAGACGATGCCGGCTGCTGAGGGGGGAAGGCGCCAGGAGACGGGGAGGGTGCGGACGAGGGCGTCGTTGTGGTTCGTCAGGACGGTGACGGCGTTGTTCAGGGGGTCGTAGGGCAGGCCGGTCCATCGGGGGGTGCTGATGATGGAGAACGGGTCGAGCTGTCCGGGGTCTCCGACGAGGAGGGCGCGGTCGAAGAGTTTGGCGATCAGCAGGAGGGCGTCGGAGCGCATCTGGTAGGCCTCGTCGATGATGGCCCACTGCCAGTGGGGGCCGTCGATGTACGCCCATTTTGTGGCGGTGGCGATGATCACGTCGCAGGTGAGGACGTCTTTGATGTCCGTGCTGATGATGGTGCCGGGCAGAGCCCGGACGTTTTCGGGGACCTCGTAGGTGCCTCCGGTAAGGCGTCCCAGGCGCAGTCGGGGGGCTGCGGCGGGGTCGGCGAGGCGGATGAGGAGGTCGTCGACCTGATGGTTGGTCTGGGCGACGATGATGCAGCGTTCGCCGGCGGCGGCGAGGGTGCGGGCGGCCTGGGCGACGAGGGTTGATTTCCCGGCGCCGGGGGGCGAGTCGACGACGAGGGGCTGGGTGGTGGTGCCGCTGGTGAGGGCGGTGAGGATGTCGGTGACGGCCGCTTTGGCCAGGCGAGCGGGCGGGGTCGTGGTCAAGGCTTCTCGGTCTCTTCCAGGGCGGCGGCGGGGTGGTTGTGCTGGGGGCCGCCGTGGGTCCAGGGGGTGTTGTCGCGGCTGGGGAAGGGGGGTCTGCTGAAGAACTCGGGGGCGAAGGTGAGTTCGAGCTGGTCCTCGACGGCGGGGACGGAGTCGCTTCGGGGTTTGTTCACCGTGCCGGTCAGGGTGGTTACCTCCAGCAGGAGGTCGGTGCCCTGCTCTTGGGGGGTGATGGCGCGGACGGCCAGGTGGACGCGGGGGTTGTGGGGGCCGGCGAGCAGGTGGCCGGGGTCCAGGCGCACCGGGTCGGTGGTGTGCAGGGTCAGGCGGGGGCGCAGCCGGGGGCCCCTGGTTCCGGGGATGGTGTGGTGGGCGTCGACGTGGGTGACGGTGCCGGCGAGGGCTTCTCCGGTGGTACGTCGCTCGGCCATGAAGAAGGGGTCTTCCAGGGCGCGGTGGGCGTCGAAGGCGGCCTGGGCCAGCTCCAGGCGGGCGAGGCGGCGGGCGGCGGAGACGGGGTCGTCCTTGATGGGCTGGGGGCGGCCGTCGGCGGTGAGGTAGGTGCGGTAGGCGGTGAAGCGGTCGCGGTCGGCGGCCCAGCGTCGTTGGGTGTCGGGTGTCTCGGGCAGGGTGCGCAGCAGGCCGAGGGCGCGCCAGGCGTCGTCCCAGGTGGGGCGGAGGTAGGTGTGGAGGAGGTCGTTCAGGCGGTCGGTGTGGCGTGCCATGGCGGCGGTGTTGCCCTCTGCGGCGGCGGTGTCGTAGGCCGTGAGCAGGGGGTCGAGTTCGAGGGTGTCGAAGGAGGGGTCGGTGGTGGGGCCGGCGGGCCGGTGTAGTCGGCCGTCGGGGCCGGGGAGCTGGGGGTTTTCGGTTTCGAGGGCGGCGCGCAGGCCCGTGGTGCCGGGTGGGGGGTCGATCCAGGCGAGGAGGGCGGCGAGGTGTTCGTCCTCCAGGCGGCTCTGGCCGGTGATCCAGCGGGTGGTCAGCAGGTCGGTCAGGGCGAGGAGGAAGGCGCTTCCGGGGTGTTCGGCGTGGTCGGCGAAGAAGGTGAGCCACTGTCCGAGGCGGCCGACGCTGTGGGCCGGGTCGTGGCCCGGGGGTGGCTCGGTGAAGCGTAGGGCGCGGCCCAGTCGCTCGGTGTAGGTGATCGTCTTGCGGTTGGCGACCAGGAGCTGTGGGGCGTGGGTGTGCCGTTCGCGGGCGGGTTTTTTGCCTTTCGCGGGCAGGCGTTCGGTGTTGTGGAAGCTGTCGATGTAGGTGAGGACGTGGTCGGCCAGCTCTTGCAGGAGTGTGGTGGGCCGGCCGTGGGGTGGTGCGACGAGGAGGTGCGGGTGGGCCGGGTCGGTGCCGAGCATGACGGCCAGCGGGGTCGCTTCGGTGCCGGAGCGGTTGAGCGGCAGGAAGATCAGGGGCCGTTCGGTGAGGTGGAAGTGGCTGACGAGGCTGGCGTCCTGGGCCGTTTCGGTCTCGGCTGCTTCGAGGCGCAGCAGGGTGGACAGGCGGGTCATGCGGACTCCCGCAGGTGGGTGCGGATGGTGTGGGCGTGCCGGAGGGCGGCGGCCAGGTCGGCCTGGTCCGGGGCGGGGCGGCGGGTGTCGTCGGCGAGGCGCAGGGCGGTGCTGATGTGGTCGACGCCGCCGAGGTCGTCGCGGATGTCGCTGCCCAGGACGTCAATGAGGCCTTCGTCGCGGGCTTCGCTGCGGCAGACGTAGGCCAGGTCGCAGAAATGGCGGCAGGTGGGGGTGTAGCGGGCGGGGGCGGTCTGCAGTGCCGCGGTGAGGTCCTTGGTGTCGCGGGTGGGGCGTTCGTCCCGGTCGAGGGCGAGGTCGAAGGTGGTGTAGGGCGGCAGGGCGTCGAGCAGGGGTTCGATGCGGGTGAGGCGGTTGAGCTGGCGGGTGAGGGCGGCGATCTTCTTGCGTGCGTCGACGATGCTGGCGGTGGGGGTGCGACTGAAGTTGCGGGGGGTGATGAGGATGATGTTGTGGGAGACCATGTCCTCGTCGATGCCTTCCGAGGCGAGGAGTTCACGCAGTGCGAGGACGTAGGCGGCGGCCTGGGTGACGGTGGCGGCCACCTTCGCCGGGTCGGCGCGGCCGTCGAGGACGGCGAAGGACTTGATCTCGATGATGTGGAAGACACCGTCGACCTGGAAGGCGACCACGTCGGGTTCCAGGTAGACGGGATGGCCGGCGACCGTGAGCTGCAGGATGGGGTGGTCCAGCAGTGTACGCATGGGGCGGGGGGAGCGTGCCGCTTCCAGGACGGCGGTGCGGGTGTAGGCGTGGCGGACCGGCAGGGAGGCGTCCTGGCTGCCGACGGCGGCGAGGTCGGTGTGGGCCGCCTCGTGCAGGGGCAGGCCGAGGACGTCGCGCAGCAGGCGCAGGAGTTCGGCGCCGCCGTCGGCCTTCACTTTCTGCTCGAAGATGGCCCCGTTGCGCAGGGCGATGGAGGACTTGGCCAGCGGGCGTGGTTTGCCCAGGTGGACGGCGATCGCGTCCTTGTCGACGCCGGCGGCATCCATCAGGGCCCGGCGGGCGCAGCCGGGGTTGGTGGTGAGTGCCGCGAGGGTGCGGGCGTCGTGGCTCTTGGCGGGGACGGGGCCGCGCAGTGCGTCGAGCCGGTCGTTGAGCAGACTCACGGATCTTCCTTGCGGGACGGGTGAGGTGGGGTCAGGGGACGGAGCGCAGTCGGCGGGCGGACTCGAAGGAGCCGCCGAACAGCAGGCCGGCGGTGTCGAGCTGGCGGCGGGCGCGGGCGGCGGCCTGGGTGCGGGTGGTGGTGTCGCTGGCGGCGTGCAGAGCGAGTTCGTCCTGAGCGGCACGGCGCAGCAGCGTCAGGTCGACGGGGAGGTCGGCTCCCCTCGGGTGGGATGTGGAGGCCTGGGCGCCGGGGATGTTGCGTGCGTAGTGCAGCAGGAGGTGGTGGGCGGGCAGCGGCAGGGTGTCGCCGCTGAAGCGATCTGCGGCGTCGGCGATGTTCAGCGCGCCGGTGAGGAAGTGCACGCGGGCGCTGAGCGGTCCGACGATGCGCTGTTCCAGGGGCCATGTGCTGACGGTGAGCAGGCCGCGGGCGGGTGAGAGCAGATCGGAAGTGAGGGCGGGGCACAGGTAGTAGGGGCGGGCGCCGGGTGCGGAGCGGTAGGAGCGTTCTTCGTCGCGGCGCAGGCTGGTCAGCCGGGAGGGCGCCAGGGCACCGGCGAAGAAGGCTTCGTGGACGGTGCTGATGAGCTTGGGAGCTGCGGGCACGGCGAGCAGTGTCAGGACTTGGTGGACCTGCTCGCGCGCGGGCAGTACGACCGGTGGCTGCTGTGCTGGTTTGTTCTGGGTCGGGGTGCGGTGCGCCTTGTCGTCCGCGGGCGTCTCCTCGGTGTCCTCGGCCTGCTCGAACAGGGCGTCCCAGGCGCGCTGGGTGCGGCGCAGTTCGGCGCGGAGCTGTCTGACCTGCTCGCTGTCGCGGGCCAGTTGGGCGCTCCGCATGGCCTGCTGCAGCTGTTGCATGCGTTCTTCGAGTGCGTCCAGGTGCTCCTGCATGGCGGCCACCCTACCGCATTCCAGTGTTTTCCAGGTTTCTCCTGTGATTGCTGTTGTAGAGTCTCTGTCACTTCGTCAACTGCCGCTGGCGCGGGAGGCGTCGGTCAGTCCTGCCTGCACCGAGGAGAGCCGTCCATGAAAGCCCTGCACACATCCGACTGGCACCTGGGCCGCACGCTGCAGCGCCGCTCCCGGGATGCCGAGTTCGACGCCGTTCTGGCCGAGATCACCGCCATAGCGGAGGACGTGCAGCCGGACCTGATCGTGCACAGCGGTGACCTGTTCGACTCCTACCGGCCCGCGCACAAGGACGTCCTGCGTGCGATGCGCTGCCTCAACGGACTCGCCGACATCGCCCCCACCGTGGTTCTGGGCGGCAACCACGACTCCCCCGAGCTGTTCGACCTGCTGAACTACGTATGCGCCCTGCGGCCGGACGCCGGCCAGGGCCGTCTGCGCTTCGTGCACAGCCGCGGCGACAGCGACCCGGGGACGGTGCTCAACTTCGCCAGCCGCGACGGACGCGAGCGGATCCGTCTGGCCGCCCTCCCTTACGTGCACCCCAACCGCTACCTGCACCTCTTCCCCGGCTTCGGGACCACCGAGGGGGCCTACGCGGCCGGTCTGCGCACCCTGCAGGACGGGCTGCTCGCGCGACTGCGCGACGGCTATGCCCCGGACCGGGACGTGTTGCTGTTCACCGCCCACCAGTACGTGGCCAGCGCCGTACCCGCGCAGAGCGAACGCATGTGGGAGGCACGCGAGCCCTACGCCACCGACCCCGCCGCCCTGCCGGCCGTCGCCTACTGCGCGCTGGGTCACATCCACAAGCCGCAGCCGGTGGGGACCGGCCGGCTGCCGGCCCGCTACGCCGGCAGCCCCCTGCAGATGGACTTCGGCGAGAGCGAGGAGACCAAGAGCGTCACCGTCGTCGAAGCGGGGCCCGGCCGGCGCACCCTCATCACCCCGCGCACCCTGCACGCCGGACGGCGCCTGGCCCGTTTCCACGGCACCCTGGAGGAGTTGCGGGCCGACGCGGACCAGTACAGCGGCGTCTACCTCAAGGCCGTCATCCGCAGTGACGAGCCCATCCCCCGGCTGGGGGACAAGGTCACCGAGCTGGTGCCCCAGGCGACCGTGGTGAGCATCGAGGAGGACTGCGCGGCCACTCGCACCAGCGCACTGACCAGTGCCGACGCGGCCGACGACGGCACCGTTGACCTCACCGCGGCGTTCGGCGGCTACCTCGCCGACCGCGGCACCCCCGGGCAGAGCACCGACGAGGTGGTGGCCGCCTTCGCCGGCCTCCTCGCCGCGCCGGAGTCCACGCTGCCCGGCTCCCCCGCCGAGCAACTCCTCACCGAGGCCCTCGCCACCCCCTGGGCCGGCACCGCCGGCAGCCGAACGGAGACGGCATGAAGATCGTCAGCCTGACCTTCTCGGGTCTGCGCAGCTACCCCGGCACCTGCGGCCCGCTCGACTTCACCGGCAAGAACCTCGTCGGCATCCTCGGCGACACCGGTGCCGGCAAGACCAGCCTTCTGGAGGCCATCACCGCCGCTCTGTACGGCAGATGCTCCTGGACCGACCGCGCGGCCCAGCTGCGGGCCGACGACTCCGCGACGATGATGATCGACCTGGTGTTCGCCGTGGACGGCCGTCAGTGGAGGGTGCACCGCGTCTTCCACGAGACCCGCCCCACCCAGGCACGGCTGACCGGCCCGGACAACAAGAACATCGACGGTGTGCGCGCCGTCGACGAGGCCATCCGTAACCTCATCGGCATCGACTACGCCACCTTCCACTCGTCCGTCCTGATCCCGCAGGGCCGCTTCGGTGAACTCCTCAACGCCAACGACGCCGAGCGCACCCGCATCCTGAAGTCCATCTTCGGCGTCGAAGAGCTGCACCGGGTCCGCCAGCTCGCGCTCGATGCGACCTCGCACCTGAACGAGCTGCTGCACCAGGCGGAACGGGAGAACGACCGGCTGCACGAAGATCCGCGTGCTCAAGCGGCAAACGCACGCGAACGCCGCGACAAGGCCCTTGGCGACGCTGCCGACCTCGACGGCCGCCGGTCC
>NZ_BAAASM010000088.1:0-6910 GCF_039532885.1 Streptomyces nogalater | reverse complement strand
GGTGCGGTCCTCATCGCGGACGGGCAGAGCGGCCAGGGCGTCGCGCACCGGCAAGGTGACGGTCTGACCCGCGGCGCGCCCGGTGGGGTCAGCGGCCGGGACGGCATGGGCGGCGGCGGGGACGAGCAGGGCCGCGAGGGCGGCGGTGAGGGCGGCGGTCCGGGCGAAGCGCACGACGGAGTCCTTTCGGAGATCACTGGTCGTGCTCTTCGTAGTGGCGGAACCATACGACGCGCCCGGGAAACCGCAGTCTCTACCCGTTCAGGGGATTCGAGCGATGGTCTGCAGGTGCATCGGGCGGGTCTGGTCGGCGTTGTCGATGTCCACGGCCGGTGCGGCGGCCGGGCGCGATGTCGGCCCGGCGACCGGCACCGCGTGGCTCAGTCGCGGCGGTCTGCAGGGTCGAGGCATAGGTTTTCGCTGTGGCTTGCTGGACGCGGCCCTGTTGGCCTCTGGCGTCTTGGTCCACTGCCTGGTCGTTGTGTTTTGGTGCGACCGTTGCTCGATGACCGGCGCTTTGCTGTGGTCAGTTGTTTCTGTGTGCTTGTTCCCATGCTTGTCGGACTCGTGCGGGAATGCGTCCGCGCATCGGGACGTCGTGTCCGTTCGCGCGCGCCCATGCTCGGATGGCCTCGGGGTCGGTGGGGGGACGAACTGGTGGCAGGGGCGGGGACCACTCGTTCAGGCGCGAGGGCTCGAAGCCGGTACCGCCTTGGAGGAGGTCCTTGGGGAACTGTGGAACGGTGGTGTCGCCACTGAGGACGGAGGCGAGGAACTGGGTCAGGTTGCCGTCGTAGGTGAACCAGCGTGGTCCGCGTGCCTCGTTGACGGCGATCGTCCAGGTGTCCGGGTCGTCCCGGGGGGTGGTGACCCAGAAGAGATATTCGCCGTTGTCTGTCGCACCGCAGGGCAGGAGCAGCTCTGGGCTGACAGGTGATGGGTAGATTCCCCGTGCGTGGTCTGAACGCATTTGTTCCCGAATGCGTTCGGTCGCGGGGCCGACGAGGTTGACGTGGACCGAGGTGTGCCGGGGGTCGTAGACCCAGAGGTAGTTCGCGAAGCGTCCCGGGTCGTAGGTCGCGGTGAGCCTCTTGTAGTCCTCGGGAAGGCGCAGGCCGAGTCTGGATTCGACGCTCGGCCAGTCCACCGGTGGCTGCTCGGTGGGGGGTGGGGGGCAGAGTTCTGTGAGGCGCTCAAGAGGGCTCATTCGATTCCGTCCCTGCGTCGGATCTGCTGTGCGGCGTGGTCTGGGTTCTCGAGGTCTGCTGTGAGGTGGAAGCCGCGGTTGCCGTCGGCTTCCATGGTGATCCACTTCGGTACAGAGGTCTTCTCGTCGTCCGTGTACTCAAGATAGACGCTGTACTGAACGATCTCTCCGGGGCGGTCGTCCGAGCCCAGGACGGCGTCCCGGATCTGTAGTTCCAGGTCTCTCATGTGCGGGGAGTTCGTGGGGTTTTGGGTGATGGTGAAGAGGTTGTCCAGGGTGTCTCCGGAGCCGCCGAGTATCTGTGCGAGCATGTGTCCGCGTGCCTGGTTGTGCTTGGTGCCATGGACGAAGCCGGGCGGGCGCAGGGCGGCGTTGGCGTCGGTTCCCTGGCCGATCATGTCGCGGGTGATGGTGGCGTGCATTTCGTAGGGCCGTCCGTGTTCGTCCCGTATCCACACGACCTTGCCGCCCCAGGTGGGGTCGGCGGTGCACCCGGCGAGTCCGAGCGGGTCGGTGAGGGTGAAGGGGTTGGGGACGTACGCGTAGTGGTTGGCTGCGGGAGCCAGTCCGAGCGGGTCGGGGGTGAGGTAGCGGCCCAGGCAGGGGTCGTAGTAGCGGTTGACGTTGTAGTGCAGGCCGGTTTCCGGATCGAAGTGCTGGCCCGGATAGCGCAGGGGTGTGTAGGCGGTGCAGTCTCGGTTCCACTGGGTGGCTCCCCAGGCGGTGCTGCGGGCGCGCCAGGCGATGGTCCCGTCGGGGGCGATGAGTTCGCTGGGGGCGCCGGAGAGGTCGGCGACGATGGCGAAGAAGCGCCGGTCGATGGCCTTCTGCTGGCCGGCGGTTTTGGTTTCGCGTTGGGCCAGGGGGTGCTGCCCCAGGTAGTCCCACGTCAGGGATATGCCGTCGGTGTGCTGTTCGGCGAGTTGGGCGCCGTCCCAGGTGTAGGTGATGCGTTCGAGGACGCGGTCGTCATCGTCCAGACGGCATTTGGCGATGCGGCGGCCCAGGGCGTCGTAGAGGTAGTGCCAGCGCCCGTGGTGGGGTGTGGTGACGTGGGTGAGGCGGTCTTCGGCGTTCCAGGTGAAGTGCCAGGTGAGGGTCTTGCCGCTGAGGGTGTTGATCTGGCGGCGGATGACGCGGCCCTGGGCGTCGTAGTGGTCGTGGGTGCGTCCGGCCGTTGTCAGGCGGCTGCCGGTGTAGTGGACGGGGCCGGTGTGGTGCTGGCCGGGGGCGGGTTCGGGCAGGGAGCTGTGGGTGAGGTCGCCCGCGGCGTTGTAGGCGTAGGTTTCGCTCCAGCCGCGGGCATGGACGGCGGTGATTCGGCTGGCGGCGTCGAGTGTGTAGGTGCGTTCTCCGGTGAGGCTGTCCTCTACACGGGTGAGGGTGCCGTCGGGCTGGTAGGTGAAGGACCGCTCGATCGGGCCGTCCTGGGACGTGATCAGGGTTTGGGCGAGGATGCGGCCCACGCTGTCCCAGGTGTGGTGCAGGGTGGGTGTTCCGTCCAGGGTGCGGGTGGTCTCGCGGCCGAGGGCGTCGCGTTCGAAGGCGAAGGTGTGCTCGCCGCTGGTGTACGAGGCCAGGCCGTTGGTGTCGTAGGTGAGGGTGCTGATGGCGCCTGAGGAGGTCTGGCGGTGTGTGCGGCGGCCGAGCGGGTCGTAGGCGTAGCGGGTGGTGGCGCCGTTGACGGTCTCGGAGATGATGCGGCCGGCGATGTCCCGGGTCAGGTCGATGACGGCGTGGGGGTTGGTGATGCGGGTGACATGGCCGCTGTCATCGCGGGTGAAGGTGGAGGTCGAGCCGTCGTCATGGCGCAGGTGCGTGACACGGCCCAGGATGTCACGTTCGAAGGTGAGGGTTTGCCCGGCGGCGTTGGTGCGGCGGGTCAGGCGTCCGAGCGCGTCGTGCTCGTAGGTGATCGTGCGGCCGTCGAAGTCGGTCTCGGAGGTCAGGCGGCCGGCAGCGTCGTAGGTGTAGGTCCACTGCAGCCCGGCGGCGTTGGTCACCGCGGTGAGGCGTAGTTCGGTGTCGTGGGTGAAGCGGTAGTCGGCTCCGTCGGTCGTGGTGGTGGCGGAGGGTTTGTCGAAGTGGGTGACAGTGTGGTGGGTGCTGCGGCCCATGCGGTCGGTGTGGCTGGTCAGATTGCCTTCGCCGTCCCACGTCCATTCCTCCCGGCTGCCGTCGGGCAGTTGCCGCCACGCGAGACGCCCTTCGGTGGTCCATCCCTGACTCAGGGTGTTGCCCAGGGGGTCGGTGGCCTCAATGACGCGGCCGAAGGCGTCGCGGACCAGGGTGGTGGTGGCGCCGCTCGGGGCGGTGATGCCGATCGGTAGGCCGGCCGCGTTGGTGGTGATCCGGGTGACGTCACCGAGCGCATTGCGGATCGCGATGACGTGTCCCAGTTCGTTGTAGGTGTACTCGGTGCGGGCACCGTCGGGAGTGACGGCGGCCATGCGGTTGCCTCGGGTGTCGTATTCGAAGTGGCTGGTGGCACCGCCGCGTTCGGTGACGGTGACGGGCAGGTCCCGCTCGTTGTAGACGGCGTGTGTGAAGGCCCCGTCAGCGGTCCGCAGGCCGGTCAGGTTGCCGCGTGCGTCGCGCTCGTAGTACGTCGTGGCACCCAGCGGATCGGTATGGGCCTGTATCCGGTCGTGGTCGTCGTAGCGGATGTGGGTGGTGTGTCCCAGCGGGTCGGTCTTGGCGACGACCTGCAGCGCGCTGTTGAGGTAGTAGGTGCTGGTGGCACCGGTGGAATCCGTGTAGCGGGTGATCTTGTCGCCGGTGTCGGGGTGCCGGGTGTAGGCGAAGGTGGAGGACAAGATGCCGTCCGGGCCGACCGTGCGCACGACGCGTCCCTCGTCGTCGTAGACGTAGCGGAAGGTGGAGTCGTTGCGGTCGGTCCAGGCCGTGATGCGAGTGCCGTCGTAGGTGTAGCGCAGCGGCTGTCCGCTGGAGTTGATGACGGTTTCCAGGTTGCCCTGTGGGTCGTATCCGTAGCGCAGCACCGAGTGTGGCCCCTCGCGAGTGCGCAGGGCCAGTTTCTGGATCCGGTCGTCGGAGACTGAGAAAGTCACCTGGTAGCCGCCGCTGTGCGAGGCGGCAGCCGGGGCGCCGTTGCCGTCGCGGTGGAAGACGATCCGGTTGCCGTTGCGGTCCTCGATCGCGGTGAGCCAGTAGGCGGGCGAGGCGAAGTAGGGGCTCCCGGTGAACGAACGTGTCCATCCGCCGGCCGGGTCGGATATGCAGTACGTGATGGTGCCGTTGTCGTCACCGTCATGCCGCAACGCCAGGCGCGGGCCCTCGAGCGGCATCACTCCCGCTGCGTCGTCCGCCGCAGGCAGACGGGGGTAGACGAGCAGCGAGCCGTCCTCGCGGGCCCAGACCGCGCCCTGCCCCAGCGGGTCGAGTTCAAGGCGCTCGTCCATGGTTGAGGCCCAGCTGCGGCCGTACCACTGCCCGTACCGGTAGTCCGACAGGTGCGTACGGCGCAGAACGAGCGGCAGGACACCGGGCAGCGACAGATCGGTGCACGGCAGCGTCATTTCTCCGGTCGCGACATCGACCGGGTCGTTCTCACAGGTCTTGTTCGTCAACGGGATCGCATGGCGCCGCGGGTCGTCCTTCGCGCTGTTGAGCGGGGAGGGCTTGTCGTAGGCGTCACCGGACTTCCTGTGCTGCCCGGGGATACCCGGCAGCCCGTCTCGGCCGGTGCCGCCGTCCTTATTGCCCAGGCGGATGGCGTCGAGCTTGCTCCGGACGTCCTGGTCGATGCCCTTGTGCAGGCGGGAGGTCGCCTTCACCCGGTCGGGGACGGTGTTGGTGATGTGTGTGGTTATCCGCTTCAGGGCCTTC
The DNA here is from genome assembly GCF_039532885.1 of Streptomyces nogalater. Classification (NCBI taxonomy): domain Bacteria; kingdom Bacillati; phylum Actinomycetota; class Actinomycetes; order Kitasatosporales; family Streptomycetaceae; genus Streptomyces; species Streptomyces nogalater. Next base: position 1,854 of record NZ_BAAASM010000088.1, on the reverse strand, counting down.
TCGGAGCCCTTGAGCGCGCCGTGGAGCACCGTGTCGAAGATCTGAGTGAACGGATCGCGGCCCTTACTCTTCCCGAACGCGCCTCGCGCCCGGCGCAGTGGCGCACTCGCGGCCAGGTGCAGCTCGTCACCGTGTCGGGAGACCTTTCCCGCACCGTTTTCGAACTCGACATGGTCGATCTTGGTGGTCTTCCCCGCGTCACCGTTGTGGCCACCCGCACCGCCGGCTGAGGCGAGCTGCATTGCGCCGTGCCCGCCCTTGGCATCGTGTCCCGCGCCGCTGCCGGCCGTCGGCGGCATGGAGAAAGCGTCATCCGCCAGGTCGAGAACCATGTCCTCGACCATCGCCTCCAGCTTGGCGTTGACCGGCTCGGTGAGCTGGGCGATCACCTCGTCAACGATCCGGTCCGCGGCCTCATCGATGATCCGCTTGACCGCCTGCCGCATGGCCGTGATCTCAGCCGCACCGAGAACCGCTGACAGACCGCCGGTCACCCAGGCAAGCCCGATCGACAGACCCACCGAGCCGGCCATGACCGCCAACTCGGTCTCGGCCTTCCTCTTCATCCAGAAGATGATGTCGGCCAGGGCGTCGCACGCGTTGGCGAACAGGCGAGCCAGCTCGGGAAGCTTCTCCAGGTGACCGGCCTTCACCTGATTCCAGTGCTTGTCCATCGCGTCGACGGCCCAGCCCTGGGAGGAGGACAGGATCCGGGACACGGCCTTGTGCGCGTCGGCGCCATGCCCTTCGAACTTGTCCGCGAAATCGCGCATGGCATCAGCCATTTCGCGATAGTCGTCCTCGTCCACGTTCGGGAAGTTGATACCGATGAAGTCCAGGACCTCATCCAGCCAGCCCGGAATCGTGTAGCCCATCCCCGTGCCTCTCCCCCGCGCCCCCTCTCAGACCACGGGCATACAACCACCGCGTTCGCGATCATGAACCCTAGTGGACGACACGGACAACAGAACACCGGGAAGCAAGCCACCCTCGGCGGCCGCCCATCGGCCGAGAACCTGTGCAGGCAACCAGAAAGAGGGCGGACCAGCGCTGGTGCAACCCCTGGTGAGCGTCCGAAGCGGTGCGGGACCGGGAGGCCCGCCGATTTCCGCCTCCCGGCCTCGACCAGGGCCTGACACGCGCGGTCGACGCCGCTCAGTCCGGTGTGCACGCGGCCACCGCCCCGGCCACCTCGCCCCCCAAGACGCGGTCGTTCAGCGCCGACAGCCAGTCCGCCCCGGCACGGCCGCGACCTGCCCAGTGCTCACGCAGTGGTTTTAGCCGTGACACGAGCAGGTACTCGGCCCGTGCGCATCCGGGCCATGTGGGCGGCCTTCGTCACGCGCAGGATGATCACCGAGTGGCGGTGCTGACGATCAACTCACGGACGTCCTCGCCGCTGTCCTTTCACCGGCATCTTTACCAGATCCGGGCCGCCTCCGCCCACGCCGACCGTCCAGAAGCTGCCTCTGTGCCGGCTGAAACGCTCCGTGCAAGACCGCCTGTTCGCCAGCCTGACCGCCAAACCCTGACAGCGCGTCCCTTATCGCCCGGTCGCCGGCGTACAACGCACGTGCACCGCGTCCCGGCGAAGTCTTCTGCGGAGTCGGTGACACCGGCTTGGCCGGAGCAGTTGCATCAGCTCACTCGCCGTGACGAGCTGCTGCAGGGTCTCTTTCAGCGGGGCCCGAGGCTACAGCAAACCTGTCCAGTCGAGCACGGAGCTGGTGAACATCGGTCACGGCGCGGTCACCGGGTCGTTTCTGGCAGCTAGTTCAGGGTGTCGAAGGCGGCGCGGGCGTAATCGGCTGGGGTAGCACCTGGGCGGTGGACGGCGGTAATCGCGGCCAGCAG
>NZ_BAAASM010000087.1:0-530 GCF_039532885.1 Streptomyces nogalater | reverse complement strand
CCGTAGACGAAGGCGACGTTCATGCTGCCGGACTCCTCGACCTTGGTGCGGGTGACCGCGTCGAGGTAGACGACCTGGTCGCAGCCGTGCGCGGCGGCCTCGGCCTGCGGCAGCAGGGACGCGGCGTAGTTGCCGCCGGTCTTGGCGTCGCCCGTGCCGCCCGGGACCGCGCGGACGTGGTCCTCGGCGACCCAGATGGTGACCGGCTTCACGCCGCCGGCGAAGTAGGCGCCGGACGGGGAGGCGATCAGCATGAACAGGTACTCGTTGGCCGGGTGGACGCCGAGCGCGGCCTCCGTGGCGAACATGAACGGCCGCAGGTAGAGGGAGGCCTCGCCGCCGTGCGGCGGAACCCAGTCGGCGTCCTGGGTGAGCAGCGCGTCCAGCGCGGCGATGAACAGCTCCTCGGGCAGCTCCGCCATGGCCATGCGGCGGGCGGAGGTGCGGAACCGGCGGGCGTTGGCCTCGGGACGGAACAGCGCGATCGAGCCGTCCGGCTGGCGGTAGGCCTTCAGGCCCTCGAAGATCTC
>NZ_BAAASM010000086.1:0-11733 GCF_039532885.1 Streptomyces nogalater | reverse complement strand
GAGGAGCGTGTGGGGCTGCACGCATGCCAAGTAGCGCTCTAGCATGGGATTTCCAGCCCCTCAGATCTTCGCCGGATCTCGCGCCGGGGGCCGATGACCCGTGAGGAGAAACCCATTTCCGACGCCATCGACACCCGGTCCCCCAGCGTGGCGCGCATGTACGACTGGCTGCTGGACGGGGTGGACAACTACGCGGCCGACCGAAAGGCGTGCGAGGACCTCCTGGAGATCGCCCCGAGCTCGAAAGTCCTCGCCCGCAACAACCGGGCCTTCCTCCGCAGAGTCGTCCGGGTCCTGGCCCAGGAGTACGGAATCCGTCAGTTCCTCGACCACGGCTCCGGTCTGCCCACGCAGGACAACGTCCACCAAGTGGCGCAAAGAGTGGACCGCTCCTGCCGGATCGTCTACCTGGACACCGACCCGATCGTGCTGGCCCATGGGCGTAGCCGCCTGGACCAGAATGATCGCGTCGCGGTGTTACGGGCAGACATGCGGGAGACGGAAGCGATCTTCGGCACCCCGGAGGTCAGGCGGCTTATCCGTAAAAACGAGTGCACCGCCGCACTGTTCGTGTCCGTGGTTCACTGCCTCAAGGACGAGGACGTGCTGCCGATGCTTGCCGCCGTCAAAGCGCGGCTGGAGCCGGGCAGCTTCTTCGTCATCTGCCAACTCGTCAGCGACCGCGCCGATATCCGCAACCGGGTGACCGACTTGATGGACCGGGCCACAGGCGGCAAGTGGGGGCGCGTCCGGACAGCTGACGAGGTCCGCGCCTACTTCGACGCACTGGGCCTGGACATCATCGACCCCGGCTTGTGTGATGTCACGGACTGGCGGCCGGACAGTGAGCTCATGCCCCGCCCCAAGGCCGACGACTGGGTCGAGTGGGGCGGGGTGGGCCGCGTGCCCATCCGCTGACGCCGGCCAAGAACACCAAGCCGTACGGGAGTTGCACTACTCCCCAGCCACAGCCTGTTAACGCGCCGCCGGAAGGCGGGCCTCCACTTCCTTGATCATTTTTTCGAGGAAGGCAACGCTTTCTCTGCGCCCCAGCGCCGCTTCAAGTGTCTTGTCCAGGACCAGCCGGTATTGGGCGAGTTTGGCCGTCTCTGTGATGTAGTTCGCGGAATCCAGCAGTTCCAGGTACACCATCTCCGGCGGGCCGCCGTTTTTGAAGGTCAGGTGGGTGATCGGGAAGCTGGGAGCGGTGCTGAGCCCCCGGTCGAACGGTATGACCCGGATGTTGACATTCGGCATGTCCTCGCCGGCAGCCACACTGAGGTGCCGGAGCTGGCCCAGCATGGCCTCTGGGCCTCCGACCATCCTGCGCAGGACCCCTTCGTCGAGAACGGCGGTGATCTCGGTGTCCTGGGCGTTGCTGTACAGCTCCCATCGCTCTTTGCGGACCTGCAAGTGCCGGCTAACGGTGACCTCGTCGGCCTCCGGTATCGCGGCCTCGATCACAGCCCTGGCGTATTCCCGGGTCTGCAGCAGGCCAGGGACCACGCAGTTCTCGTACGCCCGGATGTGGACTGCGGATTTCTCCAGTTCGATCAGGCGCCGCAGGAAGTCCGGAGTGACGTCCGAGAACTGGCTGCCGCGTGTCTCCTGCCGTACCTGCCGCAACAGGTCGTGGATGTCCTCCAGCTCGCCGCCGGATGCACCGTAGAGACGGGCGAGGTCCCACACGTCCTGCTCCTTGGGAGGACTCTCCCCTCGCTCCAGTCTGCTGATCTTGGAAACGGACCCGCGGATGGCGTGTTTGGCCTGCGCCATCGTCAGCCCCCTGCGGGTCCGCAGCTCTCTCAGGAAGTTGCCCAGGTTGCGCGACGCGGCACCACGGCACACGTCGGCCACCTGCGCCGGAACGGACTGCGACGCCAGCCCATAACGATCGGCGGACATGCGGCACTCCTCGAGACTGGTCCACTGGCGCACCAGTATCCCAGCGTGGAGTCCGTACGTCCGCCGAATCGCCTTCAGCCCGAAGCCCTGGCCGTCAGCCGGCGAAGTGGTCGAACTCCCCCGACTTGGCTCCGGCCACAAATGCCTTGATCTCCTCCTGAGTGAAGACCAGGGCGGGGCCGTGAGGGAAGCGGGAGTTGCGCACCGCCACACCGACGCCGGTCACGTCGGCTACCTCAACACAGTTTCCCACGCCCTGACTTGCCGAGCTTTTGACCCACCTCGCCTCCTTGATCGCGCTCGCACGGATTCCATTGCGTACGTCCATGACAGAACCCACTTCCGTCAACGAGACCGGCCCGAACCTCACCTGTTCGAGCAGAGCAATTCCCGAGTCACCCCTGCCGCTTTTTGCATATGCAAGAAGGGGGGTGACTCACATGAGAACAGGCTAGAGGCGGGGCAGGGTTCTCGCAGTCCCTCGAAAGAGTGCCCGAACCGAACGATTGTCACGCCGCAGTGATCACAAGAGAGGGTGGATACCGGCCCCAGGAAGCGCAGCAGCGAAGAGCATCCCAGCCTTACCGCCGTCTTACGCAGCGGTGCTGCGGCTTGTGGTCTTGCCCGGGAGCGAGGGTGCTGCCGGCGAGGATGAGGCGGTGCCGGCCGTCAGGTTCTCCGGGCGCCCTGCATCCGGCGCACAGCGGGTCAACGGGGGCGCCAGGTGCGCACTTCGAGGTGGAGGATCTGAGCATCCACTCTGATGCGGCCGGTTTCTACGAGCCACTGGTGGACGGCGGCGGTGACGTCTCCGCCGGCGGCATCGACCCGGCGGGCGAAGTCGGTGGCAGCGAAGCCGCCGGTTTGGGCGGAGCCGTAGGAGCGTTCTTCGGTGTGATCAGCGCGCTGGATGACGCCTCGGCGGATGCCGGGCGAGTCGGTGCGGCTGCCGGAAGGGTGCAGGTAGGCGGTCTTGGCGAGGCGCACGGTGAATGCCAGGCGCAGGCCTTGTCGGGCGGCTTCGGCGATCAGGGGGCGCAGGCGGGCGGAGCCGGAGGCGATGGCCTGCGCGCCGGCGCGGCCGGTGCCGGTGCCGGCGGGAGTGATCAGGACGGCTTTGGTACGTACCCGGGCGCGGGTACCGGAGGCTGTGGTGCGGCGGGTGATGTGACGGCCGGCGATGGCCGCCAGTTCGGGCAGGTCGGTGATACCGCCGGTTTCGACCGCTGCGAGGACTTGGCGGAGGGCCGGTACGAAGGCTGCGCCTTTGCCCTTGGTGTAGAACTGCGAGACCAGGGACGGGTCGCGGTCGATGATCCGTGCGATGTCCCTTTTGGTGAAGCCAGCCGTCCGCAGCCGGTCGGTAAGTTGTGCGGCCTCGTTCGGCTGCCGCTGCTGTGGGCTGCGGCCTCGGCGTGAGCGGGGTGGCATTAGGCCTCCTGGGCGGCGCTGTGGGCGAGTTCGGCGCGTCCGGCGTCCCGTAGGGAAAGGAGTTCTTCCTCGGTGGTGGGGGCGGGCGCGGGGCCGGTGAGGTGGCCGCGCAGGAGGTAGTCGCCGGGCTGGTGGTGGTAGGGCCAGTTCTGGGGCTGGGTGAGGTAGAGGGCGTCGGTGCGGAAGGCGACGACGGTGCCGGGCGGGGTATGCAGGGCGCCGGCGTAGGTGTTGTCGTCACGGTGGCGCTGGGTGAGCAGGGCGGCGCGGGCCGCGGACCAGATGGCGGCGGCCCATTCGGGGTGGGCGTTGGGATCGCGGCTGAACCCCGTGGGTTTGTGCCAGGTGATCCACTCATCGTCGAAGGAGATGATTTCGGCGTCCGGGGGCACGTCGCGTTCCATGCTGCGAGGGGTGGTTCCGGTAACCATGCGGGGGCGCTGGGCGAAGGCGCCGATGCCGTAGAGCAGGATGGAGCGTACGGCGCGGGAGGCGAGGTGGGCGGCCCTTGCTTGCTGGGGGTCGCCGTGGAACTGGGCCTGGGCGGAGAGGTTGGTCCAGGTCTCTTTGAGTTTTCTGGCCCAGTCGTCCAGCGGTTTGCCGTCTTCCCACAGGATGCCGTCGAGGATTTCGATCTTCCACGGCTGGATGGGGTTGGTCAGGGCGGTGTGGATCTCGGGGCCGCCGGCCCAGGTGGTGAAGGTGGTGCCGGGGCTTGCCGGGTAGTGCCAGGCGCGGTCGCCGGGGGCGGGGGCGGGCAGCAGGCCGACGTGGTTCCAGGTGTCGGGGACGGTCACGCGGACCTGCCAGTGCCCGCACCCGTACAGGGCGCGGATTTGCTCCTTCTCCGGCCAGGAGGCGAAGGCCGCGGCGGTGATGCGGCGGGGAGTGCCGACCGGGGACTTCCAGGTGTGCTTGGCGTAGGCGAAGGTCCGGTCGTACTCGACGAGCCGGGGCAGCTGGTCGGCGACGCGGGGCGGGGTGATGAGTTCGTTGCGGCCCTGGCCGGCGGTGGCGTGCAGCAGACCGCGCAGTTCCTCGGACAGAACGGGGAAGCCGTCGGCGTACTGTCCGCGGGTGGGGATGGTGCGGGTCCACAGGTCGCGGCCGGTCTGCGAGGGGGAGCCCATGATCACGGCGTCGTTCCAGTGGCGGCGCAGGGCCTGCCACAGCAGGACGAAGGCGTCGCGGATAGTGGCGGGATCATCGCTGTCGGTGTCGAACCACTCCCCCACCGAGCGGATCTCGACATGCTGGTCACTGTTGTCGCGCTGGTAGCGGCCGACGGGGTTACGGGCGTGGACGAAGTGCCCGGCCATGCGGTCGCGGCCGCGGCCGGTATCGGTACGCCAGCCCGGAATCGGTGCATTCAGCCAGGCGGCGACGGCATCACGGAGGTAGGGGTAGCGGTCGGCGTCACGGTGCCAGGGGTCGCCGGCGGTGATGTAGATCCGCTCCACGCCCTCGGGGACGGTGTGGAAGACCGCGGTGAGGATGTCGGCGGCCGTGGCGTTGCCAAGGTCGAGATGGTGGGTCTGCTGGCGGTGGACCAGGATGCCGGTGGTGGCGTCGAGGAAGACAGTGGAGCGGGCCTGCTGTGTGAAGTTCGGGCGGGTGGAGGCCAGGCCAGCGGTGTGCGCGAACCAGGCGTCACCGGCTTCGCCCTCGGGGATGCCGGGCAGGGTGCGCGGCGCGGCAGGCGTCGCCGGGGTGGCAGCCGGAGGCGCGGAGGGCTCGGGGTGGGAGTGGGCAGGGCGGATGGCGGGCGCCGTCGCACCGGGCTGGCCGGCCGGTTGCGGTCCGGTGTCCACGGGGGCCGGGGCCTGGTCCTCGGGCTGGGCAGCAGGCTCGTCGTCTTGGGCGAGGTGATCGGGGGCCAGCGTGGGCGCCACGGCGACGACATCGGCCACGCTCAGCCCGGCGGCCGGGGCGATCCGTTCCGCCTTGGCCTTGGCATAGGTGGCCAGGTGGGCGATCCGCTTGTCCCGGTCGGCCTCCAGCCTCGCCAGTTCCGCCCGGACCCTCTTGACCTGGTCCCGCACGGTGCGCAGCGCGGCGAGGCCGGCGTTGTAGCTCTGGGCGTCCATCGGTTGCTTCCTTGTCCGGCTGGCAGTTCAGCCTGTGCTGGTCGTGGGGACATAGGCGATCGCTCCGCCGGAGTGGGAGGCGAGCCGTGTGCCCAGCAGGAGTTCGGCGAGGTGGCGGTCGTCACTGGTGTCGGCAGTGAGGGTGACCTGGGGGGCGGCCAGGTCGGTCACATAGCCGGCCAGCCGCGCGTCGGGAAAGGCGTGCCGGCCCTCAGCATTCTTCTCCCACCGCTCCAGACCCGTCAGCACGGCTACGACGTAGCCGGACAGAGTCACTGGCAGCACTCCCCCGGCAGCGACACTGGCAGCATCGCACCGCCACCAACCACGCAACGCCTTCAGAAGGTCATCCGCGGTGAGAAAGGCGGCGAAGCCGATCCAGTCGCGGTCCGGATCGTCGACTTGCTGCGCCACATCGACCCGCAGGACGGCGATCTCCTCCGCCGCGAGTTCCTCCAGCGGCGCGCTCGAACGGGTGCTGAGCGCCTGCACCACATCGAGCGGAACCATCACCCGCACACCGCGGCGCGACAAGCCGGGCAGCAGTCGGGCCTCCACAAGGCGGCGGAACGTGGTGATCGCGCAGCCGATCTCTGCAGCCGCTTGGCCCGTCGTTAGCAGCACCACCCCTCCAATCGCATGCCCTACTCGATATCTGATTCGGCATGCAATCTACGATGGAAGTGAAAGAGCGTCAAACCCCATCCCGACCTCGCCACGATGCCGATCCGGCCCTCCGGGGGATGCCAGGCACTCACGCCGTCGGTTGGCGGCGGTTCTGATGGCCCGGCAGCCAAAGGTGGCCAAGGGCGTGAAGCGTGACGGCCGAGCGCGTGAACACTGAGAGCATCGCTGCACGGCGGGCGCGCCAGGGGGGGAGAAAGAGCCGACGGAAAGGACGACGCCCTCGTTGGCCGCGCCACCCGACCTCCTCACTCCGAGCTCACATGTCGCCACTGGACGGCGTCCCGGGCCGGCCATCGCCAGACACCTGGGAATCGCTGAGCCCGCCACGCAGGTTCACGCATCGCAAGCCCGGCACGCTGACACGTCCGGCACTCTGCTTACGCATGCTCCGGGAGTGAACCGCGGCTTCGAAGCCACCCACGGCTGCGGCTGACTGTGCTCGTACTCGCTGCTCGCGCAACGGGCCTGTATTGTGCAGCCGATCACCGTTCTGCACACGAACCCGGACAGCCCGAAGTTCCGCCACCAGGTCGAAGCCGGCCAGCGCGAGAAGCAGGCAGCCTTGGTCGTCGCCGACATCCCTCTCATGCAAGTACTCAGAGCCACCCGCAACGGCCTACCGACAGGATTCGCACACGTTGTCGTCGTTGTACTCGTATGGAACATCGGATGGACGGAGGTGAGCAGTTCGGCAAGCGGTGCACAGGTCTCCTCCGCAGGTGCGGCATCCTACGTAGCGGCCGCCCGCATACTCGTAACGCCGTTTCTCGAAATTCGGGCTCTTACATGCTACTTGGATATTCTCCTTGACTTCTGGGTAGATTCTAGAAAGAGCATAAGTTTCTTTTAGTTTCATCTGACTCAGGTTCCGACCTTCGGGGAAGGTTCGCAGCCAGTCTCCTTGCAGGTGAAGTTCGTCAGTTCCGCACACGCGCACGAGAGTCAGACCTTCGGTGTGTGCCTTGTATGCCTTGGACCACAGGTTGGCAAAGGCTTGCGAGCGGATGATGTGCATCCAGTCCGGGCGACGCAGTTCCCTGTTCTGCTTCGACTCCCCCAGCGTGGAAACGAACTTTGCGTACAGATCTTTGACGTACTCGAGCATGACCTTGTCGTCCTCGTCGAGGGCGCGCGCTCGGGCGTCGCGCAGTGTGGTACGGAATTTTTCGAGCAGGTTTTCGGTAGCACCGGACGTATAGGACTCATGGATGACAGGTGGATCGCATAGTGCGTGTCCGGGTCCTGACAGGCGTAGCAGGAGTCGCAGGGTGGGCTCGGTGACCCATACAGGGCCGGGTTCCTGCCGTGGGCCCATGGGGTTGGGCAGGTAGGCGTCGTGTTCCCAGGTCGGGGGTGTGATGAGGTGGACGCCGGCGCGGCGCCGGTCGTGGTGTTGGGGGTTGCTGGGTTCGAGACGGCCGAGTGGTAAGTGGGTCTTGAGAGCCGACAGGAAGGCACCGTTGATGTCGAGCACTGCGACCGGGCCGGTGTGTTCCGGCGCCTGGGGACGTTGCCAATTGAGACGTGCTTCCCAGATGAGGTCGGGTTCCCGGGGGCCTGTTTTGCGGAGCATCCCTGGCAGTGCAGGGTGGTGGACAATGTCGTATCGGCCGCCTACGCGGCAGGCGTTGAGCAGGGCCATGGCGTCGGGGATCGCACGGGCGGTGAGTGCTGCGGTTGCTTTGTGTGGGTCACCATCGTGAGCGACCAGCGCTGCGGTGACGCTCTGGCTGATCAGATCCTGGGTGGTGCTTGATCGTTGTGGTGCACTGCTGCGGGGTTTGGGGATGCGGTTGTCCGGTTTCGCCTCGTACCGGGCAGGGCGCGGGGGTGCGGGAGTGGGGGCAGCAGCCTCGGCGCATTCTGCGGCAGTGAGGTGCTGCGGGTAGCCGGCTACTTGTTGGGTGGCCGGCTTGCCGCACAGGACGCAGGGAGCACACTGGGGGAGGGTTTCGACCGTGGCGTCGGTTGTCTCGGTGGACGCGGTGATGCGGGGCGCTGCAATGGCTTTGGCGCGGTAGGCGTGCACGATGTGAGCTTGGGCAAGGAAGTAGGCGTAGGTGGCGCGCAGGTGCTCTTCTGGCTCGGCGAGCCCTTCTTCCCAGGCGTCGAGTGTGGCGGTGTTGATGCCGATGGCCTGAGCAACTCGTGCCCGTGCGATTCCAAGGCTGCTGCGCAGGCGGGTGCGCTCGGCGGGCGGAGGGAGCGGGGTATGTTCGGCCAGTAGGGCATCGATGGTTGTGTAGCTGCTCATCACATATTCTTTCTGCGTGTGCTGGGACGCTTCAGGGTGGGGGCTGCGACAAGGCGGCAGGTCTCGGTGGCGTCGGCGATGTCGTGCTGGTCCCAGGTCGACAGCCGGAAGGGCTTGTTGGCGCCAGTGAGATGGGCGGGAAGTTCAGAACGGGTGTAGTCCTCAAGTTCGGTGTGGGCGCGGGCCGCCTCGAGAAGGAGGAGGGCCCAGCCGGGGAGATCGGCTGGAAGGTCGGCGCGCGGGCGCAGCGGTGTCGGAGTGGTGAGATGGGGCAGTTGGTCGGTGTCGTAGCCGGTCAGGGCGCGGATGGCGACAGCTGCGGCGTGTACGGGGTGGGCGATGCGGGTGTGGATGCGCTGAGCTATGGGCTCGTGGTGCGGGCTGGGGGTGGACGGGTTGGTGAGTGCTGGCAAAGCGATGGCGGGCGCCACCTTGTGGGTGGAGGGGTGCCGGACCGGAGTGCCATGGGAACTGGAGGTGGCGGTGTCGGGTCTCCGGGCGGGGTGCCGGGGGCGCGGGGGAAGCGCATACCAGGGTTCGTTGTCGGGGGCAGGGAAGGGGGCGCGGTGCCACCAGGGGTAGGTGGCGGAGGTGTTCGTGAGGCTTTCTGATCCTGTGTTCAGGTGCTGGCGAGCAGCTTCGAGTGTGGTGATCGAATGGTGGGGGACGGCGTTGAGGATGCTGGTTAGGACAGCCGGTGGTGGTCCGCTGACGACGAGGGTGAGGCGGGCGCGGGTGCGTTCACGCAGGGCCATGAGGTGCTCGAGGTGGCGGCCGGTGATGCGGTGTGCGCGGCAGATGACGTAGTGGTTGATGTGGAGGGCTTGCGTCCATGCGGCCGTGACACGCCAGGAGGATTCGGCATTGGTGGTCCACCAGGGCGGGTCGATGCCTGGAGGTGGCAGGTGTTTACCCAAGGCCCGGATGAGGTCGTGGGCGAGGTAGGCGGGTGCGGTGGCCAGAGGTGTGGGGTGGACCGCGATGCGTCCGGCTTCGGGCTGGTGGGAGGCGAGTGCGGTGGTGGTGTAGGAGGGCTGGTCGTGGAGGTCGGTGATCACGGTGATGGGCGGCAGGCTGGGGTCGGTGTGGTTCGGGGACCATGTGGGGGTCCACTTACCGACGGTGTCGGCCGTTGCAGCGGCTGTGGGCGACGAGGTCATGTGGCGAGGGCGAGAGGGGGGTGCAGGCGGCGCAGGAGGGTGGCTGGGTCAGGTGGCTGAGCGGGGTTGCGGCGCCGGTGGCCCTGAAGCTGGTGGGTCAGAGCGGCCCAGCGGCGAAAGTTACCGTGTGCCCACATGTCGTCCAGGCGGACGAGGGTGTGGCTGTCGGTGTTCTGCCACAGCGAGTGGAAGGCGGGCAGGACGGTGCGTACTTCGTCGGCCTCGAGCGGTTCCATGTGGTGCCAGGTGGTGACCCTGCTGAGTAGGGCGGTCTGTGAGCGTAGGGCTTTCAAGCGGGGCCTGCTGGCGAGGAGCAGGATAGTGACTTGCGGGAGGGGATCGTCGTGGAGGTAGCGCAGGTATTCGATGCAGGAGGTGGAAAGTTGGTGGGCTTCGTCAATGGCGAGGAGGCGGGGCGGCTTTGCCAGCGCGTGGCGTAGGTAGTCGTCGCAGATGCCGGCGTCTTGGGGTGGGTGGCCGGGCAGGTTCAGGGCACGGTGCAGGCTGTGGCGCAGGTCGTCGGGGCGTGCTTGGGGGCGCGGGAGCAGCCGTAGCGCGTGCAGGGCGGGACGCTGCTCGCACAGGAGGTGCAGGGTGAAGGTTTTGCCGACGCCGGGGTCCGCGGTCAGGCACATCATGGTCTGCTCGCGGAGCGCGTTGTCGAGGGCGTGGCCGGCGGCCCGCACGGCCTGGGTGGTGACGGTGCGGGCGTCGGGCAGACTGAGGTAGTGAGGCGCGGAGTTCGCGTTGTCGGTGGAGGTCACCCGGCGTCCTGCTGGGGGCGGCGGGAGCGGCGGCGGGGCAGGGCACGGCGGATGGCCCAGCGGGCGATGGATTCGTCGACCTGTTCCAGGCCGCGGCGCTTCATGCCTTCGAGGACGTGGTAGGTGATCTTGGACCAGACGCGGAAGGTGCCGCCGGCGCCTTCTTCGTAGACGTAGTCGATGAGTTCGGGTGAGGCGCTGGCCCAGACGGGGTGGAAGAGGGGGATGTTGCGCTGGACCTCATCGGCTTCCATGGGGGCGAATTCCTGCCAGATGTAGATGCGGGAGGCGAGGGCCGGTTCGCTGTAGAGGGTTTTGTAGGCCTCTTCGCCACCGACGAAGAGGACGGCGGGGCGGTTCTTGCCCTTGCCGGTGTCCCACAGGTGGCGGACGAACTCGAAGCATTCGCGGCTGAACTGCTGGGCCTCGTCGCAGACCAGAACGTAGGGTTTGCGGGCCAGGGTCCGCTTGAGCAGGCGGTCGAACTCGCTGGGGTGGGAGGGCGGTTTGCCTTCGAGGCGGAGTTCGGTGAACAGTTCCTGGCGGATGTCGCGGGGGGTGGGGCGGGAGCGGAACTGCAGGAGCAGGACGCGTTCGGCGGAGACTTCTTTCAGAGCGGCCAGGACCGAGAAGGTTTTGCCGAGGCCGGCGTCGCCGTAGATGCAGGACATGGCCCGGGCTTCGATGGTGTCGGCGATGTTCTCGCTGGCTTCGAGGAGGGCTTCGGTGGCGACGATGCGGGCGCCGGCAAGGTTGAGGTAGAAGTCGGGTTCGCCGACGACCTCGTCCTGGTCGGTGCGGGGCGCCGTCTGGGTGGTGTCGGTCACGTCGGATTCCTTCGAGCTCGTCTGGGCGGTGTGGGTGTTGTCGGAGTGAGGGTGGGGCGGCTGAGCGTGGGCGGTGCCAAGGGGCTGTCCGGTGTCAGGGTCGTAGACGTCGAGGGTGTCGGGGTTGCGGGGGCGGACGCAGACGGTGCGCTGGGCGTGAGTGGTCATCCAGGCGGCTGTGTAGGAGCGGCCTCGCCAGCGCACCTCTTGGCCGCGGATAATGCGGGTGGTCCGGCCAGGGAACGGGTCGGGGGTGGTGAGCGCGGTGGTCACGTGTCTTCCTGGGAGGGGGTGGATATGCCGGGGACGGCCCAGCGGCCGGGTGGGGTGATTCGGCGGGGCATGTAGTCGGTGGGCAGATCGTCGTCGGCGCGGCTGGAGCGCCAGGTGCGCAGTTCTTTGGCGGCCTCTTTGCGGGTCATCGTGGTGTCTGCCTGGGCCGGTCCGGCACTGGTGTGTGCTTTGAAGCGCCGACGGCGCAGGGTCTCGGCGCGGCGCAGGTCGCGGCGCACGCGGCGGGCACGTTCGGCGCGGGCCTGGTAGACCTGCTCGATCTGCTCGTCGGTGGCCTGATCGGCCAGGTAGGCGGTGCCCAGATGCCGACGGTTGTCGGCGTCG
>NZ_BAAASM010000085.1:0-1084 GCF_039532885.1 Streptomyces nogalater | reverse complement strand
TCTTCTGCTGTCCGGCGGGGGTGTAGGTGTAGTCGGTCGTGGTGAAGTCGGTGCCGGTCGGTGTAGGGCCGGCGTACTCGCGGCGCTGGGTGGTCTGGCCGAGGGCGTTGGTGGTCACGGCGACGGCCTGGCCGCCCGTCGGGGCGGTGGTGGCGACGGTGTCGCCGGTGTAGGTGGTGTCGGTGGTCCAGCGGGTGACGCCGTGGATCTTCGTCTCCGCCTTCTTCGGCCGGGCTGCTCCGTCGTAGGTGGTGTCCGTCTGGAGGGGTGCCTGGCCTCCGGAGACCTCCACGGCGGTAGGGCCGGGCGGTGCGGTGCTGTCCCAGATGTCGGACTGCTGGCTGACCGCGAGACCCCGTGCGTCGTATTCGGTCAGGGAGACGAGCCGGCCGCCCTGCGGAGTGGGGGCCTGGACCTGGCGGGAGCGCAGCAGGGAGTCGTAGAACTCGTAGACGGTGTTGTATCCGGAGCCGTCGTGTTTGATGGTGCCGGTGGATACCCACGACATGTCCGTGCTGGTGAGGTGGTAGGTGTAGACGTAGTTGGGGGTCTTGTCCAGGACTGTGAGCCGGTTGGGGAGCCAGAGTTTGGTGATGCGGCCGAGGCTGTCGTATTCGCTCTCGGTGACCTTGCCGTTCGGGTCGGTGACCTTCAAGGCTGCGCCGGTCGCGAAGTCCAGGTTCTGGGTGGTCTTGTAGGTTTTGGCGTCCTCGACGGTTGTCGAGGTCAGCGGGCCGGAGTCGGCCGGGTCGTAGGTGGTCGAGGCGACCGGCAGGTCGTTGGTGTCGGTGACGGCCTTGGGGCGCCCGAGGTCGTCGTACGTCGTCCGGGAGAGCTTCTGCCAGGTGGGGGTGTCGTCTGTGCCGTAGCCCTTGGCGCGTCCGGTCCAGGTGACGTCGCCCTTGAGCGGCTTCTGGGACGGCGTCCAGGCGGTGGCGGTGGGGTCGTCGTAGACGGTGGCGGTGTCGGCGATGACGTCGCCGGGCCGGGTGGAGTCGGCGGGCAGGTCGAGGGCGGAGTCGGCGGTGGCGCAGGTGGCGGCGACGGTGCGGCTGCGGGAGACGAGGGAGTTGATGCCCTTGTC
>NZ_BAAASM010000084.1:0-1051 GCF_039532885.1 Streptomyces nogalater | reverse complement strand
TTCTCCGCCACCGCGTCCGCCAGGACGAGGGCGACCATCGCCTCCGCGACGATCCCCGCGGCCGGCACCGCGCACACATCCGAGCGCTGATGATGCGCCTGCGCCGCCTCGCCGGTGGCCACGTCGATCGTCCGCAGCGCCCGGGGCACGGTCGCGATCGGCTTCATCGCCGCCCGCACCCGCAGCAGCTCACCCGTGGTCAGACCACCCTCCGTACCACCGGAACGGCCCGTGACCCGCCTGACACCCTCCTCGCTGGTGACGATCTCGTCGTGCGCCTTCGAACCCGGCACCCGCGCCAGGTCGAAGCCGTCACCGACCTCCACCCCCTTGATCGCCTGAATCCCCATCAGGGCGGCGGCCAGCCGCGCGTCCAGCCGCCGGTCCCAGTGCACATGGGAACCCAGCCCGACCGGCACACCGTAGGCCAGCACCTCCACCACACCACCGAGGGTGTCACCGTCCTTGTGCGCCTGGTCGATCTCCGCGACCATCGCCTTGGAAGCATCCGCGTCCAGACAGCGCACCGGGTCCGCGTCCAGCCTCTCCACGTCCGCCGGGGCCGGGTAGACCCCGTACGGGGCCCTGGCCGAAGCCAGCTCCACCACATGCGAGACGATCTCGATCCCGGCCGTCTCCTTCAGATACGACCGGGCCACCGCGCCCAGCGCCACCCGGGCGGCCGTCTCCCGGGCCGAGGCACGCTCCAGAATCGGACGCGCCTCGTCGAAACCGTACTTCTGCATACCCGCCAGATCGGCGTGACCCGGACGCGGACGCGTCAACGGCGCATTCCGCGCCAGACCGGCCAGCACCTCCGGATCGACCGGGTCGGCCGCCATGACCTGCTCCCACTTCGGCCACTCGGTGTTCCCCACCATCACCGCCACCGGCGAACCCAGCGTCAGCCCGTGCCGGACACCACCCAGGAACGTGACCTCGTCCCGCTCGAACTTCATCCGCGCACCACGGCCATAGCCGAGCCGCCGCCGCGCCAGGTGGTCCGCCACCATCTCCGTGGTGATCGGCACGCCGGCGGGAAGACCCTCCA
>NZ_BAAASM010000083.1:0-2050 GCF_039532885.1 Streptomyces nogalater | reverse complement strand
AATCCGGTAGGCCGCGGTTACGTGGATGGTCGCGCGGCTACCTGCATCAGTATCCCGCAGAGTGCCGCGCTGCAAACCGTGCCGCTGCGGCCGACTGTGGTCCTGATCGTGATTCTGCTGGCCTTCCTGGCGGTCTGCGGCAGCCTGGTGACGTCACCTGGCCAGGTCACTGTGACGCCCGGCTTTCCCTTGGTGGAAGTCATCGTGCAGATCGGCCCGATCAGCCTCACCTGATCACCCGGCGGGGCCGAGGCGCCTTGCGGCGCCCTCGGCCCCGCCAGCCACTAGTGCAGTTCCAGGTCGCAGCCGGCTCGGCTGTGGCGTGGGAGACGCGAAGCAGGAAGGGTTCGGCGTGGAAGCGCCACTGACTGCCCGGTGTGCAGGTTGCGGGCACGAATTTCTTCAGCGCACGGGGCCCGGCCGGCCTCGGCTGTACTGCAGCGAGCGGTGTCGTCGTCAGGCACAGCGCCGGCGGGATCGAGCGAAGATCTCGGCGGGTGACAGAGGACAGATTGCTGCTGCTGCGCTGATCGAAGAGATGTACCGGCTCACCAGCCGGCTCAGCACAGAACTGTCTGGCCCCTTGGATGAGTTACTGGTTACGGCCAGCCGCTTGGGGCGGTTGTCGGAGTGCCTCGTCGGCAACACAGTGCGGGAACGCCTGGAGCGTGGTCAGGGCTGGGCCGAGCTGGCGGCTGCGGCGGGGGTAAGCGAAAGGTCTGCCCGGGCCCGGTGGAATCCGCAGCGTGTGCGGCGCCTTGCGCAAGACGTTGCCCCCTCGGCGCTCAGCCAGACGACAGACCTTTCGGCCTCGGCGCAGTTGGGCTCAGGAACCGACATGCTCGTCGGTGCCCTCCGGCAGCTGCCTGGGACCGCTTCGGCTGCTCAGGTCGCCACCGCGGCCGTGCGCGCCGGGCTTTCCTTCAACGAGGCGGACCGCGCGTTGGCGGGCAAGGACATCCTGCCGTGGGACCGGATGCGGAGCCTGGTGGAGCAACTGGGCGGCCATTCCGAGGATCTTCACTTTTTGTGGCAGGTGTCCCTGCAGGCCAGCAGCCCACCGCCGGCATCTGTCGAGGAGGCGGCGGGCCGTCTGGCGGCGGCGCTGCGGGGGATACTTCTGGCCGCGGGCCAGCCCCCGCTTGATGAGGTGGCCAGCCTTACAGGCGTGTCAGCGGACAGGCTCGAAGCCATCCTGCTCGGCCGGTGCGTGCCCGCTTGGGACACCATCGCCGCCTTGGCGACCGCACTGCGAACCGATCCGAGCCTTCTGAGGAACCTGTGGGACGGCGTTCGCTGCACCTTTTCCGCCAGCCCTCACCACTTCCCCCGCGGCGGCTTCCTTCTCGGCTAGACCCGCGGACCTGGGCTCGGGGCAAGGCATCGAATGTCCCAGCGAGCGAAGGAAGCTGGACGTGATACCACCTTCCCCGGCATGTCGCACCGAGGTAGCGCGGCGTGCGGACTACAGGGCCTTCTATGAGAACTACCACGAGCTCTACCTGCTTTATGCGCAGGCTCGCATCCCCTGGAGCACCGCGGCTGCGGACGTCGTGAGTGCCGCCTTCGACGATATCGCGTTCGTGTGGACGACAGCGCTGAGCAGCCCGTCCGCCGCCGCTTTGGCATGGGGACTGCTTCGTCAGCAAGTTGCCGGCAGCGCACTGTGTCCTTCTTGCCGGCCTGCCTGCGCCCATTGCGTGCTACGCCCCGCGATGGCTGATGCCGTGGTGCTTCATGCCTATATCGGTATCTCCCTGTCTGAGACCGCCACGGTGATGGGTCTGAACAGGGGGGACATCGGTGCTTTGCTCTGCGGCGCCCGTCGCAGGCTTGCCGACAGTCATCGTCTGGTGCGGGCCATGTCTCACATGGGGCTTCACGTGCAGGAAGGAGGAGACGGCCGAGGCAGCTGCTGACGCTGGGAGTGCGCAGGTGGGGGCGGACGGCTCCGGGGTGCGGTCTCACGGGCGTGCCCGCCGCTGTGGGCTGAGCCGATCATTGCGTACCGCGTAAGCCGGTTTCACCGTGCACCGCGTCCCCGCGGACG
>NZ_BAAASM010000082.1:0-3526 GCF_039532885.1 Streptomyces nogalater | reverse complement strand
GGGTGGAACGATCACCTTCCAGGAGGAAGGCGTGCAGGTCTTCGGCGCTGACCTCGCGTAGCGGGCTGGGGTCGCTGTTCCACCATTGCAGCGGGGTGAGGTCGCCGTAACCGGCCATCGTGTGTTCGGCGTTGCGGGCCTGAACCCACTGCGCGAAGAGCTCGACGAAGCCTTCAAAGGTCAGGGCCGGGTCCTTCTCCCCCGAACGGCGGCGGGAGCCGAGTTTCTGGGCGTGGGTGTAGCGGGGCAGGGTGGAGAAGAACATGCTGGTGGCGGCTCGGTTGAGGTTTTCGATGCTGCCTTTGAGGTGGGGGGTGTAGGGGGGAAGGACGTCGACCTGGACGGCGAAGGCGCCCAGCGCGTCTTGGACGGCGCGGGAGAGGAAGTCCTTGCCCCGGTCGATACGGATCCGGGCAGGCAGACCTCCTGCCGGGCCATAGGTGCCGCCGCGCAGGATGCAGGATCTGAGAGCGGCCAGGATGGATCCGCGGTGCGGGAAGTGCGGGGTGACAGCCCAGCCCATGATCATGCCCGTGTGGCAGTCGCAGAACCAGGTCACCCACGGTTTGACCAGCCGCCCGTCGGCCCACACCGAGACGGGGGCCTGCTTGTGATCGCCTTCCCATTCCTCGTTGCGGGAGGTGGGCGGCCGGCGCAGGTGCGGGTCGTGGCCGCGGGAGGCGGGCATGCCGCTCTTCAGACCGGCCCGGTCACCGGGTGTCAGGTCGCGTTTGACGGCGCGGTGCAGTGTGGACAGACTCACCGGGGTGGCGCCGGCCTTCTCGGCGTCCTGGACGAGTTCTCTGTGGACGGCCTTGACGTTGCCGCGGTGATAGGCGAGCAGCGTGCGGATGTCGTCGGTGATCTCGAAGCGGCCCCGGCTGCGTCGCAGGGGTTCACCGAGCCGGGCGCGGGCCAGGTTGCGCCACACGGTTCTGACGTGGACGCCGAGGGTGTGGGCAGACAGTTCGACGTGGGCGGTGGTCAGCTCCCCGCGCTGCGACAACTCCAACAGGGCACGGACGGCCGGGCCCATGAGTTCGCGGCGTGCTCGTTGCCGTCGGGCCAGGTCATCGTCGGTGAGGACCTCAAGGTCCGGGGACTCCATGGAGGCGTTCCTTCGGTGCGGGTCGATCAACGGTTCTGGGTCCCGTGCCGTGGTGGGCGACGGGGTCAGGCCCAGAAGCCGAGGTGGGTGACGTGCTCGTACATGCGCCAGTCGGAGTCGAGGTCGGTGATGACGTCGTGCCACCGGTGGGTCAGCGCGTGCAGGTCGCTGCGCGACCAGGCCGTGACGATGGGGTCCCAGCGGTAGATGTTCTTGTGCCGCCAGCGGGCGGTGCGCCGGTGCTTGTCGTCGACCTTGCTCTGGTCGACGGGGTAGATCTCGACCCGGGTCCCGCCCCCGGCGTTGAGCCGGCGCGTCATGGTGGGCGCCATGTTGCGGCGGCGCAGCAGGCGGAAGGCGTTCTCCAGGCGCTGCTGCTGCTCGAGCCGTGGGTGGCGTTCCTCGGCGAGCCAGGCAGTGATCATCCGCCGGTCCATGCGGATGCCGCAGTCCTGCATGAAGGTGTAGCCGGTGCGGGAGCGGGTGAGGTAGAGCAGGTTACGTCTCAGCCGTTCTGACGGCGTCATGTAGGGGTCGGTGACCTGGGCGATCTCGTCGAGAGTGGTACTGAGGGCTACAGCCGCGGGCACGCCCTGGGCGCCTAATCGTCCGAATCCCATACGAGTTTTCTCCGAGGGCTCACGTGATCATGGGGTGGTGCGCTGCAGGCTTTGAAGGGGCGCCCTCTCGGTTGGAGAGGGCGCCACATCGCTGCGCCCTGCACGCTGCTGGGCCTCCAACGTCACGGTGGTTTTGGTGAGTTGGCCGGCTGGGAGCCATGGGCTCCGATGCACGGCACCCTAGGAGAGCGGGTATGCGACGGAACGAGTTCAGGTCGACTTCGAGGCGCGACATATTTGGGGCATTTCGCGGTTCCAGAAACCACCGTCGGCGGCCGGTCTGCCCGGTGCCGAACCGGACGGGGTAAGGCATCGATTGGCGATCGGGCAGGCAGCGCGGGCCGCGAGGCGACGCATGCGTTCAGCCAGCGCTAATCTCGCTGCCGACGCCGAATAAGCGAATACGCAGGCCACCCCTCATGGCGCAGGATCCACTCTTAGCCACGAAGGAGTAAGCGAGGTCTCAACCTCCACCCTCAGCTACCCGCGAGTAACGACTCGCGGCGCCCTGACTTCGGCATGCGCACGCCATACCTGGTAAGTGCGTCGACGCAGGACAACAAGAACACTAGCGTTCGGGTCTGACAGTCAATTGCCGGATTCCCTGCACAACTCGCGCTGACCCCCGTGGAATTGACTCAATCTCTGCGCTTTCAGCATGCCGTTGAACGCTCAGTCCGTCCAGTTACTGCTGGTCAGGCGGACTCGACTTGTGGACGACGGAGCCAGGGCATGGCTTGATGACCCTTCAGACGGACTTCGCAGGAAGGTTTCGGCGCATAGGCCTTGTCAGCGCCGTCCTCCAAGATGTCCCCATGAGTCTCACCTCCCATCTCAAGGACCCCCGCTCCCCCATCTCGCGCTTTCTGGCGGAACACCTCCCCGACACGAAGGCCGTCCTGGCCGATTACCGCACACGCTTAGCCCGTTTCCCTGCCCCGCTGCGGCCGCAAGTGGAAACTGGGCTGAAGCCCGAGTACCGGATGCTCGGCCACACCATCGATCACCGCCTGCGGATCTCCCTGGGAGCGCCGACCGGCGCCCCCATCAAGGAGGGCATCGTCCGGGCCGTCATCGACGACGACGGCTGGCCCAGCCAAGAGGTGATCCGCGCCGTGCAGAAGGCCGGCGACACCATGCTGGAAGAGCTGGCCGGCTACCACAACGATGCAGGGCAGCCTCTGTGCCTTGCATCAGCGGACGAGGACCGGCTCATCCGGCTGTGCCATGTCGCCTCCAGCTTCGAGGCGATCTTCCGTCACTGCGGCTGGCTGCGCGGGAACACGCTCGGTCTCTGTGCTGCCGATGCCACCCTGGACGACCTGGTCGATGCTGTGCCGGACTACGTCGTCGGTGACATCCGCCAGCAGATGCAACTCGCCGCAGACCACGGCCCGTTCGAGAACATGCGGCTCCTGCCTGCCAGCGCCCGGGTCTGCGGTCCCGTCTTCGACGGCAGCCTGCAGGTCGGTGGCGCGGACGCCGACTTCATCCTCGATGGCGCACTCATCGACTGCAAAGCCACCATCCGCCCGGAACGCATCAGCCGCGCTGAGATCTACCAGCTGGCCGGATACCTGCTGCTCGACTACAGCGACACACATGCCATTTCTACCGTCGCGCTCTACCTCTCACGCCAGGGCGCGCTCATCGACTGGAGCGTCGAGGACTTCCTCAACCTGCTCGGTGGGCGGCACGAGCTGCCGGCCCTGCGGGACGCGTGCCGTCACACGCTGACCGACGGCAGGCACGGCAACCCGCTGCCTCCCCTGGATCCTTCCCGTCCACTTCCCCGGCC
>NZ_BAAASM010000081.1:0-3252 GCF_039532885.1 Streptomyces nogalater | reverse complement strand
CCCGCTCGGCGCCCGCCGCACAGCAGTCGCTGTTCTGACGAGCTGGACTGAGCCGGACCGAAGGCGGCTGCAGGACCTGCCTGCAGCCGCATGCCGATCGCAGCGAGGGCTCCGGCTGGCGCAGCGATCAGGTTGATTCTCATTCGGGCACCCTCAGGCCGCTTCGCCGTTTCCGCTCGTTCGGCCTCCTCAGCTCTCGCTGCGGCCTCTTTACGTTCGTCCATAACCGTGGCAAGGTTCGGCACGTCGCCCGTCGGACGGCGGTGGGAGCAGCCCACGCAATGCTGTTCGTAGAACTCCCCGACAATCCAGTCCAGGTTCGCGCTGGCACCGCCATGCGCCACGAGGCAGCTCACCTGCCGCGTGTTGATCGGCAGGCCGGTGGCCGCCTCGGCCATCCCCTGGCCGCCGAACTCGGTGAACGTCATGTTCAGACAGTGACGGCGGGCCATCTCCATCGTGACGGCATTCTTACGGCCGGTTCTCACCGCATCATCGAAAAATCGCTCTGCCTGGCTGCTCACTCCACTACTGTCTCAGGCACCACTGACAACGCCGCCCGACCATCGCTCATTGCAGACTTCACGTTTCACAGCGTCGCCCGAGGTCCTGACTGGCTTCGAAGGCGGTGTCGCTGTCGCCCTGCGGGATTTGGGCCAGGGTGAGGCCCGCCTGGCGCAGGGACAGTTGGCTGGCCCAGGAGCAGAAGGACGACGAGGCATATGTACAGCGCTCCACCCGCTACATCGACGAGTTCCGCGCCCGCCAGAAGAAGACCATCGCCCTGTTCTCCAGCAACGGGGTGTCCCTCAAAGCCGCGGAGCAGCTGCTCCATCTGCCTGACAGCATGGTCGAAGGGCCACAAGCCATAGCGAAGGGGCGCAAGCCCTTGCCGCCGATCGACGAGCTGCTCCTGGCCATGGGCGAGCCCTTCCCCGAGCCGGGCTGGCTACCGGCGGCGTACTCACTGCTGAGTCAGGTCACCCACAGCACTCCCACCGGGCTCGCGCACATGGCCCGCTACGTCGACGGCACACTAAGGGCCCACGACATCTCCCCCGAGATGCTGGCCCTGGCCCTCGACGTCGCCTGCCTGGGCAGCGCCCGGCTCATCGGCCTGTCGTACCTGCTTTTGACCCGCGGTGACGACACGGCAACAGTACGCGCTCGGTCTTGAGGAACGAGCCCTTGCCGTGCACAACACGGCGCGCCTGGTCCACTGACTCGACTGACTCCCACCGCCCAGGACGGCGCACCGTAGGTCCTGCCGATCAGTTGTCGCACCAGGCGCTCATGCGGTCGGCGACGTGAGCGGTGTGGAGCGCAAGGGTGTCGCCGAGCGATCGTGCTTCATCTGCTGGGAAGTAGGCGTCCAGGAGGCCGTAGAGCGGTGCGTCAAGAGACAGTCGTTCCTGCACGTCCCGCGTGGGGCGGTAGTGGACCAGAGTGTTCCTGAAGCCTCTGTGAGCCTGAAGGATCAGGTTGCTCATCGGGGCGGCGAGGATGTCCTTCAGCAGCGCTCGGTCCGGCGGGCGGAGTTCGGCCCCGTACTGGTCGTCGAGCTTGCCGAGGCTGGAGAGGACGTGATGAAGGGTGATGTAGCGAAGCTTGAACAGTGTTGTCGCCGAGGAGGGGTTGGTGTCGTCGGCGAGGAGGACGTCAACGGTGTTCAGTGCACAGGTCATGGCTGTCAGGGAGGCCTTGATCTCCTCTCGGAGGGCGGGATCGAAGCTTCGTCGGTAGTGCTTCTCGGCACGCACCTCGTTCTCGGTCAGGTCCGTTTTCTGCACGGCGTCGAGGGCGGTCTGCCCCTGCCAGGGCAGGCCCTCTGCCGCCGCGGCGATGTAACTGCCCTGTTCCACGGCGATGGCATGCAGTCTGGGGCCGAGCTCATCCTGGTTCTTCAAGGCCTGCGGGGGGAAGGCGAGGAAGAAGCTGGCTGTGTGCGAGGTCGAGACGAGTCTGCCGCGGAAGCGCCACAGGACGAGATCCTTCTCCAGCGGCCGGGCCAGTGGCAGCCAGGTGTTGTTGAGGAATTCCTGACGGTATTCCTCGATGATGCGCCGGAAGTCGGCGCCGACGTCGTCCAGTTCCTTGTACTTGTCGTCGTAGAGCTTGACCGAGTGCCGAGCGCGCTCGATGGCGGGTGCGCAGTCGTAGGCGAGGGCGTCCGCGAGGTCAGGATCGACGTGGCGAAGTGCCCGATGGGACTCGTGGATGATCAGGCACATGTAGTTGTGCATGCAGAAGATAGGGATGACAGCCTGGTCGGGGGCGGCCGTGACGTTGTGGGCGAAGCGTCGCAGGAACATGATGTCCTGTGCGATCAGTGCCAGGGCGATGTCGTTGCCGGGGGCTGTTGTCGTCACGGCTGTGTCTTCTCCGGGTGCTGGTGGCGGTGTCGCCTCCTGCCGTACGGCACCGGTCCTGGCCTGGTGCCGGCTACGGGCCGGGCAGGTACTGAGGGCATCGTGCCAGCAGCCGGTGCCGGAACACATCGGGTTTTGGCTCTGCAGGCCATGCGGAGCCGACAGGCAGGTGAAGCCGGGCGGGGAACGAACGCGGAGGTCGAGACCCCCCTTGTCCGCTGCGGTACCGCCGACCCGCGCCGACCGGGGACATGCTGCGGCGCCCTCTTGCCGGTGCCGGAGCACGCTCGGTGGGTTTGGCGTGGTGTTGCCGTCAGCGGAACGGGCGCGGTTTCGACGGGATCCTCGGGCGTGGCGACTCGCCATTCCTCGCCGTGATCTCGTCGAACGGAGCGTTGCCATCGCCAGGGGGCGGGTCACCCTGATGCTTGTCCACTGTTCCTTTGCCGGGTCAAGGAAGCCACAGCGTTGCAGCAGGGTGGCTCTGCCAGAGCACGAGGACGCCTTCGAGCAGGAGGTCCGCACCCGCTTCGAGGTGTCGGACATGTGCGGCCCTTACCCACGGTCGGTGGACGCCGACAGGGCACCACCCTGCCCCCAGGGGTCCTTCGGCACCGTTCGGCCGGAGGCGCCCTCCCGGAAGTCGCTCCTGAGCGACGGCATGGTCAGGGGGCGGCGGGGCCTCCCGCTGCTGTTCCACCGGAACCGAGGGGCTCCTCGCACAGCACTGCGAGAACGCGGACTGACCGGCCGCGTTCTCGCAGTGTCCGCCGCAGTCCCACGGCGGCGGTAGCGGCGCCCATCGTGTCGGCGAGTACGCGGCTAGGCCGTTTCTTTCAGATCATCGGATCGTTGGTCTGGGTGTGTCGTTGACTGACGCCCA
>NZ_BAAASM010000080.1:0-511 GCF_039532885.1 Streptomyces nogalater | reverse complement strand
TCGTGGGGTGTGCGGCCGGATGTGGTGGTGGGGCATTCGGTGGGTGAGTTGGCTGCGGCGCATGTGGCGGGGGTGTTGTCGTTGGAGGATGCGGCGCGGTTGGTGTGTGTGCGTGCGGAGTTGATGCAGGCTCTGCCGGGTGGTGGGGCGATGGTGGCTGTGGAGGCGTCGGAGGGTGAGGTGGTGCCGCTGTTGGCGGGTCGGGTGGGGATCGCTGCGGTGAATGGTCCTCGGTCGGTGGTGGTGTCGGGGGATGAGGGGGCTGTTGAGGGTGTGGTGGAGCGGTTGCGGGGGTTGGGGCGCAGGGTGAAGCGGTTGGCTGTTTCGCATGCGTTTCATTCGCCGTTGATGGAGCCGGTGTTGGAGGAGTTTCGTGCGGTTGCCGGTTCGGTGCGGTTCCAGGAGCCTCGTATTCCTGTGGTGTCGACGCTGACGGGTGCGGTGGCGGCCGGGGATGATCTGGTGACGGCGGGGTATTGGGCGGAGCAGATCCGTGGGACGGTCCGTTTCG
>NZ_BAAASM010000079.1:0-31303 GCF_039532885.1 Streptomyces nogalater | reverse complement strand
CCGCCCTGGCGGGGCTGGCGGTCAGGAACCAGCAAGTCTCAGGGGGCGAGGGGGTCAAGGGGGCTAGGGGGTCAAGAGGGTCAAGGGGGTCAGGGAGGCATGGGGCCAGGGGGGCCGGTTCTGGGCAAGCAGTCCAAAACGGCCCACCGGGCCTAGCGGCCCCTCCACCCCACGAGTGGCGAAGGGGTGCGGCAAGCCCGTCACCGTGTTGGGGGAGCTCGAAGAGGGCTGCGCGACCGCGCACCCCCCCACCGGCCCACCGGCCCACCGGCCCGATGTCATGGCCGGGCGCGGGGCTGGTGGTCAGGGGTTGGTTATGGACAGGTATTCCAGAACTACCCATCCGGTGGATCGGCCAGCAATCCCGGCCCCGGCCGTCAGACGCCGAACCGGCCCGGCGTGCATGCGAGGCGCGAGCGCGCACCACCCACCGGGCCGGAAGCCGCTTAGCCATCCCGGCGTGCTGGCGAGGCGCGGGTGCGCCCCCCGGACCCACGATGCGAACGCAGCGGACGGTAGGGACCGACACGCCTCAGCCGGCCACTTTCCCTGGGCTGCCCGCTCGCTTCTCCCTCGTGCTGGAGTGAGGTGTGTCAAGGGTGGCCCGGAGGGCCATCGGCGCAGCCGACGCGGAACGCGCCCTTGACTCACCTCGCGGAGGCACGACACTGACCAAGAAGCGGGCGGCCCCACGGCAACCCTGACAACCCCGGCCCAGCCCTTCTCACGGCATGAGCCGCTGGGGACCTGTTCGGCAGCCCATACTTCGGCGCGTACCGAAACGTCCCGCGCCTAGCGTCTTGGGCCATGACGACTGACGCCCACCGAGTGGTCCGGCCGAGCATCCTCTACTTCGGCACGCCCGTGGTCCTGCTGACGACCGAGAACGACGACGGCACGTTCAACCTTGCCCCGATCTCCTCCGCCTGGGCGCTGGGACAGCACATCGTCCTGGGCCTGGGCAGTGAGAGCCAGACCGCGCGCAACCTCGCGGCGCGCGCCGAGCTGGTGATCAACGTCGCCTCGCCGGAGCTGTGGGAGCGGGTGGAGTGCCTGGCGCCGCTCACCGGGGCGAACCCGGTGCCCGAGAGCAAGCGGGCGGTGTACCGGTACGAGCCCGACAAGTTCGCCGCCTCCGGGCTCACCCCGGCCGATTCCCACCTCGTGAAGCCGCCGCGGGTCGCCGAGTGCGCGCTGCAGTTCGAGGCGCGGGCCCGTGCGCTGACGCCGGGCGGAGCGGGTCTCTTCCTCAGCGTCGAGTGCGACGTGCTGCGCGTCCACGCCGACGAACGCATCGTCGTGCCGGGCACCCATCACATCGACCCCGCTCGCTGGAGCCCGCTCATCTACAACTTCCGCCACTACCACGGTCTGACACCGGAGGTCGGGCACGGCTTCCGCTCCGAAACGGCGAACACGGCGACCCGTGTCGCATGACGGCCCCTCGGCGGGCAACGGCTTCGAACGGCACCCGGAAACCTGATCACCTGGAGGAGAGAACACGCCGGGGTGCCCGGAGAAGCACCGGCCAAACCGTCCTCCGGACACCCCGACCCGGCGTCGGCGGTGTCGCCTCAGCTCACCAGTCCCAGTTCGCGGGCGATCAGCATCCGCTGGACCTCGCTCGTGCCCTCGCCGATTTCCAGGATCTTGGAGTCGCGCCACATGCGGGCCACCGGGTACTCGTTCATGAAGCCGTAGCCGCCGTGGATCTGGGTGGCTTCGCGGGCGTTGTCCACGGCGACCGTGGAGGAGTGGAGTTTGGCCAGGGCCGCCTCCTTCTTGAAGGGTTCGCCCGCGACCAGGCGGGAGGCCGCGTCGCGCCAGGCCAGGCGGGCCGTGTGGGCCTTCATCTCCATGTCGGCGATCTTGAACTGGATGGCCTGGTTGGCGCCGATCGGCTTGCCGAAGGCGTGACGTTCCTTCGCGTACTTGACCGACTCGTCCACACAGCCCTGGGCCAGCCCCGTGGCGAGGGCGGCGATGGCGATCCGGCCCTCGTCCAGGATGCGCAGGAACTGGGCGTAACCGCGCCCCTGTTCGCCCAGCAGGTTGGCGGCCGGGACCCGGACGTCCTGGAAGGACAGTTCGCGGGTGTCGGAGGCGTTCCAGCCGACCTTCGAGTAGGGCGGCGCCACCGAGAAGCCCGGGGTGCCGGACGGCACGATGATGGCCGAGATCTCCGGGCGGCCGTCCGGCTTGCGGCCGGTGACCGCGGTGACCGTGACCAGACCCGTGATGTCCGTGCCCGAGTTGGTGATGAAGCACTTGGTGCCGTTGATCACCCACTCGTCCGTGTCCGGGTCCAGCCGGGCCGTCGTACGGGTCGCCCCCGCGTCGCTGCCGCCGTCGGGTTCCGTCAGGCCGAACGCGCCCAGGATCTCGCCCGAGCACAGGCGGGGGAGCCACTGCCGCTTCTGCTCCTCCGTGCCGAACAGGTGCAGCGGCATCGCGCCCAGCGAGACGCCCGCCTCCAGCGTGATCGCCACCGAGGAGTCCACCCGGGCCAGCTCCTCCAGGACGAGGCCGAGCGCCAGGTAGTCGCCGCCCATCCCGCCGTACTCCTCCGGGAACGGCAGCCCGAACAGGCCCATGCGGCCCATCTCGTGGACGATCTCGTACGGGAACTCGTGCCGCTCGTAGAAGTCGCCGATCTTCGGCGCCACGACATCGTGCGCGAACTGCTCGACCGTACGGCGGAGTTCCTCCAGCTCGGGGCTGAGACGGTGGTCCATGCTGATCACTGGTCCTTGTGGGAGAGAGCGCGGACGGTACGGGACGGGCTGGGCCGGCCCAGCTGTTCGGCCATCCACACGCTGGTGGCGGTCAGACGGCCGAGGTCGACACCCGTCTCGATGCCGAGCCCGTGCAGCATCCAGACGAGGTCCTCGGTGGCGAGATTGCCGGTGGCGGACTTGGCGTACGGGCAGCCGCCGAGCCCCCCGGCGGAGGCGTCCACCGTGGTGACGCCGTGCTGGAGGGCGGCCAGGGTGTTGGCGAGCGCCTGGCCGTAGGTGTCGTGGAAGTGCACACCGATCGCGCCGGTCGGCACGCCCCGCTCGTTCAGCAGGGCGAGCAGCGCGCGGACCTGGCCCGGGGTGGCCACCCCGATGGTGTCGCCGAGGCTCAGCTCGTCGCACCCCATGTCCCGCAGCGCCCCGCACACCCGCGCCACCTGGGGGAGCGGCACCGGGCCCTCCCACGGGTCGCCGAAGCACATGGAGACATAGCCGCGCACCCGTACGCCCTCGTCCTTCGCGCGCCGTACCACCGGCTCGAACACCGCGAGGGACTCCTCCAGCGTCCGGTTGAGGTTGGCCTTGGCGAAGGACTCGGTGGCGCTGGCGAACACGGCGACGTACTCCGCGCCGAGCGCCAGCGCCCGGTCCAGGCCGCGCTGGTTGGGCACCAGCACCGGAAGGGCCGCGTTCAGATCCCTCACCCGGGGGAACAGCTCCTCGGCGTCGGCGAGCTGGGGCACCCACTTGGGGTGCACGAAGCTCGTCGCCTCGATGGTGGTCAGGCCCGCGCCGGCCAGCCGGCGGATGAACTCGGCCTTCACCGCCGTCGGTACGGCCGTCTTCTCGTTCTGCAGCCCGTCGCGCGCGCCCACCTCGTGGATGCGCACCCGCGCGGGCAGTCCCTCGGCCGGTACGGCCATGGGCAGTCCCCGGACGCTCATCCGGCCGCCTCCTCGTGCGGTGCGATGACGGCCAGCACCTGGTCCATCGCGACCGTGCTGCCCGGCGTCACATCCAGTTCGGCCACCGTGCCGGCGTGCGGGGCGGAGATGACGTGCTCCATCTTCATCGCCTCCACCACCAGCAGGCTCTGGCCCGCGGCCACCTCGTCGCCCACGGCCACCTTGACCACCGTCACCGTGCCCGGCATGGGCGCGGTGAGGGAGTCGGCGCCCGCGTGGGCCGCGTGGTTCAGGGACGCGGCGACCGGGTCGTGGTCGCGCACCTGCCAGGCGTCGCCGTCCCGGCCGAGCCAGTCCCCGGCGCGGCGGAAGGTGTGCCGGACGCCGTCCAGGGTGACGCTCACCCGGTCGCCGGTGACGGTGTGGACGCCCCGGGGGGTGTACGCCACCGGTTCGCGCACCCGCAGGTGGAAGACGGGCGGCTTCGGGGTGCCGCCCAGCCGCCAGCCGTTCGGCACCGAGAACGGGTCGGTCCAGCCCTGAGCGCGCGGCTCGAGCGCTTCCAGCCGTACGGCCGCCGCCGCCTCGTACACCTCCTCCGGCACGTCGGCGGAGGCCAGGTCGTCCACCACCCGCTCCACCAGCCCGGTATCCAGGTCGCCCGCGACCACGTCCGGATGGGCCAGCAGCCGGCGCAGGAACCCGGCGTTGGTCTGCACGCCCAGCGTGACCGTCTCCGCCAGGGCCGCCCGGAGCCTGCGCAGCGCGGTCGCGCGGTCGGGGCCGTAGGCGATCACCTTGGACAGCATCGGGTCGTACAGGCTGCCCACCTCGGTGCCCTCGCTGAGCCCGGAGTCGGTGCGGACCCCGTCGCCCCGGGGCTCGTCCAGCAGCAGGACCGTGCCGCCGGAGGGCAGGAAGCCGCGCGCGGGGTCCTCGGCGCAGATCCGGGCCTCCACCGCGTGCCCGGTGAGCGTGATCTCCGACTGGCCGAAGGGCAGCCGCTCGCCGGCCGCGACCCGCAGCTGCCACTCCACCAGGTCCAGTCCGGTCACCAGCTCGGTGACCGGGTGCTCCACCTGGAGCCGGGTGTTCATCTCCATGAAGTAGTACTGCGACGGGTCGCCGCCCGGGACGATGAACTCCACCGTGCCCGCGCCCCGGTACCCGCACGAGCGCGCCGCCTGCACGGCCGCCTCGCCCATCGCGGCCCGGGTCTTCTCGTCCAGGAGCACGCTCGGCGCCTCCTCGATCACCTTCTGGTGGCGCCGCTGGAGGGAGCACTCGCGCTCGCCGAGGTGCAGCACGGTGCCGTGGCCGTCGGCCAGCACCTGGATCTCGATGTGCCGGGGCCGGTCGATCCACCGCTCCACCAGCAGCGTGTCGTCACCGAAGGAGGCGCGGGCCTCCCGGCGGGCGGCGGCGATCTCCTCCTCCAGCACGGTCAGGTCCCGCACCAGGCGCATGCCCTTGCCGCCGCCGCCGGCCGACGGCTTCAGCAGCACGGGCGCCCCCAGGGCGCGGGCCGCCTCGGCCAGGCCGGGGTCGCGTCCGCCCGGCACCACCGGCACCCCGGCCGCCTCCACCGTCTCCTTGGCCCGGATCTTGTCGCCCATCAGCGCGATCGCGTCCGCCGGCGGGCCGATGAAGACCAGCCCCGCCTCCTCGCACGCCCGCGCGAAGGCCGCGTTCTCGGCGAGGAAGCCGTACCCGGGGTGGACGGCCTGGGCGCCGGTGCGGGCGGCGGCCTCCAGCAGCCGCTCCACCGACAGATAGCTCTCGGCGGCCGGCGCCGGACCGATCCGCACCGCCGTGTCGGCCTCCCTCACGTGCCGCGCGTCGGCGTCGGCGTCGGAGAAGACCGCCACCGAGCGCACGCCCAGGGCGCGCAGCGTACGGATCACGCGTACGGCGATCTCGCCGCGGTTGGCCACCAGCACTGTGTCGAACACGGTTCCCCTCCTCACATCCGGAAGACGCCGAACTGGGGGTCTCCCAGAGGCGCGTTGGCGCAGGCCGTCAGGGCCAGACCGAGGACCTGACGGGTGTCCAGCGGGTCGATCACGCCGTCGTCCCAGAGCCGGGCGGTGGCGTAGTAGGCGTTGCCCTGGCGCTCGTACTGGGCGCGGATCGGCGCCTTGAAGGCCTCTTCCTCCTCGGCGGGCCACTCCTCGCCGCGCCCCTCCAACTGGTCCCGCTTGACGGTCGCCAGCACGGACGCGGCCTGCTCGCCGCCCATCACGGAGATCTTGGCGTTCGGCCACATCCACAGGAAGCGGGGGGAGTAGGCCCGGCCGCACATCGAGTAGTTGCCCGCGCCGTAGGAGCCGCCGACCACCACCGTCAGCTTCGGCACGCGCGTGCAGGCCACCGCCGTGACCATCTTGGCGCCGTGCTTGGCGATGCCCCCCGCCTCGTAGTCCCTGCCGACCATGAAGCCCGAGATGTTCTGGAGGAACACCAGCGGGATGCCGCGCTGGTCGCACAGCTCGATGAAGTGGGCGCCCTTCTGGGCGGACTCGGAGAACAGGATGCCGTTGTTGGCGACGATCCCCACCGGGTGGCCGTGGATCCGCGCGAACCCGGTGACCAGGGTCTGCCCGAACTCGGCCTTGAACTCGGCGAACCGGGAGCCGTCGACCACGCGCGCGATGATCTCGCGGACGTCGTAGGGCGTACGGGAGTCCACCGGGACGGCGCCGTAGAGCCCGTAGGGGTCGACCTTGGGCTCGACGGACGGCCGGACCTCCCACGGCAGGGACCGCCGGGCGGGGAGCGTGGCCACGATGTCCCGCACGATCCGCAGCGCATGGGCGTCGTTCTCGGCGAGGTGGTCGGTGACCCCGGAGACCCGGGAGTGCACCTCGCCGCCGCCCAGCTCCTCGGCGGTGACGACCTCGCCGGTGGCCGCCTTCACCAGCGGCGGCCCGCCGAGGAAGATCGTGCCCTGGCCGCGGACGATCACGGCCTCGTCGCTCATCGCCGGGACGTACGCCCCGCCCGCCGTGCAGGAGCCCAGCACGGCCGCGATCTGCGGGATGCCGGCGCCGGACATCCGGGCCTGGTTGTAGAAGATCCGGCCGAAGTGGTCCCGGTCGGGGAAGACCTCGTCCTGCATCGGCAGGAAGGCCCCGCCGGAGTCGACCAGATAGACGCACGGCAGCCGGTTGTCCAGGGCCACCTCCTGGGCGCGCAGGTGTTTCTTGACCGTCATCGGGTAGTACGTGCCGCCCTTGACCGTGGCGTCGTTCGCCACGATCACGCACTCGCGGCCACCGACCCGCCCGATGCCGGCGATCACCCCGGCGGCCGGGGCCTGCCCGTCGTACATCCCGTCGGCCGCGAGCGGCGCGAGCTCCAGGAAGGGCGAGCCCGGGTCGAGCAGTGTGTCCACCCTGTCCCTCGGCAGCAGCTTGCCGCGCGCGGTGTGCCGCGCCCGCGCCTTCTCGCCGCCGCCGAGGGCCGCCGCGGCCAGTTTGCCGCGCAGCTCCTCCACGAGTGCGAGATGGGCCCTCTCATTGGCCCGCCAGCCCTCCGACGCGGGATCGGCCGCGCTGTGAAGCTCCGGTGCCTCCTGCATCCTGCGGTCCCCTCACCGGTGTCCGAACCTGTTAATGAGCGTTAACCATTTCCATCAGGTTAACGACCGCTAACCTCGCTGTCTAGAATTGTCGGCATGGCCAGCAGAACCGACGCCCCCACCCGCCGCGAGCAGATCCTCAAGGAAGCCGCCCGGCTCTTCGCCGAACGCGGCTTCCACGGCGTCGGGGTGGACGAGATAGGCGCCGCGGTCGGCATCAGCGGCCCCGGCCTGTACCGGCACTTCCCCGGCAAGGACGCGATGCTCGCCGAGCTGCTGGTCGGCATCAGCGGGCAGCTGCTGACCGGTGCCCGGCGCCGGCTGGCGGAGGCCGACGGGATCCCCGCGGCCCGCGTCCTGGACTCCCTGATCGAGGGCCACATCGACTTCGCCCTGGACGACCGCCCGCTGATCACCCTGCACGACCGCGAGCTGGACCGGCTGCGCGACAGCGACCGCAAGCTGGTGCGCCAGCTCCAGCGGCAGTACGTGGAGCTGTGGGTGCAGGTGGTCCGCGAGGCCTACCCGGGCCTGACCGAACCGGCCGCCCGCTCGGCCGTCCACTCGGTCTTCGGCCTGCTCAACTCCACCCCCCACCTCGGCCGCGCCGGCACGCTCCCCGGCCGGGGCACGACGGCGACCCTGCTGCACCGGATGGCGCGGGGGGCGTTCGAGGCGGCCGGGGCGGAATAGCCGTACCCGGGCCGCGCGCGGGGGTACCGGGCCGGGGGCGGGGACACCGGGTCGCGTGCGGGGGCGCCGGGCCGGAGGCGGCCGGGCGTGACGAGTATTACGGCCGAACCCCTCTGGACGGGGTTCCCTACTCGCCGGTACGGTGAGTGAGCAAGCGCTTAGACATGCTCGAAGTCATGCCGAGGTACGTGGAGGTGGCGGCGTGCGCCGTACGGTGTTCAACGAGGATCACGAGGCGTTCCGGGAGACCATCCGCGCCTTCATCGAGGCCGAGGTCGTCCCGGTCTACGACGAGTGGTTCGCCGCCGGCCAGGCGCCGCGCGACTTCTACTACAAGCTCGGCGAGCTGGGCGTCTTCGGCATCAGCGTGCCCGAGGAGTTCGGCGGCGCGGGCCTGGACACCCACAAGTTCGAGGCCGTCCTCTACGAGGAGACCGCGCGCGCGGGCGTGCAGTTCGGCGGCTCCGGCGTGCACGTGCTGCTCGCGCTGCCCTACATCAAGATGCTCGCCACCGACGAGCAGAAGAAGCGCTACCTGCCGAAGTTCGTCACCGGCGAGGAGATGTGGGCCATCGCGATGACCGAGCCGGGCACCGGCTCCGACCTCGCGGGCATGAAGACCACCGCCAAGCTGAGCGAGGACGGCACGCACTACGTCCTCAACGGCGCCAAGACCTTCATCACCGGCGGTGTCCACGCGGACCGCGTGATCGTGTGCGCCCGCACCTCCGCGCCCACCGCCGAGGACCGCCGTCACGGCATCTCCCTGTTTGCCGTGGACACCAAGTCCGAGGGCTACTCCATCGGCCGCAAGCTGGACAAGCTGGGCCTGCGCACCTCCGACACCGCCGAGCTGGCCTTCGTGGACGTCAAGGTGCCCGTCGAGGACCTGCTCGGCGAGGAGAACAAGGGCTTCTACTACCTCGGCCACAACCTGGCCTCCGAGCGCTGGGGCATCGCCTTCGGCGCCTACGCCCAGGCCAAGGCCGCCGTCCGGTTCGCCAAGCAGTACGTGCAGGAGCGCACCGTCTTCGGCAAGCCGGTCGCGCACTTCCAGAACACCAAGTTCGAGCTGGCCGCCTGCCAGGCCGAGGTGGACGCCGCCGAGGCCGTCGCCGACCGCGCGCTGGAGGCGCTGGACGCCGGCGAGCTGACTCCCGCCGAGGCCGCCTCCGCCAAGCTGTTCTGCACCGAGGTCGCGCACCGCGTCATCGACCGCTGCCTCCAGCTGCACGGCGGCTACGGCTACATGAACGAGTACCCGATCGCCCGCCTGTACGCGGACAACCGCGTCAACCGCATCTACGGCGGTACCAGCGAGATCATGAAGACGATCATCGCCAAGGACATGGGTCTCTAAGGTCGCCGGCACCCCCGGGCGGTATACCTGCACGCCATGAGCAAGGCACTCCAGGACCTCCTCGATCTGCTCGACCTGGAGCAGATCGAGGAGGACATCTTCCGCGGCCGGTCCCGCTCCGCCGTCGTCCCGCGCGTCTTCGGCGGGCAGGTCGCGGCGCAGGCGCTGGTCGCCGCGGGGCGCACGGTCCCCGGCGACCGGCCCGCCCACTCCCTGCACGCGTACTTCCTGCGCCCCGGCGACCCGGGTGCGCCGATCGTCTACACCGTGGACCGCATCCGCGACGGCCGGTCCTTCACCACCCGCCGGGTGGTCGCCGTCCAGCACGGCAAGCCGGTCTTCCACCTCTCCGCGTCCTTCCAGGCGTACGAGGACGGCCTGGAGCACCAGGCGCCCATGCCCGCCGCGCCCGACCCGGCCACCCTGCCCACCTCCCAGGAGCGGCTGGGCGGCTACGGCCACCTCGCCCCCGAGGTCGTCGAGCGGTTCCTTGAGGCCCGTGAGGCGGTGGACCTCCGCTACGTGGACGAGCCGCCGTACGGGCGGTACGGCGAGCCGCGCGAACCGCACTCCCAGGTGTGGTTCCGCGTCAACGGCAAGGTCGACGGCGACGACGCCCTCCGGCACATCGTCCTGGCCACCTACGTCTCCGACATGACCCTGCTCGACTCCGTGCTGCTCGCCCACGGGCGCGGCGGCTGGGCCGTCGGGGACGTGGTCGGGGCGTCCCTGGACCACGCGATGTGGTTCCACCGGCCCTTCCGGGCGGACGAATGGCTGCTGTACGACCAGGAGTCGCCGTCCGCGTCCGGCGGCCGCGGCCTGGCCCAGGCCCGCATATACACGCAGGACGGACGGCTCGCCATCACCGTCATCCAGGAGGGCGTGGTCCGCGTTCCGAGACGGCTGTGACTGATGCGCTCTTCGAGATGACTTGTGGCGTATGTCCGATTAGGCTCTCTGGGTGAAGGGCCGCAGTGAACGCCCATGCGTTCATTCTGCTGCGGTGACACCTGAAGACCGCGCCGCATCTTCCTCATCAGCAGCGGCGACGGCCATCCACCTCGCGCGTTCCCCCAGGGAGCCGCGAGAGACGATGGAGATGGAAGGTATTCCCATGCGATCACAGCGCACGAGGCGTCTTGTCGCGTTGTCCGCCTCCGGTCTGCTGCTGGCGGGCGGAGCCGCGTTCGGCACGGCCGCG
Source organism: Streptomyces nogalater (assembly GCF_039532885.1). Classification (NCBI taxonomy): domain Bacteria; kingdom Bacillati; phylum Actinomycetota; class Actinomycetes; order Kitasatosporales; family Streptomycetaceae; genus Streptomyces; species Streptomyces nogalater. Next base: position 20,823 of record NZ_BAAASM010000079.1, on the reverse strand, counting down.
ACGGCCTCCGCCTCGGATTACGGCAGCGACAGTTCCTACAGCCGGTACGACGACGACCGTGGCGGCTGGTGGGACGACGATGACGACGACTACGGCCGCGGCGACCACCATGGCGGCTACGGCGACCACGACGGTGGCTACGGCGGCGACCACGACGGCTACGGCGGTGGTGACCACGGTGGCGGCGGCGGTCACGGCGACGGTGGCGGCGGTCACGGCGGTGGCGGCGGCGGCCACGGTGGTGGCGGCGGCCACGGCGGCGGTGGCGGTGGTGGCCACTGATCCGACCTGACAACCGAACACGGTGTGCGGCCCCGTCGGCGGGGCCGCACGTCGTTTCCCGACCAACCCGTCAGGGGCGAAGCGTCAGGGACGGGTCGTCGGCGACGGGCCGTCAGGCCAGTCCCGCCCCGGCCAGCAGATACGCCGTCATCGGGTCGTAGTAACGGGGGCTGACCACATGGTCGTCCAGCGGGACCACCACCTGCACGGTGCCCTCCGCCTCGGCGAGGAAGAGCGCCGGGTCGTTGCAGTCGGCGTAGCCGACGGAGTCCACGCCGTGCTGCCCCGCGTATCCCGCCCAGCCGTGGTCGGCCACGACCAGGTCGGGCAGCGGACGCCCGGCGCGCTCGAGGCCGGTCAGGATGGCCCGCATCGGCTCCCCGGAGTGGGTGTGCCACAGCGTCGCCCCGTGTTCCAGCACGGCCACGTCCGCGAACTGCATGACGTACCCCTCGTCCGTGCGCAGCCCGTCCGGGATGACCACGATCTCGCAGCCGGCGGCGCGCAGCGCGGCGGCCGTGGCCCGGTGCACGTCCAGCAGCCCGCCCGGGTGCCCGGTCGCGAACAGCACCCGCTGGCCTCCCTCGGCCGCCTTGCGCAGCCGCGCCGCCATCCGGTCCAGCGCGTCCACGGTCAGTTCCGGGTCGATGGTGTCCTGCCCGTACCGGTACTCCGGGTCGTCGTTGACGCCCACCCGCTCGGCCATCACCGCGAGCACGTCCTGCTCGTCCGTCCAGCGGTCGCCCAGCTCCAGGCCGAGCCAGAAGTCACGGACACCGTTGGCGAGCTGACGGTAGTGGGAGAGGTTGTTCTCGCGGGGGGTGGCGACGTCCCCCGCGATGCGGGTGCGCACCAGATGGTCGACGAGCTGGGCGCGGCTGGGTGTCCCGGATATCGGCATGGCACCCATTGTGGAGCAGCACGCGGCGCCGGTCCCCGGGATATCGCCCGCTGCGACGGGGGTCACGCACCGGCGCGGTCAGCCCCGGCGCAGGGCGAACCACAGCTCCATGCGCACGTCCGGGTCGTCCAGGTCGGTGTCCAGCAGGGCCGCGCAGCGGGCGACGCGCTGCCGCACGGTGTTGCGGTGCACGCCCAGCGCCACCGCCGTACGGTCCCAACTGCCGTGCAGCGACAGCCAGGCGCGCAGGGTCTCGGCGAGCGCGGGCTGCCCGGCGAGGGGGGCGAGCAGGGCACGGGCGTATGTCTCGGCGTCCGCCGCCGGCACCAGGTCCGCGAGCGCCGGCCGGGCGGCATGCCGGAGCAGTGGGGCGCGGACGGCGCGGGCCCGGGCCAGGGCGCGGGCGGCCTGGGTGTCGGCGGCCGGCCACTCCCGGGGCTCGGCCGGGGCGCTCACCCCGAGGGTCCAGCCGGGCTGCGGCTGCGGTGCCCGGTCGGCGGGCACCAGCACCCGTACGACCTCGTCGGCGAGGTCGACCAGCGGCGAGCCGAGGGCGGCGCCGAGCGCGGAGGCGGCGACCGGATCCGGGGCCTGGGCCTCCGGCCGGGCGTGTACGACGAGCCGGCGGCCGGCGCCGAGCAGCGGGGCCACCTCCTCGGGCGGGGCGCCGAGCAGCAGCCGTACCAGCGCCGAGGACCGGGCCGCGCCGGCCCCGCTGTGGTGCTCCCCGGTCAGCAGCGCCAGCAGCACGGCGGCGACCGACGCGATGGTGTGGTCCCCGGCCTCCCGCCGCGCACCGGCCACCCCGAGCACGAACCCCTCCCCGGCCCCGAGCGCGTAGACGGCGAGGTGGACCCCGCCGTGGGTGTCGGTGGCGGAGGAGGGGTGGGAGGGGGCGTTCGCCGGGTGGGGGGCCGGTCTGACCACGTCGGCCAGTCGGGCCAGGGCCGCCCGCACGTCCCCCGGTGTCTCCCGGCCCGCCCCCGCGACCTCCGTGCCGTCCGGGCCGTAGAGGACGGCCCGGCCGGACAGCCGCTGGGACAGCTGGCGGAGGACCGCGGGGATGGGGTCGGGGCGGGCGGCGGCCGCCGCGAGGCTCTGCTGGGCCTCGGTGACGCGGCGCAGCTCGGCCAGCCGGGCCTGTGCCATCAGCCGCCAGACCGCCCGGGCCACGGCCGAGAACGTGGTCTGCGGCGGGACCTCCAGCAGCGGCAGGCCCTGCCGTTCGCAGGCGGTGACCAGGGCGCGCGGAACCGCCTCGTGCACCGGGGCCACCCCGAAGCCGAGCGCCGCGCCGCCGGCCGCGACGATCCGGGAGACGTACGCGTCGAAATAGGTCCCGGCACCGGCCGCCTCCGGGATGTGCACCCCGGCCGTGAGCAGCAGCTCGCCGCCCAGCAGATAGGGGTAGGGGTCGGTCATCTCCGAGGTGTGCGCGCCGTGGATCACGATCCCGGGGTCCGCGGGCCCGGCGATCTGCCGCAGGGCGAGGTCCTCCCGGGCCAGCAGGGCCTGGAGCGGCACCGGCGGGGTCGGCGGGACCGCCGGTGCCGCCGGGGCCGGGGAGATCGTCTCCGGCATGGTGTGCACACCCTCCATCCCGCCCCGTTCCTATGGATGAAACGTACACTTCGCAGTCGCTTTCCGGCCACCTACTGTCAAGTGAGCACGGCAGCCGCGGGTACGGGCGGATGTCCCCGCGAGCCGCTGCCGACGGAACCGAAGCATCTGCACGACACGCCACCGGACAGTGCGCGAAGGAGGGCCGCCCCATGGCCGTCGACTACACAGTGATCGTCGTCTATCTCGCCGGCATGCTGGCGATGGGCTGGTGGGGCATGCGCCGCGCCAAGTCCAAGAGCGAGTTCCTGGTGGCGGGCCGCCGCCTGGGCCCCGCCATGTACTCCGGCACCATGGCGGCGATCGTCCTCGGCGGCGCGTCCACCATCGGCGGCGTGGGGCTGGGCTACCAGTACGGCCTGTCCGGCGCCTGGATGGTCTTCACCATCGGCCTCGGGCTCCTCGCCCTGTCCGTGTTCTTCTCCGCCCGCATCGCCCGCCTGAAGGTCTACACCGTCTCCGAGATGCTGGACCTGCGCTACGGCGGCCGGGCCGGCGTGATCTCCGGCGTGGTCATGTGGGCGTACACCCTGATGCTCGCGGTGACCTCCACCATCGCCTACGCCACCATCTTCGACGTGCTGTTCGACGTGAACCGCACGGTCGCCATCGTCCTCGGCGGCGCGATCGTCGTGGCGTACTCCACCCTCGGCGGGATGTGGTCCATCACCCTGACCGACATGGTGCAGTTCGTCGTCAAGACGATCGGCGTCCTGCTCCTGCTGCTGCCCATCGCGGTGGTCAAGGCGGGCGGCTTCGCCGAGATGAAGGCGCAGCTGCCGACCTCCTACTTCGACCCGCTGGGCGTCGGCGGCGAGACGATCTTCACGTACGTGCTGATCTACACGTTCGGCATGCTGATCGGCCAGGACATCTGGCAGCGCGTGTTCACCGCCCGCAGCGACCGGACCGCCCGCTGGGGCGGCACGGTGGCCGGAACCTACTGTCTGGCCTACGCCGTCGCCGGCGCGGTGATCGGCACCGCCGCCAGGGTGCTCTACCCGAAGCTGGGCAGCCCGGACGACGCCTTCGCCACCATCGTCAAGGACGAACTCCCCGTCGGCGTGCGCGGTCTGGTGCTGGCCGCCGCCCTGGCCGCCGTGATGTCGACGTCCTCCGGCGCCCTGATCGCCTGCGCCACGGTCGCCAACAACGACATCTGGTCCCGGCTGCGCGGCCTCACCAAGCGCACCGGGGAGCACGAGGAGCGCGACGAGGTCGCCGGCAACCGCGCCTTCATCCTCGTCATGGGCCTCGCCGTGATCGGCACCGCGATCGCGCTGAACGACGTGGTCCAGGCGCTCACCGTGGCCTACAACCTGCTCGTCGGCGGCCTGCTGGTGCCCATCCTCGGCGGCCTGTTGTGGAAGCGCGGCACGGCCCGGGGCGCGCTGGCCTCCGTCGCCGTCGGCGGCCTGGCCGTCATCGGCCTGATGGCCGGCTACGGCATCCTCGCCAACGAGCCCGTCTACTACGGCCTGCTGGCCTCCCTCGTGGCCTACGTCGCCGTCTCCCTGGCCACCCGGCCCACCGACGAGGCCGTCCTCGCCGCCTGGCGCGAGCGCCTCGCCGGGCGGCCTTCCGAACTGTCGTCCGAAACGGTCCCGGCTCACCAGTAGAGTCACAGGGAAAGCAGTACATGCGCGACGAAGCGCAAGAAAGAAGGCATTTCACGATGAGCAGCAACGAGACGCCCCGCGGCCCCGTCGACTCCTCCCGCATCCCGCGGTACGCCGGCCCCGCGACCTTCGCCCGGCTGCCCCGCCTGGACGAGGTCGGCACCGCCGATGTCGCCGTGGTGGGCGTGCCGTTCGACTCCGGTGTCTCGTACCGGCCCGGCGCCCGCTTCGGCGGCAACGCCATCCGTGAGGCGTCCCGGCTGCTGCGCCCGTACAACCCGGCGCAGGACGCCTCCCCGTTCGCCCTGGCGCAGGTCGCCGACGGCGGCGACATCGCGGTGAACCCGTTCAACATCAACGAGGCCGTGGAGACCATCGAGGCCGCCGCCGACGACCTGCTCGGCACCGGCGCCCGCCTGATGACCCTCGGCGGCGACCACACCATCGCCCTGCCGCTGCTGCGGTCGGTGGCGAAGAAGCACGGCCCGGTGGCCCTGCTGCACTTCGACGCCCACCTGGACACCTGGGACACCTACTTCGGCGCCGAGTACACCCACGGCACCCCGTTCCGCCGCGCGGTGGAGGAGGGCATCCTCGACACCTCGGCCCTCTCCCACGTCGGCACCCGCGGCCCGCTGTACGGCAAGCAGGACCTCACCGACGACGAGAAGATGGGCTTCGGCATCGTCACCTCGGCGGACGTCTACCGCCGGGGCGCCGACGAGATCGCCGACCAGCTGCGCCAGCGCATCGGCGACCGCCCGCTGTACATCTCCATCGACATCGACTGCCTGGACCCGGCGCACGCGCCCGGCACCGGCACCCCGGAAGCGGGCGGCATGACCTCCCGCGAGCTGCTGGAGATCCTGCGCGGCCTGGCGTCGTGCAACCTGGTCTCGGCGGACGTGGTCGAGGTCGCCCCGGCGTACGACCACGCCGAGATCACCTCGGTCGCGGCCTCCCACACCGCCTACGAACTGACCACCATCATGAGCCGCCAGATCGCCGCGGCCCGGAAGGACACGGAAGCGAAGTGACCCACGACCACGACCTGGTACTCCGCCCGACACCGGCGCAGATCACCGCCGCCCTGAACCCGCCCCCGGGGCGCAACGGCGGAGACCTGGTCGTGGAGACGCTGGCCGGGCTCGGCGCGACGACGGTCTTCGGCCTGCCCGGCCAGCACGCCCTCGGCATGTTCGACGCCCTGCGCCGCTCCTCGCTGCGCTACATCGGCCTCAGGGTGGAGAACAACGCGGGTTTCGCGGCCGACGCGTACGGCAGGATCACGGGCGAGGCGGCCCCGCTGCTGCTCTCGACCGGCCCGGGGGCGCTGACCTCGCTGGCCGCGCTCCAGGAGGCGGCGGCGGCCAGCGCGCCGGTGCTGGCGATCAGCAGCCAGATCCCGGTGGCCGGCCTGGGCGGGGCCCGCAAGGGCTACCTGCACGAACTCCCCGACCAGTCGGCCTCCTTCCAGGGCGTGGTGAAATCCGTCCACACGGTCCGCAGCCAGTCCCAGATCCCGTCGGCGATCGCGGCGGCCTGGAAGTCGGCGCTGACGGCCCCGCACGGACCGGTGTGGGTGGAGATCCCGCAGGACGTCCTGCTGGCTCCGGCCGCGCTGCCGGTGGTGTCGGCGCCGGACGCCCTCCCGGACGACCTGCCCCCGCGCCCGGAACTGACCGCACTGGCCGCCCACTTGCTGTCCCAGGCCGCCCGCCCGGCGATCATCGCGGGCGGCGGGGTCGTACGGTCGGACGCCTCGGGGAAGCTGCGGCTGCTGGCGGAGAAGCTGAACGCGCCGGTGGTGACGACGTTCGGCGGCAAGGGCGCGTTCCCCTGGCACCACCCCCTGTCCCTCCAGTCCTGGCTGGAGGACCGCCACACGACGGACTTCCTTGAGGAAGCGGACGTCCTGCTGGTGATCGGCTCGGGCCTGGGCGAACTCTCCTCCAACTACCACACGTTCAAGCCCCGGGGCCGGGTGATCCAGATCGAGGCCGACCTCGGCAAACTGGAGTCCAACCACCCGGCCCTGGGCATCCACGCGGACGCCCGCCTCGCCCTCCAGGCCCTGCTGGAGACGGTGGCGGACCGCCCGGACGAGACGGCACGGGAGCGGGTACGCGAGCTGCTGGCGAAGGTGGCGGCCCGCATCGACGGCCAGAACCTGACCCTGGAGCAGCAGGTCCTGTCGGCCGTCCGCCAGGCCCTCCCCGCCGACTCCCCGTCCTTCTGGGACATGACGATCCTGGCGTACTGGGCCTGGTCGGCGTTCGACGCGCAGGGCCCGAACCTCATGCACTCCGCCCAGGGCGCGGGCGGCCTCGGCTACGGCTTCCCGGCGGCCCTCGGCGCGGCGGCGGCGGACCCGACCCGCCCGGTCCTGGCGGTCTCCGGCGACGGCGGAGCCCTCTACTCCATCGCCGAACTGGCCACGGCCAAGCAGTACGACCTCCCCGTCACCTGGCTGATCGTCGACGACGGCGGCTACGGCATCCTCCGCGAGTACATGACGGACGCCTTCGGCGAACCGACGGCCACGGAACTCCACCGCCCGGACTACGTGGCCCTGGCGGAGTCCTTCGGAGTAACGGCCACCCACACGACCCCGGAAACCCTGCAAGAGGACTTGGGCCGGGCCCTGAAGACCCCGGGCCCGTCGGTGGTCGTACTCCCGGCGGTCCTGCGGATGTTCGCACCAACTCACCTGGACTGAGCGCTGGACGACAGCAACAGCTCGACCCAGACGGCCTTCCCGATGCCGTGCCGCCGGGGGCAGCAGCCCCAACGCACCGAGAGGGCGCTGATGATGGCGAGACCGCGGCCGTGTTCGTCGTCGGTCGCCGCCGTCTTCGGCACCGGCCGGGCATGGCTGGCGTCGGCCACCTCCACCCGCAGCCGCCCGTTGTACTGGGCGATGCGGACGCCGGTCTCCCGGCCGGCCGGTCTCCGGATGTGCCGGATGGCGTTGCTCATCAGTTCGCGAGCAGGCGCCATTGGGCTTCCGTCACACCGGTGCGTCCAGACGGTTGCCGGGTGCCGTTGTCCGGCATGGGGCCTCCGAGGTGATCAGGCCACAGGCGAGGATGGGAGACATCGGTGCTCGTCCGGGACTTCAGGCCCATCCGCCGCCGGGGCATCGAGCGGCTCGCGCGGGAGCGGTGGGGCCGAGGGGCGCTCTGTCTGGTCCGCCGACATCGGGGACCGGGAACTGGTCGTGGACTCGGCGGAGGTGACCGAGGAAGCGGCGCCCGCGGCCGTGGCAGCGGTCCTGGAGGTACGGCGATCACTCGGCCGGAGACCGGACCGGGTGGCACGTACGCGCGGCTCGCGGAGCTGGGGCACGGGCCCGTCCGGTTCCGGGAGGAGATCCGGTCCCGGATGCCGGGTGCGGAGGAGGCCGAGCGGCTGGCGCTCCCGGCGGGTGTGCCGGTCGTACTGATCGCGCGCACCGCCTACGACGCCGACGGGCTCGCCGTCGAGGTCAACGAGATGGTGCTGGACTCCTCGGCCTACGTCCTGGAGTACGACTTCGAGGCCTGAGGGAGTTCAACTGCTCCCTCAGGCCTCGAAAGCCGGTTGCCGGGCGGGCGGGTCAGCAGCCCCCCGGCCCCACCCCGTCGATCCGGCCGCCGAAGTCGCCCAGGTAGCGGGAGCGCCAGTCGCCGTTGAAGACGTCCCGCTTCTGTACCGGGCTCCAGTTGATGAAACACGCGCGGGTGGAGGAGACGAACGAGCCCACGTGGTCGTGGAGGAACGGCGGCATGTCGCGGTAGCCGCTGCGGGCCGTCCACTCCCAGGAGGAGCCGCCGAAGTTCTCGCCGCTCCAGAAGCAGACGGAGCCGTCGGGGCAGGAGGGCTGGGCGGCCTTGGCCGTGGCGGTCTGGGTGGGCAGGAGTACGGCGGTCAGGGCGAGGGCGGCGGCCAGCGTCCAGGAACGGAACTGCTTCATAGGGCTCTCCAGGCATGGGAGTCGAAGTGGCCGGCAGTGCGGTGCGCCGGGCACCGTCATGGTGGGGGCGGGCCGGGCTGACACGCCCGGGGGGCATTCCCCCTTCCCCGGTGTGAGGGAAGAAGTGGGATTAGTAGGACCAGGCCGGTGGGCAGCCCCGTCTTTCCGAACGTACGTGCAACCGTCGGCACTTCTGGCGAGTCCAGTAAGGCGGCGCACACGTGCGCTCAAGGGCGTTCAGGGGGACGCCCGGACCTTCAAGGGGACTTTTCCATGACTCACCGGACCACCGGCCGGGCCGGCGCGCTCGCGGCCGTCGTCAGCGCCGCGCTGCTCATACCCGCCGTCACCGCCGCCACCCCGGCCGCCGCCGCCACCCCGGCCGTGACCTGTACGTCGGCCAAGGCGGGCCTCGCCGCCAAGCTGAAGAAGGACATCACGGCCGCCCTCGCGGGCCGCAAGGGCACCGTCGCCGTCGGCCTGTACGACCGCAGCACCAAGACCACCTGCACCCTGCGGGCCACCAGCGCCTACGACTCGGCCAGCACCGTCAAGGTCACCGTGCTCGCCACGCTGCTGTGGGACGCCAAGAAGCACAACCGGTACCTGACGAGCACCGAGCAGTCGCTTGCCAAGGCCATGATCACCAAGTCCGACAACAACGCGACCAGCAAGCTCTGGAAGCAGCTCGGCATGACGAAGATCAAGGGCTTCCTCAAGGCCGCCGGCATGACCAAGACGGTGCCGGGCACGGGCGGCTACTGGGGCCTGACCCAGGAGAACGTCAACGACGAGCAGAAGCTGCTCCAGCTCATCACCGCCAAGAACAACGTGCTGAGCGACAACTCCCGCGACTACATCCAGAAGCTGATGGGGCAGGTCGTCTCCTCGCAGCGCTGGGGCACCCCGGCGGGCGCCCCGTCCTCCGTGTCCGTGCACGTCAAGAACGGCTGGCTGCAGCGCTCCACGCACGGCTGGCGCGTGCACAGCCTGGGCACCTTCAAGGGCGCCGGCCACGACTACATGATCACCGTGCTGACCCAGGACAACAGCACGATGAACTACGGCGTGACCACCATCCAGAACGTCGCCAAGGCCATCCACAAGGACCTGGTGCCGACCACCTCCGGCGTCACCCGCTTCACGCCGACCAGCCAGCCGCGCGAGGCGTTCGTCGCCGTCCCGCCGCAGGGCTGACCCTTCACGAGACGGCTTCCCGTACGTCACCGGCCGGCCCTACGGTGACGGCCATGCGCCTGAGAACCGTATGCGCCGGCCTCGCCGCCGGTCTGGCGGCGGTCACCTCCCTGACCGCCGCCGGACCCGCCGCCGCCCACCCGCCGGGCAACCGCCACGCCTGTTCGCCGTACGTCCTTCTCGACCGCTTCTCCGACGCGCTCGACAAGACGACGTACGACGGCACCTACACCGGCAACCTCTCCGCCCTCGCCGTGGACCGGGACGGCTCGCTCGCGGCCCTCGGGGACCGCTCGTCCCTGTTCCGGCTGGACGCCCGCACCCTCCGCCCGGAGGGGGTCGTCCGCCTCGCCGACGAGAAGGGCGCCGACCTCGACTCCGAGGGCCTGGTCGTCGACCGCGACGGCTCCCGGCTGGTCTCCTCCGAGACCGAGCCGTCCGTGCGCCGCTACAGCCCCGGCGGCGAGATCCTGGACCGGCTCCCGGTGCCGTCCGCCCTCCGCGTCGCCCCGGCCGGCCGGGCCACCGCCAACCAGACCTTCGAGGGCCTGACCCTGCTGCCCGGCGGCCGCACCCTGCTGGCCTCCATGGAGTACGCGCTGGCGGGCGACTCCGCCGGCACCGTCCGCTTCCAGACCTGGCAGCGCCACCGGGGCCGCTTCACGCCCGCCGCCCAGTACGCCTACCGCACCGACCCCGGCCTCGGCGTCCCCGAGGTGCAGGCCACCCCCGACGGCCGCCTGCTCGTCCTGGAGCGCGGCTTCACCGCGGGCGTCGGCAACACCGTCCGCCTCTACCTCGCCGACCTCCGCCACGCCACGGACACGGCCGGCGTCGAGCACCTGACCGGCGGGAGCGCCGTCCGGCCGGTGAAGAAGACCCTGCTCGCCGACATCGCGGCCTGCCCGTCGCTCGGCGCCACGGCGCGGCAGCCCCAGCCCAACCCCCTGCTGGACAACATCGAGGGCATGACGATCACCGGCCGCGACGCCACGGGCCGCCTGAAGGTCCTCCTGGTCAGCGACGACAACCAGAACCCGGCCCAGACGACCCGGTTCTACCGGCTACGGGTACGCGCCTGACCGAGGCCCCGGTTTGTTGCGGAGGGATGAAATCCGCTTCCCGCCGTGTTGGTGCCTTCCGGCAGAGCAGGACGGACGGAAGGCATCGGCGTGGCAGCGCAACGGGGATGGGCACGACGGCTGGCGGGATACGCCTGGCGGTATCCGAAGGACGTCGTCCTGGCCCTCGGCTCCTCCCTCGCCGGCATGGCGGTGATGGCCGTCGTCCCCCTGATCACCAAGGTGATCATCGACGACGTGATAGGCGACCACAGCCGCGCCATGGCCCCCTGGGCCGGCGCCCTCATAGCCGCCGCCGTCCTGGTCTACGTCCTCACCTATATCCGCCGCTACTACGGCGGCCGGCTCGCCCTGGACGTCCAGCACGACCTGCGGACCGAGATGTACGGCACGATCACCCGGCTGGACGGCCGCCGCCAGGACGAGCTGTCCACCGGGCAGGTCGTCGGCCGCGCCACCAGCGATCTCCAGCTGATCCAGGGCCTGCTGTTCATGCTCCCGATGACCATCGGGAACGTCCTGCTCTTCCTGATGTCCCTGGTGATCATGGCGTGGCTGTCGCTGCCGCTGACCCTGGTCGCCCTCGCCGTCGCCCCCGCCCTCGGCTGGATCGCCCGGCGCAGCCGCACCCGGCTGCACCCGGCCACCTGGTACGCCCAGGCGCAGGCCGCCGCCGTGGCCGGCGTGGTCGACGGCGCGGTCAGCGGTGTGCGCGTGGTGAAGGGCTTCGGGCAGGAGGAGCAGGAGACCAACAAGCTCCGCGAGGTCGGCCGCCGGCTGTTCGCGGGCCGGCTGCGCACGATCCGCCTGAACAGCCGGTACACCCCGGCCCTCCAGGCCGTCCCGGCGCTCGGCCAGGTCGCCATGCTGGCCCTCGGCGGCTGGCTCGCCGTGCACGGCCACATCACGCTCGGCACCTTCGTGGCCTTCTCCACCTACCTGGCCCAGCTGGTCGGCCCGGTCCGGATGCTCGCGATGGTGCTCACGGTCGGCCAGCAGGCCCGCGCCGGCACCGAGCGCGTCCTGGAGCTGATCGACACCGAGCCGACGCTCAAGGACGGCACGAAGGACCTGCCCGCCGACGCGCCGGCGACCGTCGAGTTCGACGACGTGAGCTTCGGCTACGACCGCGAACGCCCGGTCCTGGAGGGGATCGGCTTCGAGATCCGGGCCGGTGAGACCCTCGCCGTCGTCGGCTCCTCGGGCTCCGGCAAGTCCACCCTCTCGCTGCTGCTGCCGCGCTTCTACGACGTCACCCGGGGAGCCGTCCTGATCGGCGGCCACGACGTGCGCGAGCTGACCCTGGACTCGCTGCGCGCCGCGATCGGCCTCGTCCCCGAAGATTCGTTTCTCTTCTCCGACACCGTCCGCAACAACATCGCCTACGGCCGCCCCGACGCCACCGACGAGGAGATCGAGGCCGCCGCCCGCGCCGCCCAGGCGGACCGTTTCATCAGCGAGCTGCCCGACGGCTACGACACCAAGGTCGGCGAACACGGCCTGACCCTCTCCGGCGGCCAGCGCCAGCGCCTCGCGCTCGCCCGCGCCCTGCTCACCGACCCTCGCCTGCTGGTCCTGGACGACGCCACCTCGGCCGTCGACGCCCGTGTGGAGCACGAGATCCACGAGGCGCTGAAGCATGTGATGCGGGGCCGTACCACCCTGCTCATCGCCCACCGCCGCTCCACCCTGAACCTCGCCGACCGCATCGCCGTCCTGGACGGCGGCCGGCTCGCCGACCTCGGCACCCACGAGGAACTCCAGGAGCGCTCGGCCCTGTACCGGCGGCTGCTCACCGACCCGGACGAGCTGGGCGGCGTCTCCCCGGGCCACGCCCGCCCGGCGACGCCCGCCGAGGACACCTCCGTCCGCGACGAGCTGGACGCCGAGTTCGACGCCGAGCGGGGCGTGACCCCCCGGCTGTGGACCGGCGACCGCGAACCCAAGGACCAGGCGCTCGCCGGCTCCCCGGCCACCCCGGAGCTGCTCGCCCAGGTCCAGGCGCTGCCCCCGGCCACCGACACCCCCGACATCGACGAGGGCCGCGCGACGCTGCCCGAGGAGTCCTACGGCCTGCGCCGCCTGCTGCGCGGCTTCTGGCCGCCGCTGCTGGTCAGCCTGGCGCTGGTCGCCGTGGACGCGGGCGCGGGCCTGCTGCTGCCGGTGCTGATCCGGCACGGCATCGACTCCGGCGTGACCCGCATGGCGATCGGCGCGGTGTGGTCGGCGTCCCTGCTCGCCCTGCTGACCGTGCTGGTGCAGTGGGCCGCGCAGATCGCCGAGATCCGGATGACCGGCCGCACCGGCGAGCGGGTGCTCTACACCCTGCGGCTGAAGATCTTCTCGCAGCTCCAGCGGCTCGGCCTGGACTACTACGAGCGCGAGCTGACCGGCCGCATCATGACGCGGATGACCACGGACGTCGACGCTCTGTCGACCTTCCTCCAGACGGGCCTGGTCACCGCGTTCGTCTCGGTCGTCACCTTCTTCGGCATCATGGCCGCCCTGCTGGTCCTCGACGTGCAGCTGGCCCTGGTCGTCTTCGCCACCCTGCCCCCGCTGGCCGTGGCCACCTTCTTCTTCCGCCGGGCCAGTGTGAAGGCGTACGAGCTGGCCCGCGAGCGCGTCTCGGGGGTCAACGCCGACCTCCAGGAGACCGTGGCCGGACTGCGGATCGTGCAGGCCTTCCGGCGGGAGCGGGACGGCGGCCGGCGGTTCGCCGAGCGCAGCGCCGAGTACCGGCGCGCCCGTGTCCACGGCCAGTGGCTGATCTCGGTGTACTTCCCGTTCGTGCAGCTGCTGTCGTCGGTCGCGGCGGCGTCCGTGCTGATCGCGGGCGCGGGCCGGGTGGAGGCGGCCACGCTCACCACCGGCGCCCTGGTGGCCTACCTGCTCTACATCGACCTGTTCTTCGCGCCCGTCCAGCAGCTCTCCCAGGTCTTCGACGGCTACCAGCAGGCCACGGTCTCGCTGGGCCGCATCCAGGAGCTGCTGCGCGAGCCGACGTCCACGAAGACCGCCGACGCCCCGCTGGAGGTGCTCTCGCTGCGCGGCGACATCGTCTTCGAGGGCGTCCGGTTCGCCTACGGCGACGAGGAGGAGGCCCTCACCGGCATCGACCTGACGATCCCGGCCGGGCAGACGGTCGCGTTCGTCGGCGAGACGGGCGCCGGGAAGTCGACCCTGGTCAAGCTGGTCGCGCGGTTCTACGACCCGACCGCCGGACGGGTCACGGCGGACGGCACGGATCTGCGCGCCCTGGACCTCACCTCCTACCGGCACCGGCTCGGGGTGGTGCCGCAGGAGGCGTACCTCTTCCCGGGCACCATCCGCGACGCCATCGCCTACGGCCGTCCCGACGCCACCGACGCCGAGGTGGAGGCGGCGGCCCGGGCGGTCGGCGCGCACGAGATGATCGCCCGGCTGCCGGGCGGTTATCTGCACGAGGTCGCCGAGCGCGGCCGGAACCTCTCGGCGGGCCAGCGCCAGCTGATCGCCCTCGCCCGCGCCGAACTGGTCGACCCGGACATCCTGCTGCTGGACGAGGCCACGGCCGCCCTGGACCTGGCCACCGAGGCACAGGTCAACCAGGCCACCGACCGGCTGGCGGGCCGCCGTACCACGCTGGTGGTGGCGCACCGGCTGACCACCGCGGCCCGCGCCGACCGGGTGGTGGTGATGGACCACGGCCGGGTCGCCGAGGACGGCACCCACGAGGAGCTGCTGGCCCGTGACGGCCGGTACGCCGAGCTGTGGCGGACCTTCGTCGGCCGGCCCGAGCCGGAGGAGCCGGTCGGAGCCTCCCGTTGAGGCCCCCGACGCATCGTTTGGCTGACGGTCGTGCAACCATCCGGCACATGTGTGCGTCCGTACATCAGTGCGGAGACGGAGGAGTGTGACCGGGTACGGGGAGGACGAAGTGGGCAGTGGTGCGATACGGCGGCGGCTGGCCCTCGGCGCGGCCGTGCTGGCCGCGGCGGGCACGCTCGCGCTGACGGCGACCGGGACCGCGCAGGCCGCGTCCGGCGGCTGCGCCGGTCGCGAGGTGCGGACCCTGCCGTTCAAGACCGGCGTCACCCACGTCTACAAACGCGACGGCTACGTCTGCGCCGTCACCGTCCCCCGCACACCGGGTCCCGCCCGCACCATGTCGGTCAGCGTGCAGGCGCGCGGCAACCGGCCGGTGGTGGACCGGGGCCGCTACAACCGGCTCGCCGGTCCGGTGACCGTGCACGCCGGGCACCGCTGCGTGTGGATCAAGGGCGCGGTGGGCCGGGACTCGGTCAGTTCCGGCTGGATCCTGTGCTGAGCCGCTGAGCAGGGGTGGCCCGGCGACCGGGCGAACGTCCTCTGGTGGGGCGGCACTTGCTGGGATAGTTTCCGGCGCACATCCGTCTCACAGGGGAGAGTGCGCATGCGCAAGGCGCTCAGATGGCTGCTCGCGCTCGCGGTGCTCATCGGCACGCTGAGCACGACGGCCGGGGCGGCCACCGCCGCCGGGGACGAGCCCACCGACATCGAGGACCGGCTGCTGTCGATACCCGGCATGAGCCTGGTCGAGGAGAAGCCGTACCCCGGCTACCGTTACTTCGTCCTGAACTTCGCCCAGCCCGTCGACCACCGCCACCCGGACCGGGGCACCTTCCGGCAGCGGATCACCGTGCTGCACAAGGACGTGAGCCGGCCCACCGTCTTCTACACCGGCGGCTACCACCTCTCCACCAAGCCCTCGCGCCGCGAACCCACCCAGATCGTGGACGGCAACCAGGTCTCCCTGGAGTACCGCTTCTTCACCCCCTCGCGCCCGGCCCCGGCCGACTGGTCGAAGCTCGACATCTGGCAGGCCGCGAGCGACCAGCACCGCCTGTTCCGGGCGCTGAAGGCGCTCTACCCCGCCAACTGGCTGGCCACCGGCGCCTCCAAGGGCGGCATGACGGCCACCTACTACGAGCGGTTCTACCCGGGCGACATGGACGGTGTCGTCGCCTACGTCGCCCCCAACGACGTGGTCGATGCCGAGGACTCCGCCTACGACCGCTTCTTCGCCCGCGTCGGCACCAAGGAGTGCCGGGACCGGCTGACCGCCGTGCAGCGCGAGGCCCTGGTGCGCCGCGAGCGGATGGAGGAGAAGTACGCCGAGTACGCCGCCGCGAAGGGCTACACCTTCGACACCATCGGCGGCCTGGACCGGGCCTACGAGGCGGTCGTCCTGGACTACGCATGGGGCTTCTGGCAGTACAGCCTGCTCAAGGACTGCGACACGGTCCCGGCGGCCACCGCGGGCGACGACGCGCTGTGGACCTCGCTCGACACCATCTCGGGCTTCGAGGCGTACACCGACCAGGGACTGGACCCGTACACCCCGTACTACTACCAGGCCGGCACCCAGCTGGGCGCGCCCACCATCCACTTCCCCGGCATCGACCGGCACCTGATCCGCTACGGCTACCAGCCGCCCCGGAACTACGTGCCCCGCTCCATCCCGATGCGGTTCGAACCGTGGGCGATGCGGGACGTGGACACCTGGGTCCGGCACCACGCCACGCGCATGCTGTTCGTCTACGGCCAGAACGACCCCTGGGGATCGGAGCGCTTCCGGCCCGGCGCGGGCGCCCGTGACTCCTACGTGTTCACCGCGCCCGGCATGAACCACGGCGCCAACGTGGCCGGCCTTGTCCCGGAGCAGAAGAGCCTCGCCACCGCCCGCGTCCTGGCCTGGGCGGGCCTGCCGCAGGCCACCGTGGACCGGGCGAAGCCGCTGGCCCCGTACGACGCGCGGCTGGACGTGCGGGAGGTGGAACGGGAACCCGCGCTGCGGCCCCGGGTAGCCGGCTAGTACGTCAGCCCGTGCCCGATCGGGTACAGCACCGCCGACGGGTCGTCCGCCCGCTGCACCGGCACCGGCAGCCGCCCGCGCGGTGCCACCCGCCCGGCCAGCACCCGTGCGGCGGCGCGCAGTTCGACGTCCGTCCAGCAGTACGTGGCCAGACAGGCCTTGACGGCGGGCAGCTGCGCGATGTCGTACGGGTTGCGGACCGCCACCACGGCCACCGGCCTGCCGGTGGCCAGCAGGCGGTCGACCAGGGTGCGCTGGGAACTGCCCGCCGTCACGTTGTACGTGGCCACGATCACCGCGTCCGCGTTCCCGGCGGCGGCGACCGCCTTGTCGACGGTCGCGGCGGAGGGCGCGGTGCCGGTGGACAGCGCGGTGGCGGCGAAGCCCAGTTCGGCCAGGGCGGCGGACAGCACGCCGGTGGGCGGGCCGGTGGTGCCGGACGGGGAGGCCGGGTCGGCGCCGACGACCAGGACCCGGGGTTCCCGGTGGTGGTCGAAGGGCAGCGTGCCGTCCTCGTTGACCAGCAGGGTGGTGGTGCGCTCGGCGATGCGGTCGGCGGAGGCCAGGTGGGCCTTCGTGCCCACCGTGCGGCCGATCCGGTCCGGGTGGGCCCAGGGGTGGTCGAGCACCCCGCGCCGGGCCTTGAGCCGCAGAATGCGCAGGATCGATTCATCGAGGCGGGCCTCGGTCAGCTCGCCGTTCCGCACCGCCGTCAGCACCGCGTTCCAGGCCACCTCCAGAGAGGGCGGGTTGAGCAGCTGGTCCACGCCGGCCTTCAGGGCGAGCACCGGCACCCGGTCGTCGCCGTACTTGGTGCGCACGCCCTGCATGCCGAGCGAGTCGGTGATGACGACGCCGTCGTAGCCGAGTTCCCCGCGCAGGATGCCGGTCAGCACCGGCCGGGACAGGGTGGCCGGGTCGCCGGAGCCGTCCAGGGCCGGGAACTGGATGTGACCGGTCATCACCGAGTCGACGCCCGCCCGGATCGCGGCCCGGAAGGGCACGGCGTCCAGCTTCTCCCACAGCTCGCGGCTGTGCGTGATGACCGGGAAGCCGTAGTGGCTGTCCACGGAGGTGTCCCCGTGGCCCGGGAAGTGCTTGGCGCTCGTCGCGACCCCGGCCGACTGATAGCCCTTCACCTCGGCGGCGACCAGCGCGGCGACCGCGTCCGGGTCGGCGCCGAAGGAGCGCACCCCGATCACCGGGTTGGCCGGGTTGACGTTCACGTCGGCGTCGGGGGCGTAGTCCTGGTGGACGCCCATCGCGCGCAGTTCCGCGCCGGAGATCCGGCCGAGGGTCCGGGCGGCGGAGCGGGAGCGGCCGGCGCCGATGGCCATCGCGCCGGGCAGCAGGGTGGCGGGCTTGCCGATCCGGCACACCGCGCCGTGCTCCTGGTCGGTGGCGATGAGCACGGACAGCCCGCGCGGCTGGTCCAGCGAGGCCCGCTGGATGCCGTCGGACAGGGCGGCGATCTGGTGCGGGTCGCGGGTGTTGTGCGCCCAGGCGAAGTAGATGACGCCGCCGACCCGGTACTTCGCGATCAGCTCGGCGGCGGTGCGGACGCCGAGTTCCTTCAGGTTGGTGTCGATGTCGGCCTGGTCGGGGGCGGTGGCGGAGTGGCCGTAGACCCGCGTCACGAACAGCTGGCCGACCTTCTCCTGAAGCGTCATGCGGGAGATCAGGGCGCGCAGCCGGCGGTCGTCGTCGGCGGCGTGCGCGGCCGTCGGGACCGTCAGGGCGGCGGTGACGCCCGCGGTCGCGGCGAGGACGGCCCGTCTGGACGGCCGTGCGGTGTCTCTTCGTGTGCTTCCCGTACCGGTGTCGCTTCCCGTGCTGGTGTCGGGCACGTGCGCTCCTTCCAGAGGAGAACCGCTGAAGGAAACTTCCGAGGAGTCACCAATATCCGGGAAGTTTCTTTCCGTCAAGGGACTGCACAGTAACCAGGAAGGGCCCGCCGGCCGGGGATTCCGAGGGCGCGTCCGGCCCCTGGACGGCCCGGGCCGCTCACGGCACGGCCGGCTTGGCAGCGGGCTTCCGGCGGTCGCGCAGTTCGGGGGTGGCCGCGGCGACACCGGCCACCGCCAGCACGCACAGCGCCCCGCCGGCCACCAGCGCGGTGACGCCGGAGGTCCAGCCGGCCAGCAGGCCGCCGCGCACGTTGCCCAGGCTCGGACCCGCCTGGCCGACGATCTGCTCGGCCGCGGTGACCCGGCCGAGCAGCGCGTCCGGGGTGCGGGTCTGCACGATCGTGGACCGGGAGACCACCGCCGTGGCGTCCGCCGCCCCGGCCAGCACCAGCAGCGCCAGACCCGCCCAGGCGTTGGTGGTCAGCCCGAACAGGACCAGGGCCACGCCCCAGCCGGCGGACGCGCACAGCATCACCGGGCCCGGCCGGGCGAGCCGGGTCAGCGGGCCGGACAGCGCGGTCGCCGCGATCCCGCCCACCGCCAGCGCCGACAGGAACAGCCCGAGGGTGCGCGGGTGGTCACCGAACCGCTCGGCGTTGACCAGCGGGAACAGGCTCGTCGGGAACGACAGCACGGTGGCGGCCAGATCGGTGATCAGCGCACCGCGCACCACCCGGTGCCGGGCCAGGAACCGCAGCCCGTCCAGCGCGCCGCGCAGCCCCGGCCGGGCGGGCTCGCCCTCGGGCGGCAGCGGGGGCAGCCCGAAGGCGCCGTAGAAGGCGAGGCCGAAGCTCAGGGCGTCCAGCAGATAGCAGACGCCGATGCCGAACCAGCCCAGCAGCACCCCGGCCAGCGCGGGCCCGAGCAGCATCATCGACTGCCCGGTGACCTGTTGCAGCGCGAGCCCCGCGGCCACCTGGTCCTTGGGCAGCAGCCGGGGCAGGAATACCCCGGCCGCCGGGGCGGCGAGCGCGCCGAACGCCGACTGCACCGCCACCAGCAGCAGCACCCCGGCCACCGGGACGTGCCCGGTGAAGCCCTGCACCGCGAGCCCCAGGGAGCAGACCGCCTGGCCGACGGTGGCCGCGAGGTATACCCGGCGCCGGTCGGCCCGGTCCGCCCAGGCCCCGGCGAACAGCCCGAACCCCACCAGCGGCAGCGCCTGCGCGAGCCCCACCGCGCCGGTCCAGGCGGTGCTGTGGGTCCGGTCCCACACCTGGTACATGACCGTCACCATGGTCATGAACCCGCCGAGCAACGACACGGTCCGCCCGATCAGCAGCCGCCGGAAGACGGGCGAGCTGCGCAGCGGCCGTATGTCGAGGAAGGTGCGGGTGAGGCTCATGAGCGGAGGCGGGCGCACGGCCCGGGCGGCGATGTCACCGGGGGAGGCTAACCGCACCCCCCGGCACCCGCCAGCGAATTTCCCCGCTCAGGCGGCTTCCCCCAGCAGCCGCGCCAGGTACTCCCGCCCCTCGCCCAGCAGCTCGGCGAGCGGCGCCGCATGCTCGTACCAGCGCTTCTCGTACTCCCAGCACAGCCAACCGTCCCAGTCCCGCCGGGTGAGCACGTCCACGCACTCGGCGAGCGGCAGCACCCCGGCGCCGAGCGGCAGCGGGGTGGTGTCCTCGGCCGAGGCGACGTCCTTGACCTGGACGTAGCCGAGGTGCGGGGCGAGGGCCGCGTAGCTGTCGGCGGGCTGCTCGCCGCCCAGCCAGGTGTGCAGCACGTCCCACAGCGCGCCGGCGTGGCGGTGCCCGACGGGGCCGAGGATCCGGATCGCGTCGGCGCCGGTGGGGTGCGAGTCGTGGGTCTCCAGCAGGATCCGGACGCCGAGCGCGGCGGCGTCCTCGGCGGCGGCACCGAGCCGTCGGGCGGCGATCGCGTCCGCCTCCTCGCGCGGCTCCTGCGCGCCGGCGCCGGGGAAGACCCGTACGAAGGGCGCCCCCAGGTCGTGGGCCAGCCGCACCAGCTCCCGGAGCTCCGCCAGCACGGGCCCGTCCTCGCCCGCCGCGGCCACCCGGGCGTACCCGGCCAGCCCCACGATCTCCACCCCGGCCGCCCGGAACAGGGCGGCCGTCTCGGCGCGTTCGGCCGGGGTCAGCCCCGGATGCACCGGTTCCTCCGGGTGGGCGCGCAGCTCGACGCCGTGGTACCGGTGGGCGGTCGCGAGCGAGAGGACGTCCGGGAGGGGCAGCCCGGGAACACCGAGGGTGGAGAACGCCAGCTTCATGACATCGCCGCGTACCCGCTGCCCACGGGGGTCATGCACCGACCGGAGGATGAGAGCGACGCCCACGCGGCCCCGCGCACCGTCAACCTACGGTGGCCATGCACGGGCCTCGGAACGCGCGCGGCACCAAGGCGCTCCCCCGCACCCTCACCCACCGGGGCCATGCACCGCCCCCCGAAGCCCCGCAGCGT
>NZ_BAAASM010000078.1:0-517 GCF_039532885.1 Streptomyces nogalater | reverse complement strand
CGCGGCTGTCATCCCTGCGGAAGCCGCTCCGCTCGCCACGGTCGCGGTCGTCACGTCGGTCGTCACGCCGGAAGCCGCCGCGGTCACCCCGGTCACCACTGTCCCGTCGCCGCTGGTCGCGCTCCGGACGGTCGCCGGGAGAGTTGGTGGACATGGTGACTCCTGTCTGTGGTACCTCAAGCATTGTAAAAACAAAAGGACCCCTGGTCCCAGCTGAACGCTGGTGACCAGGGGTCCTCCAAAGATTGTTCGGCGGCGTCCTACTCTCCCACAGGGTCCCCCCTGCAGTACCATCGGCGCTGTGAGGCTTAGCTTCCGGGTTCGGAATGTAACCGGGCGTTTCCCTCACGCTATGACCACCGAAACCCTAATGGTTTCGAGCGAACAAGCACACTCTTTACTTGTGTTCTCGGTTCAGCTCTGAGCCGGCAACCGTTCGTTGCCTCAGAACATACACAGTGGACGCGAGCAACTGAGGACAAGCCCTCGGCCTATTAGTACCGGTCACCTCCACACG
>NZ_BAAASM010000077.1:0-35459 GCF_039532885.1 Streptomyces nogalater | reverse complement strand
TGGCCGGCCACGGGCCGGCCGCGGCGGGCCGGGGTGTCCTCCTTCGGGATCAGCGGCACCAACGTCCACGCCATCATCGAGGAGGCCCCCGCCGAGGAGCCCGCACCGGAGACGGCCTCGTCCCCGCTGCTGCCGCTCGTCGTCTCCGGCGCCTCCCCCGAGGCGCTGGCCGCCCAGGCCGCCCGGCTGCGCGCGGTCGCCGGCCGGCCGCTGCCCGACCTCGCCCGCTCCCTGGCCACGGGCCGCGCCGCCCTCACCCACCGGGCCGCCGTCGTCGCCCGCGACGGGGACGAACTCCTCGCCGCGCTCACCGCGCTGGCCGACGGCACCGCCTCCGACGCCGTGGTCCGAGGCCGCCCCGCCGGCGGCGGCACCGCCGTCCTCTTCACCGGCCAGGGCGCCCAGCGCCCCGGCATGGGCCGCGGCCTGTACACCGCCCACCCCGCCTTCCGGGACGCGCTCGACGAGGTCTGCCAGGCGCTCGACACCCACCTCGACCGCCCGCTGCGAGAGGTGATGTGGGCCGAGCCCGGCACCGAGGACGCCGGCCTGCTCGACCACACGCTCTACACCCAGAGCGCCCTGTTCGCCGTCGAGACCGCGCTGTACCGGCTGCTGGAGTCCCACGGCGTCCGCCCGGACCTGCTGGCCGGGCACTCCATCGGCGAGCTGACGGCCGCGCACGTCGCCGGCGTGTGGGACCTGGCGGACGCTGCCCGGCTGGTCGCCGCGCGCGGCCGGCTGATGCAGGCGCTGCCCGCCGGGGGCGCCATGCTCGCCGTCGACGCCACCGAAACCGAGGTGCTGCCCCACCTCGGCCCCGAGGTGTCCGTCGCCGCCGTCAACGGGCCCCGCGCCGTCGTCGTCTCCGGCACCGAGGCCGCCGTGACCGCGGTCGCCGCCGCCTTCCCCGGCCGCCGTACCAAGCGGCTGCGGGTCAGCCACGCCTTCCACTCCCCGCTGATGGACCCGATGCTCGCCGAATTCGAGAAGACGGCCCGGGAACTGCGGTACGCGCCGCCCGCGATCCCCCTCGTCTCCAACCTGACCGGAGCCCGCGCGGGCGAGGACGAGCTGTGCGACCCCGGTTACTGGGTGCGGCACGTCCGCGAGACGGTCCGCTTCGGCGACGCCGTCCGCGCGCTGGAGGCCGACGGGGTGCGCACCTTCCTCGAACTCGGCCCCGACGCCGTGCTGTCGGCCCTGGGCGCGCCCGCCCTCGCCGACGCCGAACGGTCGGTGTTCGTCCCGGCGCTGCGCCGCGACCGGGACGAGGAACGGACCTTCGCGGCCCTGCTCGGCACCGCCCACGTCCGCGGGGTGCCCGTCGACTGGCGGCGGGTGTTCGCCGGCACCGGCGCCCGCCGCACCGACCTGCCCACCTACGCCTTCCAGCGGCGCCGGCTGTGGCTGGACGACGATCCCGGCGCGGTCACCGACGTGGGCGGCCTCGGCCAGGCCCCGGCCGGGCACCCGATGCTCGGCGCGGCCCTGGACCTGGCCGACGACGACCGGGTCACGCTGACCGGCCGCCTCTCCCTGGCCACCCACCCCTGGCTCGCCGACCACGCCGTGGCGGGCGTGGTCCTCGTCCCGGGCAGCGCCTTCGTCGAACTGGCCGTCCAGGCCGGCGACCGCACCGACTGCCCGCACCTGGCGGAACTCACCCTGGAACGCCCGCTGGTCCTGCCCGGGCACGGCGCCGTCCACCTCCAGGTGACCGCGGCGGCCCCCGACGCCGACGGGCGCCGACGGCTCACCGTGCACGCCCGCCCGGAGGACACCGGGACCGGGGGCGCGTGGACCCGGCACGCCACCGGCGTCCTCGCCCCGCGCACCGCGGCGGAACCGGCCGCCGCGACCGACTGGCCGCCCGCCGGCGCCGTACCCGTGGACGTCACCGGCACCTACGACCACCTGGCCGCGCAGGGCTACGCCTACGGCCCGCTGTTCCGCTGCCTGCGCGGCGCGTGGCGGCTCGGCGAGGAGGTCTGGGCCGAACTCGCGCTGCCCGAGCCCGCCGCGGCCGACGGCTTCGCCCTGCACCCGGCGCTCCTCGACTCCACCCTGCACGCCATCGACCTGCTCGACGGCCAGGACCCGACCGTGCTCACCCTGCCCTTCTCCTGGGAGGGCGTCACCCTGTACGCGAGCGGCGCCACGGCGGTGCGGCTGCGGCTGACCCCGCACGGCACCGACCACATGACCCTGCGCCTGTACGACGGCACGGGCGCGCCCGTGGCCGAGGTGGCCGCCCTGCGCATCCGCCGGGTGACCGCCGGCCAACTGCACGCGGCCACGCCCGAGCCCGGCGACCTGTTCCGGGTACGGTGGACCGAACTACCGCCACCCGTCGCCGAGTCGGTGACCGCACCGCGCACCCTCACCGTGGACCCGGTGCCGGGCGCCGAGCCGCCCGCCGCGGCCCGCGAGACCGCCGTACGCACCCTCGCCGCGCTACGACGGCACCTCGCCGGGGCACCGGGCAAGGCGCCGCTGGTGGTGCTGACCCGGTCCGCCGTCGCCGTCCACGCCGACGACGCGCCCGATCCGGCGCAGGCCGTGATCTGGGGCATGGTGCGCTCGGCGGCGGTCGAGCACCCCGGCCGGTTCGTGCTGGTCGACACCGACGGCGACCCCGCCTCGGCCGCCGCCCTGCCGGCCGCCGTGGCCACCGGCGCCCCCGAAGTCGCCCTGCGCACCGGCACGGTGTACGCACCGGAGCTGACCCGCGTCACGGACCCGGGGCCGGGGACGGCCGACCGGGGAACCGCCCTGGACCCCGAGGGGACCGTGCTCGTCACCGGCGGTACGGGCAGCCTCGGACGGCTGCTGGCCCGGCATCTGGTCACCCGGCACGGGGTGCGGCACCTGCTGCTGGCCGGCCGTACCGGGCGGCTGCCCGAGCCCGGCGCCCTGGACGGCCTGGCCGCCCTGGGCGCGACCGTGACCGTGACCGCCTGCGACGTGACCGACCCGAGCGCGCTCGCCGCCCTGCTGGCGTCCGTGCCGGACGAGCACCCGCTGACCGCCGTGGTGCACGCCGCGGGCGTCCTGGACGACGGCCTGGTCACCGACCTCACCGCCGAGCGGCTGGAGGCGGTCATGCGGCCCAAGGCGGACGCCGCCTGGCACCTGCACGAGCTGACCCGCGGCCGCGGCCTCGCCGCGTTCGTCCTGTTCTCCTCCGCCGCCGGCACCCTGGGCGCGGCGGGCCAGGCCAACTACGCCGCGGGGAACGCCTTCCTGGACGCCCTGGCCGCGCGTCGGCGCACCGAGGGGCTGCCCGCCCTCTCGCTGGGCTGGGGGCTGTGGGACACGGGGGAGGGCATGGCGGCCGGACTCGACGAGACCGGGCTGCGCCGCCTGGCCCGCGACGGCATCCTCCCCCTGCCCGCCGACCGGGCCCTGACCCTGTTCGACCGCGCGCTCACCACCGGGGGCACACCGACGGCGGGGGGCACGCCGGCCGGGGGACTCCCGGCCGGCGACCGGGCCCTGCTGCTGCCCGTCCACGTGCGGGTCACCGAGGACGCGCCCGCCCTGGTACGAGGTCTCGCGCCCGCCGCCGTACGGCGCACCGCCCGCCCGGCGGCCGGCCCCGCGCCCGCCGCCGAGCCGCTGCCGGGCCGGCTGGCCCGGCTCGGCGCCGCCGACGCCCTCAACCTGCTGGTGGAGACGGTCCGCGGACATGTCGCCGAGGTCCTCGGACACGGCTCCGCCGATGCCGTGGACCCCCAGCGCCCCCTGGGCGACCTGGGTGTGGACTCGCTGGCCGCGCTGGAACTGCGCAACCGGCTCGGCGCGGACACCGGCCTGCGGCTGTCCACCACCCTCACCTTCGACTACCCGACCTCCGACGCCCTCGCCCGGCACCTCCTCGCGGAGCTGGGTGCCGACAGCGCCGCCGGCCGGGTCGACATCGAGGCCGAAGTGGTGCGGCTGGAGGAGGTGCTGGGCAGCGCGCTGGACTCGCCCGCGCTGGACGAGGAGCAGCGCGCCCGGGTGGCCGCCCGGCTGCGCACCCTCAGCGCCCGCTGGGACGGCACCGGGGAGTGGCGGGAGAACGGCACCGGACAGACCGGCGGGACGGGGCTGGAGACGGCCACGGCCGACGAGCTGTTCGGCATCCTGGACGGCGAACTGGGCAGCTTCGGCTGATCCTGCGGCGGGAGCACGCGGCCCCACCGGTGACTTTCCGGTGGGGCCGCGTGCCCTTCCCCGCCGGGCCGGGTTCTCCCGGACGACGACGTGGCGCCGCGGAGCCGCTCAGCCCGCCGACGAGTGGGTCTCGGCCCAGCGGTCCGACAGCTTGGGGATGCGATGCTCCAGCATTTTCGACGGCAGCTCCGTCCGGCTGGCCACCTGCAATTTGCGGTAGACGCGGGTGAGATGCTGCTCCACCGTGCTGATCGTGACATGCAGCCGGGTGCTGATCTCGCGGTTGGTGTAGCCGAGCGCGGCCAGCCCGGCCACCCGGCACTCGGCGTCGCTCAGGAGCGCCGGGCCGTCCTCGGTCTCGGCGGTGTCGGGCCGCACCGGATCCTCCAGCAGGTGCGCGTCGACCGGCGACTCGATCCGGCAGGCCTCGGCCTCCCCGGCCGCCTGCCGGGCCACCAGCCGGGCCCGGGCGTACTCGCCGAGTTCGTAGTGCGCGGCGGACAGGTCGGCGTACGCCTGGGCCAGCGCGTAGCGGTCGCCGCACGTCTTGAGCAGGTCGATCGCCTCGCGCAGCAGCGAGGCCCGGCGGTGCGGCTTGCAGGTGGCGGCCACCAGCCTGAGGGCCGTGGCCCGGGCCCGGGAGCTGTGCCCGCCGGGCAGCCGCAGCTGCTCCTCGGCCCACTCGCGGGCCGTGCGGGCCTTGCCGATCCGCAGGTTGGCCAGGGCCAGGTCGGACCGCCAGGGGATGCCCTTCTGCAGACTGGGGTTGCCCTCGCGCAGCAGCCGTCCGCAGGTCTCGAAGTCGCCCAGCGCCGCGAACGGCCGGTCGGTGGCGAGGTGGTGGTGGCCGCGGGCCCGCAGGTACTGGATGCCGAACACGGTACGGAACATGGGTTCCGGCACATCGTGCTTGAGCAGTTCCTCGGCCTCGGCGAAGGCCCCCAGGGCGGTGTACGCGGAGATGGCCGTCGACAGCGGCAGGCCGATGAGCACCCCCCAGCTCTGGGCGCCCAGGATGCCGAGCGCGTCGAGCGCGCCCCGCGACGCGGTGGTCACATCCCCCTGGAGCAGGGCTATCTCGGCCCGGATGGAGCCGAGCAGGGCCCGCCAGGTCGTCGCCCGGCGTTCCACGGCGCACTCCAGCAGCCCGTCGCAGGCGTCGGCGGCCAGCGCGGGCCGGTCGGCGTGGGCGATGGCCAGCAGGGACATCGCGACCAGTTCGAGGTTGAGATGGTCCAGCCGGTGTCCTTGCAGGGCCTGGGCGACGGCTGCCGCGGACTCGTCGGTGGCCTCGCCGCCGACCAGGGCCGCCACCCGCGAGGCCAGTCCGCCGGTGTCGGCGCCCACCGGGCGGGGACGCGCGTCGGGGCCGGCGACCGGGGCTCCCTTGCCGGGCAGCGCCACGCCGTAGAACCACTGCCGGACGAACTCCACCTCGGCGACGATCTGCGCGTCGGCGGGCGACTGGACGCGCACGAGGGTGGCCACGGCCTTGGCCGCCAGCTCGGTGTCGCCCCGCCACAGCAGATAGCGCAGGACGGTGGCGGTGTCCCGCATGCTCAGCTCGCCGTCCAGCGCGGCCTCGCGCAGCGGCTCCAGGTGGGGGCCGGCCGCCGCCGGGTTGGTACGCCACTGGGCGCGGGCCAGGGCCACCGACAGGGCGTGGCGTTCGCGCTGGTCGGCGCAGACGCGCAGGACCATGCCGAGGTAGTCGGTGCAGCGCTCCACGTCGTCGGCGGCCAGCGCCTGTTCGGCGGCGGCGCGCAGCACTCCCGGGCCCCAGTGCGCCGGTACGAGATCCGCGGCGTGCAGCTGCCGTGCCACCTCGACGGCGGGGGCGCCGGAACGATACAGCAGCTGGGCGATCCGGCCGTGCAGCTCGGCGCGGGCTGCGGTGTCCATGTCCTCCAGGACGGCCGCGGCGGCGGTGGGGTGCCGGAAGGCGTGACCGTCAAGCAGCCCGGAGGAGTTGAGGACGGCGACGGCTTCCTGGGCGCCGGCGGGCGTGGTGCCGGCCAGCTCCGCGACGGCGGCGCCCGGTGCCGGGGTGCCGAGCGCGGCGAGGGCCCGGGCCACCCGGACCTGGCCGGCCTCGCCGCGGTGCAACAGGGACAGCACGGCCTGGCGGTAGGCGGCGCCGGGGACGGGCGGGCCGATCTCCGGGCCGAGCGCGGCGCTGTCGTCGAGCAAGGCGTGCACGAGCAGCGGGCTGCCGGCGGTGGCCCGGTGGTAGGCGCCGCACACGTCTTCCGGGAGGGTCCGTCCGGCCTGGGCGGCGAGGATTTCGCCGACGCTCGCCTCGGACAGCGGTGCCAGCCGCACCCGTCGGTGCGGCTGGCGCAGCAGCTCGGTGTGCGCGGCCGAGTGGACCGCGCCGAGATGCCCGGACGTGGCGCACACCACGAGCACCCGCCGGGAGCGGCTCCGGCGCAGCAGGTGGATGACCGTCGTCAGGGAATCCGGGTCCATGGCGTGGGCGTCGTCGAGGGCGACGACGAGGGGGCGTTCCCCGGAGACGAGGTGCAGCAGCGCCTCCGCCGCCCGGTGTGCGGCGGAGGGCCCGGGGTGTGAGGACGCGTTCTCCGCCTCGACGGTGCCGAGTAATTGCCCGACCAGACTCATCGGCCGGGCGCACTCCGCCGCGGAGGCCGTACCGGTCAGTATCCGCGCGCCGGAGCTGTGCAGCGTGGTGAGGAATTCGTGCATCAACTGGGTCTTGCCGGATCCGGGACCCCCCGTGATGATCACGAGTCGGCCGTTACCCCGCGCACTGTCGGTGAATGCCTCGGCCAGGGACCGGAGTTCTCTCGAACGGCCGAAGATGTGCATCGTGCCTCTCCCCATGGATTCTAATTCCGAACCGGATCATGCTCCGCTTTCGCGTGATGGGTGATGGCGGGGTGTCACGCGACGGTGCGTGGAGAGTTCACAAGGGCGGCGACGGCGTCGCGAAGGCGGCGCGCCGGAGCGGTTCGGGCCCTGGCGGACGGCTGCTGACCGGCGGCGCGGCGTGCGCGTGTCCGCCGGTGTGTTCCCTGCCTGCATCGCGAGAGGCGTTGCATCCTCTGGTCTCCCGTTTGCGCCGCGTACTGTGCACACCCCGCGTGGATTTCGGCCAACAATTGGCTGAAATCCACGCGGGGTGTGTGCGGCTTTGCTGGTCGAGCCCCCGAATTAAAGATTAGAAACACATAGCAGAAGGAAACGTTATCTGTCCAGGGTAACGTTGTCAACTGTCGTCATGTATCGGTCACTTATGGTCCTGTTATGCCTCCTGCCTACTGGCCGGATGGTCCGTCGAGGCATCGTTTTACAGTCCGTTTATTTACCGGGTGGTTAATGAATGGAACCGGGCGCGTCCCGCCCTCGGATCGGTCACGCGGAACGCGCTTCGGCTGCCCGTTCGGGCACACCGTCCCCTTCCCCCGGGGGCCGGTCAGGGGAGGATCGAGTCGATGTACCCGCCGTCGACGCGCAGCGCTCCGCCGGTCGTCGCCGACGCCTGTCCGGAGGCGAGATAGACGACCATATGGGCGATCTCCTCCGGCTCGATCAGGCGCTGGAGCAGGGACTGCGGCCGGTGCCGGCGCATGAACTCGCGCTGTGCCTCGTCCCAGGGCAACTCCCGGTCGACCAGCTCGTATACGAAGTCCTCGACCCCGCCGGTGTGGGTGGGCCCCGCGATGACCGAGTTCACCGTCACGCCCGTGCCCGCGGCCTTCTTGGCGAAGCCCCGGCTCACCGCCAGCAGGGCGGTCTTCGACATCCCGTAGTGGATCATCTCCGCGGGGATGACCACCGCCGAGTCGCTCGCCACGTACTGGACGCGGCCCCAGCCGCGCTCGGTCATGCCCGGCAGATACAGCCGGGTCAGCCGTACGGCGGCGAGGACGTTCACCTCGAAGTAACGCCGCCACTCCGCGTCGGTGATCTCCAGCGGGTCGGCGGCGCCGAAGACGCCGAGGTTGTTGACGAGGATGTCCACCCCCGGCAGCAGATCCGCGACCCGGGCCGCGCCCTCGTCGGTGGTGACATCGGCGGCCACCGGTACCGGCTCGGCGCCCGGCACCTCCCGCGCCAGCGCCTCCACGCTCTCGGCCACCCGCCGCTCGTCGCGGCCGTTGACACCCACCCGCGCCCCGGCCCGGGCGAGCGCGACGGCGATGGCGGCACCGATGCCCTGCGTCGAGCCGGTGACCAGTGCGGTACGTCCTGTCAGATCGATGTGCATGAGGGCACGGGTTCCCCCGCGCCCGCCGGCCTACCGTCGCCCGCCGATCCGCCCGTCCGCCGAGACCGCCACGGCCGTCCCCCCGGGGACCGGGGGCCGACGGCGTCGCGTCCGCGAAGCGGTGGCCGGCGTCAAGAAACCGTCAGCGCCCGCCGGCGAGGAGCCGCCCGGTACCGGGGAACGGCACCGCCTGACCGCCGTCACCGGCCTGGCCGCGCTGTCGCTCGACGCGATGGCGTCCGTGGCGTACGGCCCGGAGGCGATCGCCCTGGGTGCCGGCTGCCGGGGGCGCCCGGGGGCCGGGGATCACCGCCCGTCACCCTGGCCATCGCCGCGCTGCTCGCCGTCTGCCACCCGGACCCGGAGGACCGCGCCGCGCTGCACGCCCTGGAGCGGTCCTGGGCCGCGTGGGACCCCGGGGCGCCGCTGCTGCGGCTGCCCTGCGCCCGGCACGGACTGGGCCGGCCGATCGCCGCCTACGTCCGTGAGGTGACCGCCGCCGAGCCCGGCACCCGGGTCACCGTGCTGATCCCGGAGACCGAGCCGGAGCGGCTGTGGCCGGGGGTGCCCCCGCGCGAGCGAGGCCGAGCGTGGGGGAGGCTGCTGGGAACCAGCGGGGCGCGGTCGTCGCGCACGCCGTGCGCCGGGAGACGGACGCGGTGATCTGCCGCCTGCGGTTCCGGCCGGTCCGAGACCCGCCCGCCCCGGGAACGCACGCGGCCGACCACCGGTAACGACCGGTAGCCGTAAGAGAACCGTCAAAGACACGGGCGAGGCCGTAAGAGAGGCGTCAACAAGCGGTCGGATCCGGCCTGGGAGGCGCTTTCCTCGTACTCGTCCGTTTCATCGAACCTCACTCCAGGAGTTCGCGATGGCCGATCTGGCCTTCGTCGTCACCGTGCTCGCCGGTTTCGCGCTGGTGGCTCTCGTCGCCAAGGGGGTGACGAAGCTGTGACCGCCGAGAACATCGTCGGCCTCGTCGTGGCCGTCGCCCTGCTGGGCTATCTCGTCCTCGCCCTGATCTTCCCGGAGAGGTTCTGAGCGCGCACATGGGTCCCGTACTGGCAGGCGTGCTGCAACTGCTCGCCCTGATAGGCGCCCTGGCGCTCGTCCACGTCCCCTTCGGCACCTACATGGCCCGGGTCTACTCCTCGAAGAAGCACCTGCGGGTGGAGAGGTGGATCTACCGGGGCATCGGCGCAGACCCCGACGCCCGGATGACCTGGCCCGCGTATCTGCGCGGGGTACTGGCCTTCTCGTTCGCCGGTGTCCTCTTCCTCTATCTGCTCCAGCGGCTCCAGGGCGTCCTGCCCGGCTCGCTCGGCTTCTCCTCGGTCGGCCCGGCGCAGTCGTTCAACACGGCCGTGTCGTTCGTGACCAACACCAACTGGCAGTCCTACGCCGGCGAGCAGACCATGGGCCACGTCGTGCAGACCGTCGGCCTGGCCGTGCAGAACTTCGTGTCGGCCGCCGTGGGCATGGCGGTGGCGGTGGCGCTCGTGCGCGGCTTCGCCCGGTCCCGCTCCGGTGACCTGGGCAACTTCTGGGCCGACCTGGTACGCGGCACGCTGCGGATCCTGGTGCCCGTCGCGGTGCTCGCCGCCGTGGTGCTGGTGGCGTGCGGAGCGCTGCAGAACTTCTCCGGCATCCACGAGGTCGGACAGTTCGCGGGCGGCCGGCAGCAGTGGGGCGGCGGTGCCTACGCCTCACAGGAGGTCATCAAGGAACTGGGTACCAACGGCGGCGGCGTCGCCAACGCCAACAGCGCCCACCCGTTCGAGAACCCGACCCCGTTCACGAACCTGCTGGAGATCTTCCTCATCCTGGTGATCCCCTTCTCGCTGACCCGCACCTTCGGTGTCCTGGTCGGCAACGTGAAGCAGGGGTACGCGATCCTCGGCACCATGGCCGGCATCTGGCTGGGCTTCGTCGCGCTGATGATGTGGACCGAGTTCGCCCACCACGGCCCGGCGCTCCAGGCCGCCGGCGGGGCGATGGAGGGCAAGGAGGTCCGCTTCGGCATCGGCGGCTCCTCGATCTTCGCGGTGACGACCACGCTGACGTCGACCGGTGCGGTGGACTCCTTCCACTCCTCCTTCACCGGCCTGGGCGGCGGCATCACGATGCTCGGCATGATGCTGGGCGAGATCGCGCCCGGCGGTGTCGGCTCCGGCCTGTACGGCATGCTGATCATGGCGGTGATCGCGGTGTTCATCGCCGGCCTGATGGTCGGCCGGACACCCGAGTACCTGGGCAAGAAGATCGGCGCCCGGGAGATGAAGCTGGCCGCCTGCTACCTCCTCGTCACCCCGGCGCTGGTGCTGGTCTTCACCGCGGCCTCGCTCGCCCTGCCGACCCCGCCTCACTCGATGCTCAACCCGGGCGCGCACGGCTTCTCCGAGGTCCTGTACGCGTTCACCTCGGCGTCGAACAACAACGGCTCGGCCTTCGCCGGCCTGAACGCGAACACCGACTGGTTCAACACCACGACCGGGCTCGCCATGCTGCTCGGCCGCTTCCTGCCGATGGTGTTCGTGCTGGCACTCGCCGGCTCGCTCGCCGGACAGCGGCCCGTCCCGGTGACGGCGGGCACCCTGCGCACCGAGAAACCGCTGTTCACCGGCCTGCTGGTGGGCGCGATCCTGATCATCACCGGTCTCACCTACTTCCCGGCCCTGGCACTGGGCCCGCTCGCGGAGGGCCTGGCGTGATGAGCACCGACATGAGCTCCGACGTACACAAGCAAGAGGACTCGATGTCCACTCCCACTCTCGCGCCCCACCAGGACGCTTCGATGGGGCACCAGCCGGCCGAGGGCCGCGTCCAGGCAGGCCTCTTCGACCCCCGACAGCTCGTCAGGTCGCTGCCGGACGCCTTCCGCAAGCTCGACCCGCGGGTGATGGTCAAGTCACCCGTGATGTTCGTGGTGTGGATCGGCTCGGTGCTGACCACCGCCTTCTCCTTCCAGGACCCCGGCGACTGGTTCGGCTGGACCATCAGCGGCTGGCTGTGGCTGACCGTGCTCTTCGCCAACCTGGCGGAGGCGGTCGCCGAGGGCCGCGGCAAGGCCCAGGCGGACACCCTGCGCAAGGCCAAGAGCGACACCGTCGCCCGCCGGCTGCTGGGGGACGGCTCCGAGGAACGGGTCCCCGGTACCGGACTGGCCATCGGCGACCTGGTGGTCTGCGAGGCCGGCGACATCATCCCCGGTGACGGGGACGTGGTGGAGGGCGTCGCGTCCGTCGACGAGTCGGCCATCACCGGCGAGTCCGCGCCGGTCATCCGCGAGTCCGGCGGCGACCGCAGCGCCGTCACGGGCGGCACCAAGGTGCTCTCGGACCGGATCGTCGTCCGGATCACGA
Source organism: Streptomyces nogalater (assembly GCF_039532885.1). Lineage (NCBI taxonomy): Bacteria > Bacillati > Actinomycetota > Actinomycetes > Kitasatosporales > Streptomycetaceae > Streptomyces > Streptomyces nogalater. The sequence continues at coordinate 23,705 of NZ_BAAASM010000077.1, read as the reverse complement.
CCAGGCCCGGCGAGACCTTCATCGACCGGATGATCAACCTCGTGGAGGGCGCGGCCCGGCAGAAGACGCCGAACGAGATCGCGCTGAACATCCTGCTGGCCTCGCTGACCATCGTGTTCCTGCTGGCCTGCGCCACCCTGCCGCCGTTCGCCGACCACGCCGGCACCCACCTGACCATGGTGGTGCTGGTCGCCCTGCTGGTCTGCCTGATCCCGACCACGATCGGCGCCCTGCTCTCCGCGATCGGCATCGCGGGCATGGACCGCCTGGTGCAGCGCAATGTGCTGGCCATGTCGGGGCGGGCGGTCGAGGCCGCCGGTGACGTCTCGACGCTGCTGCTCGACAAGACCGGCACCATCACCCTCGGCAACCGGCAGGCCGCCGAGTTCGTGCCGGTGCGCGGGACGACGCAGGCCGAGGTCGCCGACGCCGCCCAGCTGTCGTCACTGGCCGACGAGACCCCCGAGGGCCGCTCCATCGTCGTCCTGGCGAAGGAGAGGTACGGGCTGCGGGAACGCCACCAGGGCGAACTCGTCGGCGCCGAATGGGTCGCCTTCACCGCCCAGACCCGCATGTCCGGCGTGGACGTCGACGGCCGCCGGGTCCGCAAGGGCGCCACCGCCTCGGTCATCGCCTGGGTGGAGGAGCGGGGCGGCACGGTCGCCGAGGACGCGGACCGGATCGCCGACCGGATCTCCGCGGCCGGCGGCACCCCGCTGCTGGTCGCGGTGGAGGACGGCGACGGCGCCCGCGTGCTCGGGGTCATCCACCTCAAGGACGTCGTCAAGGAGGGCATGCGGGAGCGGTTCGAGGAGCTGCGCCGCATGGGCATCAGGACGGTCATGATCACGGGTGACAACCCGCTGACCGCCAAGGCCATCGCCGAGGAGGCGGGCGTGGACGACTTCCTCGCCGAGGCCACCCCCGAGGACAAGATGGCCCTCATCAAACGGGAGCAGGCCGGCGGCAGGCTGGTCGCGATGACCGGCGACGGCACCAACGACGCGCCGGCCCTCGCCCAGGCGGACGTCGGCGTGGCCATGAACACCGGCACGTCGGCCGCCAAGGAGGCCGGCAACATGGTCGATCTCGACTCCAACCCGACCAAGCTGATCGAGATCGTGGAGATCGGCAAGCAACTCCTCATCACCCGGGGCGCGTTGACGACGTTCTCCATCGCCAACGACGTGGCGAAGTACTTCGCGATCATCCCGGCGCTGTTCGCGGCGGTCTACCCGGGCCTGGACAAGCTGAACATCATGCGCCTGTCCTCGCCGGACTCCGCGATCCTGTCGGCCGTCGTCTTCAACGCTCTGATCATCGTCGCGCTGGTGCCGCTGTCCCTGAAGGGCGTGCGGTACCGGCCGATGAGCGCGGACCGGATGCTGCGCCGCAACCTCGGGATCTACGGCGTCGGCGGCCTGATCGCGCCGTTCGCCGGCATCAAGCTCATCGACCTGCTCGTCTCTTTGATCCCCGGGATCGGGTGAAGGACATGAAGAACTCCCTTGTGAACACCGGCCGTCTGATGGGCGCGGGCCTGCGCGCACTGCTGGTGTTGACCGTGCTCACAGGCGTCCTCTACCCGCTGGCCGTCACAGGTGTGGCCCAGGCGCTCTTCCCCGGCGCGGCGAACGGATCGCAGATCGAGGCGGACGGCAAGGTCGTCGGCTCGTCCCTGATCGGGCAACAGGGCTACAGCCTCCGGTACTTCCAGCCCCGCCCCGCACGCGGACTGGCTGAAAACTCGGTCAACACCCAATACCGGCTGCTGGTGTCCGGGGCGACCAACCTCGCCGCCGACAACAAGGAACTGCTCCGGCAGGTCGAGGACGCCAAGGCCAAGGTCGTCCGGGACAACTCGGTGCCCGGACACCCGGTCGGCCCCGCGGACGTCCCCGCCGACGCCGTCACCTCCTCCGGCTCCGGCCTGGACCCGGACATCTCCCCGGCCTACGCCGCACTGCAGGTGCGCCGGGTCGCCGCGCGGAACCACCTGCCCGTCGCCGCGGTACGCGAGCTGGTCGCGGACCACACCGAGGGGCGCACCCTGGGATTCATCGGCGAACCGCGCGTGAACGTCCTGGAGTTGAACATCGCCCTCAAGAACCTCGCGGCCGGGCGGTGACGGCCTTACGCGACCCGCACGGGAGCCGACGGCACCAGGGACGCGTCCCGGTGCCGCCGGCCCCCGGCGCCACGACCGGAAAGGTGCAGCCCATGACCCGGGTCCTCGTCGTGGAGGACGACCCGCAGCTCGTACGGGCCCTCGTGATCAACCTCCAGGCCCGCCGGTACGGCGTCGACGCGGCCCCCGACGGAGCCACCGCGCTCCGCCTCGCGGTCGCCCACCGGCCCGATGTCGTGCTGCTGGACCTCGGCCTGCCCGACATGGACGGCGTCGACCTCATCAGGGCCCTGCGCGGCCGGACCCGTGTCCCCGTCCTGGTCCTGTCCGCCCGGCAGGCCTCGGACGAGAAGGTCGCCGCGCTGGACGCCGGCGCCGACGACTACGTCACCAAGCCGTTCAGCATGGACGAGCTGCTCGCCCGGCTGCGGGCCGCCGTCCGCCGCACCGGGGACGTGCCGCCGGCTCCGGAGCCGCCCGTGGTGGAGACGGAGACCTTCACCATCGACCTGGGCGCGAAGAAGGCCGTACGGGACGGCCGGGACGTCCGCCTCACCCCGACCGAATGGCATCTGCTGGAGATCCTGGTCACCCGCCCCGGCCGACTCGTCACACAGAAGCAGCTGCTCCAGGAGGTCTGGGGGGTCTCGCGGAGCGACAAGAGCAACTACCTGCGCGTCTACATGGCACAGCTGCGGCGCAAACTGGAGACCGACCCCTCCCACCCCCGCCACCTGATCACCGAACCGGGCATGGGCTACCGCTTCGAGGACTGACCCCGCCGGCCGCGGCACCGGACACCGCGCATCGACCGGCCGACAAGTTCACCGCGGGTCGACGGCCCAGTGGTTGGCCCGGATCACCCGACCCGCGAAGTCCACATCGGTCTCCCCCCGGAACCGGAAGCCGACGGACCGGCAGATGCCGTTCGACGCCGCGTTGCCGACCGCCGGGAAGGCGTGCACCACACCCCAGCGATCCTGGTTCCAGGCCTCCTCCAGGAGCGTTCGCACGGCGCGCTTGCCCAGCCCGCGCCCCTGGAACTCCGGCAGCACCATCCACCCGATCTCGGAGAGCGGCCCGTCACCGGTGTCGTGGGACCAGAGGGTCACCGTGCCCGCCACCACATCGGGGCGGCCCCGGTCGGGGACGATCATCTTGATCCACGCCAGTCCGGCCGCCGCCTGCCGCACATCCCGCCCGACCTTGTCCGCCATCCCCTCGCGGGGCAGGGGCCCGCCGAGGTCGGCCATCATCACGGGATCGCACCGCATCCGGACATAGGCGTCGACATCGTCCAATGACACATCGCGCAACTCCACAGGCCCCTCCTCCGCCGTGCCGGATCATCCCATGTGCCGGTGGTGCCCTCGGAGCGGGTCAGGGGCCGGTGAGGACGGCGAGTCGGCCGGTGGCCCGGGTCATGGCGACGTAGCGGTCCACCGCTCCCTGGACGCCGGTGCCGAAGCGGTCCGGTTCGACGAGGACGACCAGGTCGAATTCCAGTCCCTTCGTCAGCTCCGGGGGCAGCGAGCGGACGCGGGACGTGGCCGGGAACGCGGGGTCGCCGATGACGCAGGCGATTCCGTCTGCGTGCGTGTCGAGCCAGTCGTCCAGGACCGCGCGCAGGTCCGCGACCGACCCGTGGGCGACGGGGACCCCGCTGCGGCGCACGGACACGGGCACGTTGGCGTCGGGCAGCACGGCCCGGATGACCGGCTCGGCCTCCGCCATGACCTCCTCCGGCGTCCGGTAGTTCACGCTCAGCCAGGCCAGGCGGATCCGGTCGAACCCGACCCGCTGGAGCCGCTCTTGCCACGACTCGGTGAAACCGTGCCTGGCCTGCGCCCGGTCCCCGACGATGGTGAAGCTCCGGGACGGGCACCGCTGGAGCAGCATCTGCCACTCGGCGTCGGTCAGTTCCTGCGCCTCGTCCACGACGATGTGCGCGAACGGCCCGGCGAGCAGATCGGGGTCGGCGGCGGGCAGTTCGGCCTCGTCCACCAGGCTGACCTTCGCGTCCTCGCCGCGCAGCATCCGCACCAGGCCCTCCCCGTCGTCGCCGTCGGCCCCGGAGTCCGCGACGGCCTCGATCAGGTTGTCGACGACCCGCGTCATGCGCTCCCGCTGCGCCGCGAGGACCGCCGCGCGACGACGCTCGCGCCGCGCCGCCTCCGGGTCGCCGAGCCGTTGCCGTGCCGCGTCCAGCAGCGGCAGGTCGGACACCGTCCAGGCCCGGGCGTCCGCGCGCTGCAATCGTCGGACCTCGTCGCGGTCGAGCCAGGGCGCGCACAGCCGCAGATAGGCGGGCACCGTCCACAGGTCCCCGACCAGATCGGCCGCCTCCAGCAGCGGCCACGCCCGGTCGAGGGCCGTCAGCAGCTCCCGGTTCGCCCGCAGCGACCTGCGCAGCAGCTCGGGCGGGGCATCGCCGTCGTGCTTGTCCTGAAGGATCGTCAGCAGCTCCGCCAGCACCTGCTCGCGGGCCTCGTTGTGCGGCGTACCGGGTTCCGCCGCGTCGAACGCCGCCGCCCAGTCGTCGGCGGTCAGCCGGATGTCGGACCACGCGGTGGTGACCGTCATCCCCTCGGCGGGCGGCTCCTCGTAGAACCTGACGGCCGTCTCGATCGCCCGTACCATCCGCGCCGACGACTTCAGCCGGGCCACTTCCGGGTCGGCCTCGGCCACCGCGTCCGCTCCCTCGGCGACGAGGTCCCGCAGCGTGCAGGTCTGCACGCCCTCCTCGCCGAGACCGGGCAGCACGTCGGAGACGTAGGACAGGTACGGCCGGTGCGGGCCGACGAACAGCACCCCGCCCCGGCGGTGGCCGAGCCGGGGATCGGCGTACAGGAGGTAGGCGGAACGGTGCAGGGCGACGACCGTCTTGCCGGTGCCCGGGCCGCCGTCCACGACGAGCGCGCCACGGGAGTCCGCCCGGATGACGGCGTCCTGGTCGGCCTGGATGGTGCCGAGCACGTCCCGCATCCGCGCCGAACGGCTGCCGCCCAGACCGGCGATGAACGCGGACTGGTCGTCCAGCGCGGCGTGCCCCACCAGCCCCTCGGCGGTGAACACCTCGTCCCAGTAGTCGCCGATCCGGCCGTTCGTCCAGCGGTACCGGCGGCGGCTCACCAGGCCCATCGGGCGGGCGTGGGTGGCCCCGAAGAACGGCTCGGCCGCGGGGGAGCGCCAGTCGACCAGCAGTCGCCGGCCCGTGCTGTCGGTGAGGCCGAGGCGTCCGACGTACACCGGCTCGGGGTTGTCCGCGGTGACCATGCGCCCCAGGCACAGGTCGAGGCCGAAGCGGCGCAGCGCGCGCAGCCGGGCGGAAAGCCGGTGGATCTCCGCGTCCCGGTCCATCGCCTGCCGGCCGATGCCGCCGGGCGCCCTGCGTTCGGCGGCGAGACGGCCGGACAGTTCGGCGATCGACTCCTGGAGGCACTCCGCGATCGCCGCGAAGTGCCGTTCGTCGTCGGCGATCAGCGCCGGATCGGCCTTGGCGGACAGCCGGTCGGGAAGGTCGAAGGCGCTGGTGGTCGGGTGGGGTGTCACGTGGTTGTCTCCGATGAGGCCGCTGGTCGGGCCGGGTAAGGGGTCGGGTGGGGGATGTCCGGGCCCGCGCGGCCGCTCAGCCGGTGGCCGCGGTGGCGAGCAGCAGCCGCGCCGCCACCGACGCCCCGTCGGCGCGGACCCGGCCCGCCACGGCGGTCGCCCGCGCGCGGGTGACGGGGTCGAGGGCCGTGCGGAGCGCGGCCGACAGCGAGGCGACGGTGGGGGCGGGGCCGTCGTGGGCCGCGCCGATGCCCAGTTCGGCGACCCGGCCCGCCCAGTACGGCTGGTCCGCCGCCTGGGGCACCACCACCTGGGCCGCCCCGGCCCGGGCGGCCGTCGTCGTCGTGCCCGCGCCGCCGTGGTGCACGACGGCGGCCACCCGGGCGAACAGCGCCTGCTGGTTGACCTCCCCGACCTCGAAGCAGTCCTCCCGGCCGCCGCCGGGGGACAGTTCCGCCCAGCCGCGCGCCAGGACCATGCGGAGGCCCCGCGCGCGGACCGCCTCGACGGCGACCCGGGCCATGTCCGCCGCCGCGTGCAGGGGCATGCTGCCGAAGCCCACGTACACCGGGGGAGTGCCGGCGTCGAGGAACGCCACCAGGTCGGCGGGGAGCGGGCGGGTGTCGGGCAGGATCCATGCGCCGGTCTGTACGACGTCGAGGCCCCCCGTCTCGTGCCACGGGTCCAGGAACGGATCGCTCGCCAGCCAGGGCCGGTCGCCGACGACGTAGCCGCGGACGTCGTCCACCGGCGGCAGGCCGAGGGACGCCCGGCCGGTGTTGAGCGCCTCGCGGAACAGCGCGTTGATGCTCCGCGCGTCCAGCTCCCACAGCTCCTCGGGGTCGGTCACCTCCGGCGGGAGGGGTCGGCCGGGGTACGCCAGCGGCCGGCGGTGCGGCGCGGGCAGGGTCAGCTGCTGGAAGGTGACGGACACCGAGGGGATGCCCAGCTTCTCGGCCACCGACAGCGCGCCCGCGGCGGCGGGCAGCGCGCCGGTCGCCACCAGCAGATCGCAGCCCTCGGCCGCCTCGGTGAGCGGCCCGAGCTGACCGGCGATCAGCCGGGCCGCCCGCTCGGGCAGCGACGCGGGGGACGGCGCCGCCCTCGTCAGCGCGCGGGCCGAGGGGCCGACCGGCACCAGCGGCACGCCGGCGTCGGCCAGCCGCCGTGCGAAGTCCTCGTCCGGCGGCGCGCACACCCGCACCCGAGCGCCCTGCTCGCGCAACCGGACGGCGAGTCCCGCCAGCGGTTCCACGTCTCCACGTGACCCATAGGTCGACAACAGCACACGCACTTCGCAGAACTCCCATTTCGGCGGCTTCCCGGCTTAGGTCGACGATTCTGCGGTACGACGGGGGCCTTGCCGCAAGGCCCCCTGTGCGCTATAAGTTGAGAGTGGCAAGGAGTGGGTGACCTCCTTGCCTTTGTTTTTTCTCCCGTTTTCTCCCGTTTTCCCTCTCGTCTTTCTCTCGGTTTTCTCTCGGTTTTCTCTCGGTTTTCCTCCTGCTTTCCTCCTGTTTTTCCTGTCAGCGGCCGTGATTTCCGTCCGTACCGTCCCGTTCGTTCGTGCTGGCCCAGGCGACATGGCCGTCCGGGCGGATCAGCGCGGCACGCACCCCGGCCCAGGCCGACGGCGGCCGGACGAGAGCGCCGGTGTGCCGGATGGTGCCCGGTGCCGAGGGCCCGGCGGGCAGGTCCCCGGCGGGGTCCAGCAGGAGCGGGAGGCCCGGGCGCAGCAGGGAGAACAGCCCCTCGGATCCCTCGACGGCCAGGTCCGGGGCGCGGGTACCGGTGAGCGGATGGGCGGCCGGGTCCGCCGGCGGGTAGCCGACGGAGAGCCCGGAGACCCGCTCGGCCAGGGTCGCGTTGAGGGCCGGGTGGGTGGCCAGCAGCGCGCTCAACTCCCCGCGCAGCGCGAGTCCTTCCGGTGAGAAGGCGGTCATCAGGGCGGTCTGGGCGCGGCTGCTCTCCAGCAGGGCGGCACCCACCGGGTGGCGCTCGTCGTGGTAGGTGTCCAGCAGCGTCTCGCCGGCCCGGCCGCCGAGGACGGCCGCGAGCTTCCAGCCGAGGTTGTGCGCGTCCTGGATGCCGACGTTCATGCCCACCCCGCCGGTGGGGAAGTGCTGGTGGGCGGCGTCCCCGGCGAGCAGCACCCGCCCGTCGCGGTAGCGCTCGGCCTGCCGGGTGGCGTTGCCGAAGCGGGAGAGCCAGACGGGGTCGCGCAGTCCGAAGTCGTGCCCGGTGACGGCCCGCACCTTGGCCCGCAGCTCGTCCAGGGTGAGATCGCCCGGCCAGGTGGCGGTCAGGTCGTCCGGGGTGATGCCGACCAGCCGGGTCAGCCCGCCGGGCAGCGGGGCGGCCATCACCCCGCCGGCCGGACCGCAGACGGCGAAGCCGGGCGGTACGGGGTTGTCGAGCCGTACGTCCCCGAGGAAGCCCAGGACGGTTGCGGGTGTGCCGGGGAAGCCGATGCCGGCCGCCGTGCGGACGGTGCTGCGCACTCCGTCGCAGCCGACGGCGTACGCGGCCCGCAGCTCGTAGGGTCCCTCGGGCCCCCGTATGCGCAGGGTCACCGCGTCCGGTGCCTGGGCCAGGCCGGTGACGCGGTGTCCGCGCAGGACGCGCGCGCCGAGCGCCAGCGCGTGCTCCTCCAGGAACTCCTCCGTCCTGGCCTGCGGCAGCGCCAGGGTGTACGGGAACGGGGTGTCCAGTACCCGGAAGTCCAGCCGGGTGCCGAGCCCGCCGAAGTGGCCGCTCGGGAGGGGGGTCCCGGCCTCCAGGAAGGGACCGTGGGCGCCCCGGGACGCCAGGATCTCCAGGGTGCGCGGATGGAGGGTGAGCGCCCTGGACCGCTGGTCGCGCTCCCGGCGTTCCTCGACGACGGTGACCGTGGCCCCGCCCAGCCGCAGTTCGGCGGCGAGCCAGAGCCCCACGGGGCCTCCTCCGGCGATGACGACGTGCTGTGCCACCCCTGCCTCCTTCTTGGTCACTGACCAATAGACGTGGACGCAGTAAACTAGGTCAGTGACCAAGAAGCAAGTGAGTGCGGAGCGCGGCCCCCGGCTGGACGCCGACGCGGTGGTGCGTACGGCCTTGGAGCTCCTGGACGACAACGGGCTGGACGCCCTGTCCACCCGAGCGGTCGCCGACCGGCTCGGGGTCCGGATGAACACCGTGCTGTGGCATGTGAAGACCAAGGCCCGGCTGCTGGAGCTGATGGCGGACGCCGTCGCCGGGGAGGTCCCGCTCGACCGCCTGCCCGACGCCCCGGGCGACCGGGCCCGCGAACTCGTCCGCCGCTACCGCCGCGCCCTGCTCGCCCACCGCGACGGCGCCGCCCTGGTGACCGGCACCTACCCCGCCGAGCCGCACACCCTGCGCTTCGCCGAGGCACTCGTCGGCACCCTGCTCGACGGCGGCCTGCCCGAACGCGAGGCGGCCTGGACCATGTGGGCCCTGGTCTACTTCACGCTCGGCCTGACCCAGGAGGAGCAGTCGGCCGCCGCCCGGCCCCTGGACGGAAGCCTGGCCCGAGCGGTCTTGGCGGACACCCACCCCGCCCTGCACCGCACCCTCGCCCACCTCGGCGCGCGATCCTTCGACGCGCGCTTCGAGTTCGGCCTCGACACGATCCTCACCCGGGGCGCCGGGCCGGCCGGCCCGGCCGGTCAGCGGGCGCCGGTCACAGACCCATGACGTCGAACAGGAGGGACGGATCCGGTTCCGCCGCCCGGTCCAGGGTCTGCTCGGCCCAGATGACCTTCCCCCGCGCCACGTAACGGGTCCCCCACAGGTCCGCGAACTGGGAGACGAGGAACAGTCCCCGGCCCCCTTCGTCCGTGCTGGCCGCGCGCCGCAGCCGGGGCGAGGTGTTGCTGCCGTCCGACACCTCGCAGACCAGGGTGCGGCCCAGCAGCAGCCTGACCCGCACGGGCGGGGCGCCGTAGCGGATGGCGTTGGTGAGCAGCTCGCTGAGGATGAGTTCGGTGCTGAACGCCGTCTCCTCAAGCCCCCAGTCGGCCAGCCGCCGGCTCACCTCGCCCCGCACCCGGGGCACGGCCGTCACATCGAACGGCACGTCCCAGGCCGCCACGCAGGAGGGCGCGAGCCGCCGGGTCCGGGCGACCAGCAGGGCCACGTCGTCACTGGGGCGCTCGGGCAGCATCCGCTCCACCAGGGCGCGGCAGGTCTCCTCCGGTGTCCGGTCCGCGTGCGCGACGGTCGAGGAGAGCAGCGCCAGCCCCTCGTCGACGTCCCGGCCCCGGCTCTCGATCAGGCCGTCGGTGAACAGCACGAGCCGGCTGCCCTCCGGCAGCTCCAGCTCACCGGTCTCGAAGGGGTGCCCGCCCACCCCCAGGGGCGGCGACAGGGGAAGGTCGGGGAAGGTCACCCGGCCCTCCGGATCCACCACGGCGGGCGCCAGATGCCCGGCGCGGGAGACGGCGCAGCGCCCGCAGACCGGGTCGTAGACGGCGTAGAGGCAGGTGGCACCGGTGAGCGGCACGTGATCGTCGTCGTCGGCGGTCGCGGTCTGGGAGTCCAGCCGGGTCACCATCTCGTCCAGGTGCCCGAGCAGTTCCTCCGGGGCCAGGTCCAGCGACGAGAAGTTCAGCACCGCCGTACGCAGCCGTCCCATGGTCACCGCGGCCTGCATCCCGTGCCCCACGATGTCCCCGACGACCAGCGCCACCCGGAACCCGGGCAGGGGGATCACGTCGAACCAGTCGCCGCCCACCCCCGAGCGGGCCGGCAGATACCGTGACGCGATCTCCAGCACATCCTGCTCCGGCAGTCCCACCGGCAGCAGACTGCGTTGCAGCGTCACCGCCATCGTGTGCTCGCGGGTGTACCGGCGGGCGTTGTCGATGGCCACGGCGGCCCGGGCGACCAGCTCCTCGGCCACCGCGACGTCCTCCTCCTCGAACCGGGGGGAGCCCGCGCCCCGCCAGAAGTCGGCCATCCCGAGGACCACCCCGCGGGCCCGCAGCGGCACCGTGATCAGCGAGTGGATGCCGTACTCCAGTGCCCGCTCGGCCCCGCCGGAGTCCCGTGCCCGCCAGTCCTGGGCGGTGCGCAGGTCCGGCACCAGGACGGCCTTGCCCCGCCGCAGCGCCGCCGCCATCGGGGTGTCGGCCATCACGAACCGGATCACCTCGCCCACCGGCTGCAAGGGGTGCCCGGTGCGCGTGGTGCGCAGCGCGGTACGGCGCATCTCGCGCACCGCGCTGGTGGGCTCCTCGCCGCGCAGCACGGCGTCCAGCAGTTCCACGGTGACGAAGTCGGCCATGCGCGGCACCGCCACCTCCGCCAGCTCCTCGGCCGTGCGCCGCACATCGAGCGTGGTGCCGATCCGCATGCCCGCCTCGTACAGGAACGACAGCCGGCCCCGCGCCAGCTCGGCCTGCCCGGACAGGGCCAGCAGCTCCGTGGTGTCACGGAAGGTGGCCACGAGCCCGGGGGCGCCGCCGTAGGGGACGGTGGGCCGGATGTTCACCGCCAGCAGCCGGTCCCCGGCCCGGACGACCTCGTCGGACGCGGCCTCGCCCGCCTCCAGCAGCCGGGTCGGCCCCGGCCCCAGCCCCAGCTCCCGCACCTGCCGCCGGTCGGCGTCCTTGGGGAGGTCCAGCAGCCGGCGCGCCTCGTCGTTGGCGAGCAGCACCCGCCCGTCGCCGCCGAGGATCAGCACCCCCTCGCGCACGGCGTGCAGCACGGCGTCGTGGTGCTCGTACATCCGGGTCATCTCGGCCGGGCCGAGCCCATGGGTCTGCCGCAGCAGCCGGCGGCTGACCAGGGCGGCGCCACCGGTCGCCAGGACCAGTGCCCCGGCCGCCGTGCCGAGCAGCACCGGCAGCTGCCGGACGAGGACGTCGCCCACGTTCGCGTACTCGATGCCCGCGGTGACGACGCCGACCACGCGTCTGCTCGGGTCCGTCACGGGGACGACGGCACGCACCGCGTCGGTCGGCCGGCCGTGGAAGGTCTCGGTGAACGACTCGCCCAGGAGCGCCCGGCCGACCCCCTGGGCCTTGGTGCCGATCAGCGCGGGGTCGCGGTCGGTCAGCCGGACCCCGTGCCTGTCCAGAACGGCGACGAAGTCGACGCCGGAGCCCTTGCGCACCTGTTCCGCCTGCGACTGCAGCCCGGCCGTCGGATCCGGTGAGCGCAGCGCCTGTGCCGTACCGGGGGCGTGGGCGAAGGCCTCGGCCACCGCCAGCGACCGGTCCCTGGCGTTGCGCTCGGCGTCGTACAGCCCCTGCACCACCAGGGCGGCGGCCCCCACCGCGACCAGCAGCAGCATGATCAGCGCCTGGAACAGGAAGACCTGCGCGGCGAGCGTGCGGACGCTCAGGGACGGCGGGATCCGGCGCCCGCGAAACGGCCACGGCGCTCGTCGACGGGGCGGATCGGAGGCCCACCGGGTGCCGGGCGGCGGCGCCGCTTTCGCCCTTGGACGGCGGAAACGTCCGCTCATCTCCCTTTTCTAGCACTGCGGCTCGGTGCCCGGCGACCGCTGTGCGCCGGCCGCGCGGGATGTCGGCGAACCGGTGTCGGCCGGCCGGGTGATGGGGGGGCGGGGGCGGGACCCGCTCCGCACGGATGACGGCCGGCGCCCGCCGTGGGAAGGCCGGCCCCGGGCCTGCCGGGTTTCGTCCCGGCCGGGCCGGAAACATGCCGCTGAGCGGAGCAATCGCCGGTGTGCCGCGCGCGGCCGCACCAGGCTGGGACCTTGTCGTGCGCTGCTGACAGGAGTCCGAGTGCGGAGACCACGTATGCCGAAGGCCGGACATACCGGTCGGGAGCCGGAGGACGGCGCCGGTGCGCGAACGCGGTTGCCGGAGCCTCCCCGGTGGCTGCGGTGGCTGCCGGTCCTGTACGTCGTCACGGTGCTACTGCTGGAGCCCGTCACCCCCGTCGAGTGGCCGGTGAGCTTCGTGCTGACCGCCCTGCCCCTGGTGACCGCGTTCGCCTACGGTCCGGCGGTGGTCGCCGGTGCCACCGTGTTCGCCGTCCTCCTGGAAGGCGTCCTGGCCGGCACCCCGTGCTGTGCCGGCCGGCCCGTCGGCTATCTGTGGGACCGCCACTACGTGGCCTCCTACGTCTGCACGGCCCTGGTGGGCGTCCTCGGCACCATCCTGGCCGCGCACCGCACACACCGCGAGCGCACCCTCGCCGACGTGCGCTTCGTGGCCGACATCGCCCAGCGGGTGCTGCTCCGGCCGGTTCCGCACCGCATCGGCGACCTCCTGCTGGACAGCCTCTATCTGTCCGCCACCGCGGAGGCGCGCATCGGCGGGGACCTCTACGAGGCCGTCCCCACCCGGTACGGCATCCGGCTGCTCATCGGCGACGTACGGGGCAAGGGACTGCTCGCGGTGGAGACCGCCGCGGCCCTGCTCGGCGCCTTCCGCGAGGCGGCGCACGACGAACCCGCGCTGCCCGCCCTGGCCGACCGCGTGGAGACCAGCATGAACCGCAGGGCGGCCCTGCTGGGCGGGAACGAGGTGGGCGAACGGTTCGTCACCGCCGTCTTCGTGGAGATCCCCACCGGGGAGCCGGTGCTCCGCGTCGTCAACTGCGGCCATCCGCCGCCCGTCCTCATCCGCTCGGGGCAGGTCCGCGAACTGGACAGCGGGCGGTCGGCCCCGCCGCTCAACCTCGGTGTGCTGGCGGGGGAGCCGTACCACGTCGAGGAGTACTCCTTCCGCCCCGGCGACCAGCTGCTGCTGTACACGGACGGCATCACCGAGACCCGCGACCCGGACGGCTCCTTCTACCCCCTCCTCCAGCGCCTGCGCTCCTGGCGTTCCCTCCCGCCCCGGGGGCTCCTCGAACAGCTCCACCACGACCTGCTGGCCTACAGCGGCGACCGCCTCCAGGACGACATCGCGGCGCTCGCGGTCTGCCTCCCCGCCGACGCTCCGACCGAACCCTGACGAACCGCTGCGCCGTCGGCCGGCGCGAGGTCACCATCATCTACCTGGAATCTCCACGTTCCGAGCCTTGGTGATGAGGCAGGGTGTCGCTTATAAGGTAAAGAATAGTATTCACTTTTTTCTACCGGTGGACGGCGATTGCACATGACGGGTCGAGTGGTGAAACAGGAGAGAGCGGTGCGCACACGTGCCGCTCTCCTTCACGCGGCGGCCGAGACGTTCGCGGAGTACGGCTTCGCCGGCACGACCGTCTCGCGGATCGCCGAGCGGGCCGGGCTGACCCTGGGCGCGCTGTACTTCCACTTCAAGTCCAAGGAAGAGCTGGCGCGTCTGATCGTCACGGGCCAACCGGAGCTGGTGGTCCCACAGCTGGACTCGCAAGGGCTGCAGCACGCCGTCGACCTGACGCTGACCTGGGCCCATCAGCTGCTCGACGACCCGGTGCTCCGGGCCGGGGCGCGCCTGGTGATGGACCAGGAACTCTTCATCAAGCCGAGTGTGAACTCGTATCGGCAATGGACGGGCATCCTGCTGGACGACTTCGAGCAGGCCCGGCGCCGCCGCGAGCTGCGGGCCGACGTGGACACCGAGGCCTACGTCCGGCTGATCGTCGGTTCCTGTACCGGCGCGCAGATCCACACCCAGCTGGAGACCTCGCACCGGGATCTGCCCGCGCGCGTCGAGGAGATGTGGCGATGTCTGCTGCCCGCCCTCGCCGTGCCCAGCGTGGCCAGGAAGGTGCGGTTCGGCGAGGAGCGGGCCAGGGTGGCGTCGTCCTGAGAGGGGATCGGCGGGTGCGCCGCTGACGCGCGGTACCTCTTTTTCGTCGCCCGGCTACGGTTTGGGAACCGGAACGACCGGCAACGTACCCGAACGTACGCGCTCTTGCGCCTGCCCCAAGGGTCAACTTCCCCTAAAAAATAAAAATAATACTATTATTGTGAAGGGGGGTGCCTGGATCCAGGTGAGGGACGTCCCGCTCAAGCGCCGCGAACGGCACCGAAAGTGACCTGAGTCGGAGGGGAACGGCATGGAGCTGAGGATGCTCGGGGAAGTGGCCGTACAAGAGGGGACGTTACCGATCTACTCGGCCGAGGTGCAGACCAGGCAGGTGCTCGCCCTCCTCGTCGCGGCGGCCGACCGTGTCGTACCGGCGTACGCCCTCGCCGACGAACTGTGGCCCCAGGGCCCGCCGGACCGCGCCCAGGACGCCCTGGAACATCACATCGGCCGGTTGCGCGCGGTCATCGGCGCGGTCTCGCAGGCGGCGGGCAGCGAACGGCCGGCCGAGCACGTCCTGGCCTCGGTGCCCGGCGGCTACCGGCTGGACACCGGCGGCGGCTCCAGCGACCTCAGGACGTTCGAGCGGCTGACCGGCGCCGGGTACCGGGCCATGGAGGCGGGCGACCTCCACCTGGCCGGTCTGCGGCTGCGCGAGGCCCTCGCCCTGTGGACCGGCGCCCCGCTCTCCGGCGTCCCCCACGGACCCCAGCTCCACGCCCACGCGGCCCGGCTCACCCGCTCCTGGCAGCGGGCCGTGGACCGGTGGATCGACGCGGAACTCAGGCTCGGGCGCTGGCGGGAACTCTGCGTCGACCTGACACAGGTGCTCACCCGCTACTGCCCCGCGACGCTGCTGTACGCGCGGCTGAAGGCGGACCTGGACCACCGGGGCCAGGACCGCGACGTCATCCGGGACCACCTGCGCAGGCGGCGCGAGACGCGCACCGCGCCCCTGCGGCCCCTGCCAGGCCTCGTTCCCGTCCCGAGAGAACCCGGCCGGCGGGCGCACTGCGCGGACGTCGGACTCGGCACGCTGCCGCGCATCCCGCTCGGGGACCTGCAAAGCGCCTGAAGGCGCGGCGGGCCGGGGGAGGCCGCCCACCGCTCGCACACACTGCCACGGGGACCGTTGTCCGCACTTCTTCGTGCTCGGGCGCCGCCTTCCCGGGACCTGACGGACTGCCCGGTGACCTGACGGAGCAGGTGGCAAAGCGTTGGCGGTGATCGCGGGGTCCACCAGGATGGCGGTCCGGTGGGTACCGCGCCCGGCCGGAGCGACGACAGGGACCGTGTGCGACCCCGCTCCTCCTGGTGCACGGCCCTTCCTCCACCGGTCCCCGAACAAGGAGTTGCGAGCCCTCGTGAAGCACCAGGACACCAGCGCCTCGTCCGCCGCCGGCCTCCGGTGGGTCGAACTCGACCGCCGGGCCGTGGACGTCGCCCGCGCTCTCGCCGTGGACGCCGTCGAAACCGCCGGTCACGGTCACCCCGGCACCGCCATGAGCCTCGCCCCCGCCGCGTACCTCCTCTTCCAGCGGCTGCTGCGACACGACCCCGCCGACCCGCGGTGGGCGGGCCGCGACCGCTTCGTGCTCTCCTGCGGGCACTCCAGCCTCACCCTCTACACCCAGCTCTACCTCTCCGGCTACGGCCTGGGACTCGACGACCTCAAGGCGCTGCGTACGGACGGCAGCCTGACGCCCGCCCACCCCGAGTACGGCCACACCCCCGGCGTGGAGACCACCACCGGACCGCTGGGCCAGGGACTGGCGAACGCGGTGGGCATGGCCATGGCGGCCCGGCGCGAGCGCGGCCTCTTCGACCCGGAGGCCGAGCCCGGCCAGTCGCCCTTCGACCACACCATCTGGGTCTTCGCCTCCGACGGCGACCTGGAGGAGGGCATCAGCCACGAGGCCGGCTCCCTCGCGGGACACCAGAGACTGGGCAACCTCGTCGTGCTCTACGACGACAACCACATCTCCATCGAGGACGACACCCGGATCGCCCAGTCCGAGGACGTCCTGGCCCGCTTCCGGTCCTACGGCTGGCATGCGGAGCGCGTCGACTGGACCACCCCCGACGGCTACCGCGAGGACGTTCCCGCCCTGTACGACGCCCTGGTCCGGGCCCGTGACTCCACCGGCCGGCCCTCGCTGATCGCCCTGCGCACCGTCATCGGCTGGCCGGCGCCCCACAAGCGGAACACCGGCAAGATCCACGGTGCGGCCCTGGGCGCCGAGGAGGCCGCCGCCGCCAAGCGCGCGATGGGCCTCGACCCCGACGCGGCCTTCCAGGTGCCGGCCGAGGTGCTGACCCACGCGCGCGCGGTCGCCGACCGGGCCCGCGACCTGCGCGCCACCTGGGACAAACGGTACGCCGACTGGCGCGCGGCCCACCCGGGCAAGGCCGCCCTGTACGACCGGATCAGCGCCCGGCGGCTGCCCGAGGACTGGACCGCGCACCTGCCGGCCTTCGCCCCCGGACAGCGGATCGCCACCCGCAAGGCCTCCGGGGACGTGCTCACCGCGCTGGCCGCGGCGCTGCCCGAACTGTGGGGCGGCTCGGCGGACCTGGCGGAGAGCAACAACACCACGATGCGCGGTGAACCCTCTTTCGTCCCCGAGGAGTTCGCCACCGCCGCCTTCCCGGGCCACCGCTACGGCCGCACCCTGCACTTCGGCGTCCGCGAGCACGCGATGGGCGCGATCCTCAACGGCATCGCCCTGCACGGCGGAACCCGGCCCTACGGCGGTACGTTCCTGGTCTTCTCCGACTACATGCGGCCGGCGGTACGGCTGGCGGCGATGATGGGTCTGCCCGTCACCTACGTGTGGACCCACGACTCCATCGGCCTGGGCGAGGACGGGCCCACCCACCAGCCCGTCGAACACCTCTGGGCGCTGCGCGGCATCCCCGGCCTGGACGTCGTACGCCCCGCCGACGCGGGCGAGACGGTCGCCGTCTGGCGCGGTGTCCTGGAACGCGCCGACCGGCCGGCCGGGCTGTGCCTGAGCCGGCAGAGCCTGCCGGTACTCGACCGTGGCGAGGGCAGCGGACTCGCCCCGGCCGACGACGCCCTCCGCGGCGGATACGTCCTCGCCGACGCCGAGGACGGCCGCCCCGACGCGGTCATCATCGCCACCGGCAGCGAGGTGCACCTCGCGCTCGCGGCCCGGGAACTGCTGCGCGCGGAGGGCACCGACGCGCGCGTGGTGTCCATGCCGTGCCTGGAGTGGTTCCTGGAGCAGAGCCAGGACTACCGCGACGCCGTCCTGCCACCGGAGATCACGGCCAGGGTCTCCGTGGAGGCAGGCACCGCGCTCGGCTGGTACGCCCTGCTCGGCTCCGCCGGACAGACCGTCTCCCTCGACCAGTTCGGCGCCTCGGCCGCCCCCGAGGCGCTGTACCGCCGGTTCGGCTTCACCCCGGCCAAGGTCGCCGCCGCCGTGCGCGCCAGCCTGGAGCGGGCCCGGCGGACCGAGCGCGCCTGACCCGCCCGGCCCCGCAGCACAGGAAGGAACAGCCGATGCCGGCCCGCCGACGCGCCGCGGTCCTGGGTTCCCCCGTCGCCCACTCGCTCTCCCCGGTGCTGCACCGCACCGCCTACCGCGAACTCGGCCTGCACACCTGGACGTACGACCGTCACGACGTCGACGAGGGCGCCCTCGAGTCCTTCCTCGGCGGTCTGGACGAAAGCTGGGCGGGACTTTCGCTGACCATGCCGCTGAAGCGGGCCGTGCTCCCGCTGCTCGACTCCGTGACGGACGCCGCGCGATCCGTACAGGCGGTCAACACCGTGCTGTTCACGGCGGACGGCCGGAAGGAGGGGCACAACACCGACATCCCCGGCATGACCTCGGCGCTGCGCGAACGGGGCGTCAGCCGCGCCGGGCACGCCGCCGTCCTGGGAGCGGGGGCCACCGCGGCCTCCGCCCTGGCGGCCCTGGCCCGCATGGGGACACCCGAGGTCACGGCCTATGTGCGCGGCGAGGCCCGGGCGGCCGAGATGCTCCGGTGGGGAGAGCGGCTCGGGCTGGCCGTCCGCACGGCCCCCTGGGACCGGGCGGCCCAGGCCCTGAACGCGCCCCTCGTCATCTCCACCACCCCCGCCCAGGCCACCGACGCCCTGGCCGGATCCGTACCCGTTACCCCGGGTGTGCTCTTCGACGTACTGTACGATCCCTGGCCCACCCGGCTCGCGCACCAATGGCAGACCCGGGGCGGCACCGTCATCGGCGGCCTCGACCTGCTGGTGCACCAGGCGGTGCGTCAGGTGGAGCTGATGACGGGCCGCCGCCCGGCACCGGTGCACGCCATGCGCACCGCCGGCCGACGGGCCCTCGACGGCCGGAAACAGCCCATCTGACCCGGGCGCCGGCCCCTGCCGGGCACCACCCCGGCGGCGGGCCGCCCCGACAGCCGTGGTTGACTCCTCGATCACGGTCTGCCTAAGTTCTTCGCAAACGCGAAAGGCCAGGCCGGCGGGGGTAAAGGCGATGACCGACGCAGCATACAGAGACCGTCCGGACCTGCTCACCGTGCTCCGGCTCCTGGCCGAAGAAGTACCGTCCCACCGTTTCGAGGAACTGCTGCTACGGGCGGAGCGCACCTGTCCCCCCGAGGAGCGGGACCGGTTGGAACAGGCGGTCCGGCTGGCACACATCATCCACGCCGCGCAGCACCGGCGCCGCCAGCGCGAGGACGGGCTCGCCGAACTCGTCGACACCGCCCGCGACATGACCCAGCCGCGCGACCTGGGCGAGCTGATGCGGGTCATCAGCCGCCGGGTCAAGCGGATCACCAAGGCGGACATGGCGTGCGTCGGGCTGTGCGAGAACGACGGCACCCTCAGCCTGCACGCCGCCGAAGGGGCGACCACCGGCATGTGGGCGGAGGTGCGCCCGTCCACGGGAGCCGGACACCAGGCCGTGACGATCGGGGCCCCGTTCTGGACGGCCGACTATCTGCGCGACGACCGGTTCGAACACTGCCCGCTGGCCGACGAGATGATCCGCGCGGAAGGCATCACCTCGCTGCTCGCCGTGCCGCTCGTGCACGGCGACAGCGCCCTGGGCGTCCTGTACTGCGCGAACCGCAGCGTACGCCACCTCACCCCGGACGAGATCGGGCTGGCCTGCTCACTGGCCGCGCTGGGCGCGGTGTCGCTGGAGCGCGCGGAGCGGCTGCAGGACGCCAGCGACGAGGTCAGCGAACTCGAAACCGACGGCTTCCGCACCCGGACCACCCTGGCCAGGCTGCAACAACTCACCGACGTACACGCC
The DNA here is from genome assembly GCF_039532885.1 of Streptomyces nogalater. NCBI lineage: Bacteria > Bacillati > Actinomycetota > Actinomycetes > Kitasatosporales > Streptomycetaceae > Streptomyces > Streptomyces nogalater. The sequence continues at coordinate 4,026 of NZ_BAAASM010000077.1, read as the reverse complement.
CACTTGATGGGACTGTTGCTGTCCGGTGCCGACCTGGAGACCCTGGCGCAGGCCGCCGCCGACGCGCTGGACGGCACCGTTCAACTGCGCAATCCCGCGGGCCGCGTCATCACCGCCACCGCGCCCCTGCCCGACCTGGACGACAACGCGGTGACCGAGGCGTCCTGGGACGCCCATGCGCAGCGCACCCCGATACCGTACGGCGAGGACACCTGGATCGCTCCCGTGGCGGCGGGCGCGGAGAACCTGGGGTTCGCCGTGCTGCGCCCCGCCACCCCGCTGATCGGCGAGGACGAACGGCTGCTGCACCTCATCACCCAGGTCTTCGCCCTCCAGCTGCTCCTCCGGCACGCCACGGCCACGGCGGAGAGCCCCGTCCCCGACGAGCTGCTGGACGAGCTGATCGCCCTGCCCTCCGGCGGATCACGGCGGGCACACCGCATGGAGCAGCGCCTGAGCAGGGCGGGCCTGGACCCGGCGGCGCCCCATGTGCTGCTCGTCGTCCGCATCGAGGGCGGGTCCCACGGGCGCGCCATGATGTGGGCCTCCTCCTACGCCTACCGGCACGGGGGCCTCAAGACCGCCCGAGACGGCAACATCGTGCTGCTGCTGCCGGGCACGGAAGCCTCGGACACCGCCCACTCGGTCGCCGGCCTACTGTCCGCGGTGCTGGGTCATCCCGTGACCGTGGGCGCCTCCGGGCCCGGCCGCGGGCCCACCGAGGCGGGCCGGCTGCACCAGGAGGCGGTGCGCTGCCTGAAGGCGCTGACCACGCTCGACGCCGTCGGCAGCGCCGCGGCCCTCGACGACCTCGGCTTCGTGGGACTCCTGCTGTCCGACGGCCATGACGTGGGCGGTTTCATCGAGAACTCCATCGGACCGGTCCTCGCCTACGACCGGGACAACGACACCGAGCTGGTGAAGACGCTGGAGGCGTACTTCGCCACGGGCGCCAGCCCGAGCAAGGCCGCCGACCGGCTCCACATCCACGCCAACACCGTCTCGCGACGACTGGAGCGGGTCACCACGCTGCTGGGCGCGCGGTGGCAGCAACCCGACCGGATCCTGGACATCCAGCTCGCCCTGCGGATCCACCGGATGAGGGCCCTGCTGCGCACCGACACCGCCGGCGCGCCGGAGGCCTGAGACACCAGTGTGGTCCCGGAGGCCCACCGGGTCCACGGCCGGTCGCCGGATGTGTCAGGTCGGACCACACCGCCGCCCGGAGGTGACGTACTGACCGGCGTGGACGAAGGCCAGGCCGCTCCGGTCACTAGCGTGCCGTGGATGAACACACACATACAGGTGGGTACCGGCCGGGGCGCGTACGACGTGCGGGTGGGCCACGGCCTGCTGCGCGAACTCGCCGACGTCACCGCCGCGTCGGGAAACGGGGCGGCTGCGCGCGTGGCCGTCCTGCACGCGCCCCGGCTGCGCGACACGGCCACCGGCGCGGCCGGGCTGCTGGCCGAGCGGGGCCTTCGGCCGACGGTGATCGAACTGCCGGACGGCGAACAGGCCAAGACCGCCGACACCGCCGCCCGCTGCTGGCGGACCCTCGGAGAGAACGGCTTCACCCGCACCGACGTGATCGTGGGCATCGGCGGCGGCGCCACCACCGACCTGGCCGGCTTCGTGGCCGCCACCTGGCTGCGCGGAGTGCCCTGGATCGCCGTACCGACCACCCTGCTGGGCATGGTGGACGCGGCGGTCGGCGGCAAGACCGGCATCAACACCGGCGAGGGCAAGAACCTCGTGGGCGCCTTCCACCCGCCGGGCGCCGTCCTGTGCGACCTCGACCTGCTCGGCACGCTGCCGGCCGCCGACTACACGGCGGGCCTCGCCGAGGTCGTCAAGGCCGGCTTCATCCGGGACACCACGATCCTGGACCTGATCGAGGCGGACCCGGAGGGCGCGCGCACCCCGCACGGGCCGCACACCCGGGGACTCGTCGAACGCGCGATCCGGGTGAAGGCCGACGTCGTCACCCAGGACCTGCGCGAACAGGGCCCGCGCGAAGCGCTCAACTACGGCCACACACTGGGCCACGCCATCGAGAAGTGCGCGGGCTTCACCTGGCGGCACGGCGAGGCGGTGTCCGTGGGCATGGTGTTCGCCGCCGAACTCGGCCGCCTGGCGGGCCTGTCGGACGACACCGTGGTGCGGCGCCACCGGACCGTGCTCGGCGCGGTCGGCCTGCCCCTCGGCCACCGCGGCGGGCGGTGGCCGGAACTGCTGGACGCCATGCGGGTGGACAAGAAGGTCCGAGGGAACACCCTGCGCTTCATCGTCCTCGACGGCATCGGCCGCACCCGTGTCCTCGCCGACCCGGCCCCGGACCGGCTCGCCGCCGCCTGGGCCCGGGTGTCCGGCTGACGGCTTCGGTTCCCTGACGATGCCACCGCCCCCGCCGCCCGGCCGGGGTGCGGTGGCGGCCCGGCCCGGTCAGGCCCCGATCAGCCGGCCGGCCCGCCGCGGCCCGTACTCCGCCGCGTGCAAGGCGATCGCCGTGTGCGCCACGGAGGACAGCGTCATATGGCGGTGCCAGCCGCGGAACGAACGGCCCGCGAAGTCGCGCAGCCCGGCCCGCTCACCGATGTCGTCGCAGTCCCGCTCCACCCGGTCGGCCAGCTTCGCGGTGCGTACCAGCGACGCGGCCGGCACCCGCGGCAGGGAGGTGAGCCAGAGGGCGGACGGGGGCCGCCCCGGGTCGGCCCACTCGCCCAGCAGGAACAGCCGCCGGGGCGCCCCGCCGACGGGGCCGGGCAGGGCGACGGGGACCTTCGCCGCCCAGGAGGCGCGGGGCAGGTGCGGCTCGGCCGGGTCGTGCCAGGCGGCGGGCACCCGCATCCCCTTGAGCAGGTCCAGGATCCGGCGGGCGGGCAGCGGCCCGGCCCGGTGCCCGGGCAGCGCCGGGTCGGCGACGGACAGCGGGGCCGAGGGGCTGATCCGGGCGAGGAAGGGCACCCCTCCCGAGGCCAGACGGCGGGAGGCGGCGCCCACGTCGCAGCGGCGCAGATCCAGGACGGCGGGCCGCCGCGGGATGTCCCACAGCCGCGCCATCTGCAGGGCCACGGACACGGCGCTCTCCTCGGCGCTCTCCGGGGGCGTGCGCTCGGGCACCTCCGCCCGCGCCCGCCGCTCGGGGTCGTTGACCCAGCTCTCGGGCAGCACCATGCGCCAGTTGACGGGGGCGCTCACCGACGAGGAGGCCAGCCAGGCGCCGATCACCTGCTGACCCCGGACGATCTGCCCCAGGTGCGGGGCGAACTGCTCGTCCACGCCCACCGAGTACTTGCCCGCCTTCGGTATGTGCATCGGCTGTATGACCCACGCCTGCGGCGCGATGGTGTGTTCCAGATAGCCGGCCAGCGCGGCGCGCAGGGGCTGCCAGTCCCAGGTCGAGCTGGCGACGAAGTGGTGCAGGCTCTGCTCCAGACCGGGCCGGCCCAGATGGGCGGCGATGTTGCGGATGGACTTGCGGCCCCGGGTGGTCAGCAGCCCGCGCAGATACTGCTCGGCCTGGCGCCGCTGGTCCTTGCGGCCGAGTAAGGAGAACAGGGCGGCGGACAGCTCCGCCACGATATCGTCGTCGGGCACCTCGCCATCGAGGGAAACGGAGCGCTGGTGGGGGGGCACGGACGGTGCGTGGGTGGCGTCGACGTTCCTCAGCACAGACGTGTTCACGATGCTCCAGCCGTGTTCGGGCAGCTCTCTTCGGTTACCTGAGCACCATGGCTGGAGTGACCCGGGCGGGACGAGGTGTGCCTGCCACCCGAATATGCCGGATCCTGCGTGGAGCACCACCCGTGGGCGGCTCGCGGGTCTCGGACACATCGGCATGGTTGACGCGCCGTTGACGGAGTATTGCGCCGACTACCCGGCGTGTGTGGCCGGACCACCGCCGGCCCGGGCGGGTGTGGGGGCCGCGCCCCACACCCACCCGTCCACCTCAGCGTATGGCCAGGTGGTCGAGGTAGGAGCGGACGTTGCGGCGGGTCTCGGTGACACTGTCGCCACCGAACT
>NZ_BAAASM010000076.1:0-14398 GCF_039532885.1 Streptomyces nogalater | reverse complement strand
TCGCCGGACTCCACCTCGCCGCCATCTTCATCTGGTCGGCGAGGTGATCCGAAGGAAACGGCCTTAGCCCCGGCGGCGGAGGGAACCGGTGCTCAGGGCGACAGCGTCCGTTGATGCACATGATCGATAGCGCGCGCAGAGGAGTTCACGATGACCGGTACGGCCACCCGCTACCTCTATCTTGCCCGGCACGGCGAGGCGCTACCGGACGAGAGCGGGTTGACGGACGGCGGACGACGGCAGGCCACGCTGCTCGGCCGGCGCCTGCGGGACGTCCCCTTCACAGCTGTTCACCACGGCCCTCTGCCACGGGCGGAACAGACCGCACGGTTGATCGGTGACCAACTGAAGAGTGTTCCTTTGCACGTCTCGGAAGCCGCCGGTGACTACGTGCCCTACATACCGGAGAAGGATGAGCTACCAGCCGAATCGGCAGACTTCTATCTCCGCTTCCTCGACGGAGCCACCGACGAGGAGCGCGAGCACGGACCCGCGCTGGCCCGCCGGGCCCTGGACCTGTTCACCGGGGCGGTGACGGCCGAAGAGGACCGGCACGAACTTGTCGTCACCCACAACTTCCTGATCGCCTGGCTCGTCCGGGACGCCATGCGGGCACCGAAGTGGCGTTGGCTTGGCCTCAACCACGGCAACGCGGCACTCACGGTCATCCGCTACGCGCCCGGTCGAGCCGCCTCCGTCCTCGTTTCCAACGACATGCGGCATCTGCCGGCCGATCTACGCTGGACGGGCTTTCCTCCCGAACTGCACATCTGACGCGGGCCGTCGGGCCATCGCGCTGGCTCCTAACGCCAAGTGAGTGCTTCTACAAGGGTGTTACTAAGGGCGTTACTTCAGGAAGCCGTCATGAATTTGTCACATGGAGCCGGAATGGCGGTCCCGTGTGCGCCGGTTGCCTCTACATGACCATCGGAGTAGCGCTCTCTCATCTGGACCCGATCGACACCACCGTGCGGCTCGCCCGGAACGCCCATGAAGCCGGGCTGACTTCCGCCTGGTTCGGGCAGACCTTCTCCTACGATTCCCCGACGCTGGCCGCGGTCGTCGGCCGTGAGGTGCCCGGCCTCCGGGTCGGCACTTCGGCGATCCCCGTCTTCGGCCGCCATCCGCTGATCGTCGCGAGCCAGGCGCAGACCGCCCAGGCCGCCACCGGGGGCCGGTACCACCTCGGGCTCGCGCTCGGCACCAAGTACCTCACCGAGACCGGCTTCGGCATCCCGTACGAGCGTCCCGTCGCCCGGCTCCGCGAGTTCCTGACCGCTCTGCGACCGCTGCTGGAGACGGGCAGCACCGACTTCCACGGTGAGCTGCTGACCGCCACCACCCCGCTGCCGGCCACCGTGCCAGGCGCCGAACCGCCGGTACCCGTTCTGGTCGCGGCGATGGGACCGCAGGCCCTGCGCGTGTCCGGCGCCCTCGCGGACGGCATTCTCCCGCTGCTGGCCGGGCCGCGCGCGCTGGCCGAGCACATCGTCCCCGCCGTCACCGCGGCGGCCGAGGCGGCGGGCCGGCCGGCGCCGCGGATCGTGGCCTTCGTGCCCGGCGTGGTCACCTCCGACGTCGAGAAGGTGCGGCAGACGGCGATCGAGACGCTCTCCTTCTACGAAAGGTTCCCGTCCTACCAGCGGGTCATCGAACTGTCCGGTGGCACCCGGGCCGCCGACATCGCCGTCATCGGCGACGAGGAGAGCGTCGCCGCCGAGGTACGCCGTTACCGCGAGGCCGGAGCGACGGAGGTGGTGTTTATGGCGACCGAACTGGGCGGGGAGGCCGACCAGCGCCGGACGTTCGCGCTGCTGGGCGAACTGGCGGGCGGCTGAGCCACCGGAAACGGCCCGTCCCCGGATCATCAGGCCGGTGGGAGCGCCCGGATCGATGACGGCGTGCCCATCGACGTCTTCGACTGCGACGCGCGGCCGGCCGGCCGGTGGCCAGGGTGCCGGGGGCGGGTCGGTCGTGGGGTCTGCTGGGGGATACGGCATCGAGGAGAGGGGGGAGGTTTGGTTCAGGGGACGTTGGTCTCGAGGAGGACGGCGAGCGCGCCTCCGTCCACGGGGACGGCCACCCCGTTGACGTAGGAGGAACGAGGTCCGGCCAGGAAGGCCGCGACTTCGGCGATTTCCTCGGGCACGCACAGCCGGCCCAGCGGGTAGGCGGCGAGGATGCGGCGGCGTTCGGCCGGGTCCTGCCAGCGGTGCGCGTTGCGGTCGACGGCGACGAATCCGGGTTCCAGGACGTTGCAGCGTACGCCCGCCGGGCCCCACTCGGCCGCTGCCGCGCGTGCCAGCGCGGTCAGGCCCGCTTTGGCCACCGCGTACGGGGCCATGCCGGGGGCCGCTCCGTGGGCGTGCATGGAGCCGATGAGGACCATGGACGCCGGGCCGGCACACCGGCGCACCAGTTCCGCGCCCCACTGCCAGGCCGACACCAGGCCCAGGTCCAGGACATCACGCCACTGCTGCGGGGTGAGTTCGGACAGCGGGGCGCGGGCTTCGGCCAGCAGGGCGTGGACGAGGACGGCGGGACGGGCGGCACAGGTGTCGTAGGCGCGGGTGAGCAGCGACGGATCGGTGGCATCGCCGACCACGGGCACCACGCCCGGCAGGTCGCGTACCGCCGGGTCCCGGTCGACGGCGACGACCTGGGCTCCGCAGACGGCCAGGCGCACGGCGCAGGCGCTGCCGACCCCGCCGGCCGCGCCGAGCACGATTGCGGAGACCCCGGCGAGTTCCGTGGACGAGGGGGAGACGAGGGGAAGAGGCGGGGCGGCTTCCCGCCGTGGCCGGGACCGGACGCGTACCCGTGCCCGTGGCCGGGAACAGGCGGTACGTACCCGTCGCCGGGGGTGGTTTCTGCGTCCGGTGCGCGGCGGGCCGTCACGGTGTCACCGTTCCGTGGTCCGCCGGGCTCTCCGGCTTGTGGGTGTGGGCGGGGGCGGGGGCCAGGCCGAGACCGGGGCCGGACGGCAGTGCGTACGCACCATCCGTGAAGAGGCACGGGGGCGTGTTCCAGCCCGCGGGGCTGTCGCGTTCGCCGAACATGATCTCCAAGGGCAGGCTGCTCCCGGTGTCGATCCGGCCCCGGTTGAGGCCGTCGTAATCGCGCCGTGCCCGCGGCGGTGCTCGGGCAGCAATGTCAACTCCACCGCCGAGCGCACCGCACCCGGCGCACACAGCACCGCATCCGCGAGCTCGAACAGCTCATCGCCCCGGACGGTCAGACAACGCGTACAACTCGTCCCGGAAGCGTGACGCTTCCGCGAACGCTTCCCCTGGAACAGTCTGAGGCAGCAGACTCACTCTCACGGCCTTCGTCGTGGTCACATGCACCTTGGTCGGAGCACATGATCAGACGAAGGCCACCTTAGCGTCCGGTGAACGCCCAGGTGAGCGGCCTAGCTCGAAACTCATTTCGACGCCGGAGGTTGAAGAACAGCTCAGCGCGGGTCCCTGCGCATGCACCATGTGCGGGGGCCGTTGTCGGGGAGCTGGACATCGGCCGTGGTCTTGAAGCCGAGGCGTTCGTAGAACTGCACGTTGGTCTCGTCGGAGGTCTCCAGGAACGCCGGACACCCAGCGCGCTCGGCCTCCTGGATGCCAGGAACCAGTACCGCACTGCCCAGGCCCTTCCCCTGGGCCTCGGGGGCGGTCGCCACGGTTTCCAGGAACCATCCCGGCTCCTGGGGCCGGTACGGCGCCATGGCCGCGTCCGCAGCCGCGGCCATGGCGGCCCGGTCGCCGGCGAGGTTGCCGAGGATCGGCCCCAGCTCCGCGAAGGCGGGCGAGGGATCCTGGCCGGGAATGGCCCAGACAGCCACGGCACGGCCTCCAGCGGCGATCCAGACGCGGCCGTACACCATGCCGATACGGGTCAGGCACAGCTCCTGGTAGCGCCGGATCCGCTCCTCGTGACCGTCCGCCGCAATCACGTGCCGCGTGAAGGGGTAGTCGGCGAAGGCCCGGGCGAGGGTATCGACCGCAGTGGGAACGTCGGCGTCGGTGATGGGACGTACGGACGGGGCGCTCTGGTGCTGTGGCATGTTCACCAGACGATCTTGGCAGCAGGCCGTTCCCTCAACAACGCATTTGGCCGGTCACCTGTGCCCTCCCCAACTACTGAGAGCCTGTGTCATCACCCCGGCCGGGCGCCCGCCGCCTGGCACGCACTCTCGCGGCGTTGCCGAAAGCCCTGGTAGCTCCGCTACGAGGGCGCTCCGGCGCCTTGCGGTAGCACGCACCAGACGACGTGCGCTGAACATGCACCTTGGTCGGAGCGCATGATCAGACGAAGGCCGCCTCAGCGTCCGGTGAACGCCCAGGTGAGCGGCCTAGTTCGAAGCTCATTTCGACGCCGGAGGTTAAAGAACAAGCTGACGGGGGCGCCGTTGGCGACACAGACTTTCTCGCACCGCGACGCCCACCGGTCGGCGGCCGGCCTGGTCCTGCTCCGGGCCGGGAGGGGCAACCCTTGGGGGTGGGCGAGCCCCTCCCGGCGTACTGGCGGGAAGACCCGCCTGAGAGTCGGGCGGATCAGTCGGTGTCGTCTTCGTCTTCCTCTTCGGCTTCGCCGAAGAGGCTCTCCTGCGTCGCGGTGGGCGGGAGCGGCTCCCGGGGGTCCGGCAAGGATGCCGCGCCGCGCAGGACTTGGCGCAGGGCGGACCGCAGCTGCGGCAGGGTCCGCCGGGCGCCCAGCAGACCGAGGAACTCCTGCGCCGGCCAGGTGACGAGCCGTCCCTGCCGGGACAGGTAGAAGCAGACCTTGTCCAGACGGTATTCGTCCTCGTAGTCGAGCAGGAGGTAGCCGGCGAGCTGGTACACCTCCTTCTTGGACCCGAAGCGGTCCGGCCGGGTGGTCGCTTTGCAGTCGATCAGGTGGCCGTCGACGATGAAGTCGGCGTCGGCCCCGTCCACGTCGTTGCTGCCGCTGAAGACCGGAGCGCAGAGGCGCCGGTCCACGGGCTGTCGTGTCACCCACCCCAGCGCGTGATCGGCTTCGGCGAGTTCCACCTGCCCCGCGATGTCGTCGGTGACGTAGTCGGGGACCTGGCCGAGCAGGTCGTCCAGGACGGCACCCGGGCCCAGGTGCAGGAGCGGATTGCCGGGCCTGAGGCCGGCCCGTTTGACTTCCTCGAAGTGGGAGGCGGCGAAGCACAGGCGGCTCAGGCGCTCTTCGTCGGGACGCGAGCGCGTCATGGACCCGCCGCGCGCTGCCGGCTGGCCTTTGAGCTCGGACAGCAGCGCCTGGCCGATACCGTGGACGGCCTGCCCCGCGGCGCGAGAGGCCATGTTCGCTACGTCGATGCCTGCGTAGAGGACGCCTTCCAGGAGAACGGAGTCCAGGGGAGAGCCGAAGGCGACTCGCAGGCGGCGGTCGATGGCGCGGCCCAGGCTGCGGTAGTCGGGTCGCCCGGCAGCCCGCGGCGTGACGGTGAACGGCCGTAGGGGCAGCCGGCTGCGCAGACTGCCGGTGATCCGCGATGTCGCGGGCAACTCCCTGGCCATGAAACGGGACAGGGGCGAGTTCGGGTCGTTGAGTTCACTGGTGAGGCTCATGCGGAGAATCGTGGAGCGCGGCACTGACAATCACTCCCGCAGGAATCGAAAGAAATCAAACACGGGGATGTGTGTGCGAAAAGCGCCTGTGGTGATGAGGGTCATCTCGCGCCCCGAGCCCCGCACGGCCCGCCGGGATCCCCCTCCCGCGCCTACGGTCAATGCGGCCGCACGCCTTGCCAGGACTCCGGTGCGCCCGTCCTGCCGTAACGCCCTGGGCCCGCGACGGGCAGGCCGCGCCTTGGACGGCGCCGGCTTCGCCATGGCGGTGTGCTTCGCATGCCGTGTCATGCTGAATACGCATAGATCGCGTAGAGTGGCCTGTGTGAAGTCGACTCTGGCCGAACGTGTGCGGGCCGCCACGGCCGCACTCATGCAGACCACACGGGAGTCCCAGGCCCAGCTCGCTGCTGCTCTGGGTGTCAGCCAGACCCAGATCAGCCGTCGTCAGTCCGGTAGTGCGGCCTGGAGCCTGGACGACTGCGATGCCCTCGCCGCCCATTACGGCATCGATGTGCTGGACCTTCTCGCCGGCCCCGACCGGGCCTGTGGCGCCCTGCCTGCGGACCGCCGCCACCGCCCCCGCTCCGCACCCGCCCGTACCGCCGAGCCTGCCGGTACCCCCGAGCCTGCCCATGCCACCCCCGCCCCCGGCCCAAGGACCTCACGGTGACGGACTTCCACGCCATCGACGCGCTTCTGGCCGACGCCCGCGAACCGGTCGCCCTGCCCCCGGTTGAGCAGCGCCGCGCCCTGCGCCAGGCGCTGAACCTCTCCCGTGTCCAGGTGGCCCAGGCTCTGGGTGTCAGCCCCTCCACCCTCGGCGGCTGGGAGGCAGGACGCGAACCCAGCGGCGACCTCCGCGAGAAATACGCCTACTTCCTCCAGGCCGCGGAGGCGAAGCTCCGCACCCAGGCGGAGGAAGTCCGTCCCCGGGCGGCCGAGGACGAGCCGCGTACCCAGCCCCCCGGGGAACACCCCACCGCCCGGCCCGCCCCATCGGCCCCGGCTCCCGCTCCCGCTTCGCCGTCCGTGTCGGCGGGCTCCGGCAGTGCCGCCGCCCCCTGTGCCGCCGACTCCACCGCGGGTGACGACACCGTCCTGCCCGCTCCCCGGCCCTGTGTGCTGTGCGGGGCTCCCGCCACCCACCACATCGAGGGCTATCCCCAGCACCTGGACCCCGCCGAGTGCGTCCCGGCAGGCCCCCGTTCCCCGGCCGGCCAGGGCACCACCGGCGCCGGCCCGGCGCCTACGGCGGCCGGCCCGGAGCCCATCCCGGTGGGCCAGCAGCCCGTCGCGCCCCAGTCCGCCGCAACCGTCCCGGCCCCCGCCGTCTCCCAGCCCGGCCGCAGCAGGCCCGCTCCCGCTCAGCGGCCGGTCCGCCGCCGCGCCTCGCAGACCCACGGCCACCTCTCCGACCTGATCCACCAGGCCGTCCACGACGCCCTCGCCGCCCACGGCGGTGATACGGCCGCGGCAACCGCCGGTCTCCAGCGTCGGGCCATCCCCGATGCCATGGCCCTGCTGGATGTCTGCCGGATCGGTGCCCGCTACGACATCGTCGGCCACCCGCCCCTGCCGGGCATCCTGCGCAAGAAGTCCGCTCACGGCGCCGACGAGGTCTGGGAAGCCCGCCCCAACTGGACCCGCCCCGAGGCACCTCTCGGCACCGGCGAGGTCACCGCCCTGGACATCAACGGCGCCTACCTGTCCGCCCTCAAGACCCACCTTCCCCTCGGTGCTCTGGAGCACTCCACCGGCGATGCGCACTCCCGCCGCCGCGCGGGCATCCACCTCATCACCCCTCCCGACTGGGACCACCACTCCTACCTCCCCAACCCCCTCGGCAACCGTGACGAGCCAGGCCCCGTATGGGTCACCGAACCCGTCCTGCGTCTCCTGCAGCGTCTCGCCACCGCCCCCTACGGGCCGATGTGCGACCCGCCCGTCATCCACGAGTCATGGACCTCCGGGGCCACGGAACAACTCTTCGAGAAATTCCGCCAAGTCCTCCGCGACGCCCGGGACAAGGCCATCACCGACGACGACGAAGTCACCCTGGAATACGTGAAATCCATGTATTCCAAGTTCGTGTCCACGATGGGAGAATCCAACTTCAACAGGGAGATCTGCCGCCCGGACTGGATGCACATCATCCGCTCCCAGGCCTTCGTCAACCTGTGGCTGAAAGCCCATAAAGCCCATACCGCCGGACTCCACGTCATCCGCGTCATGGGAACCGACGAACTCCACCTCGTCGGCGACTGGCGGCACGTCTTCACAGAAGGCCGCGGTGTCACCGAGGTGAAAGTAAAAGACACCTACACTCTCCCCGCCCGCGAACGGTAACCATCCATGCCGGACAGGACACACGACTTCGGACTCTACGGGGCCCGAGGCGAACGCGGCAGCCAGGCCGCGGCACGCGTACTGGACTCCCTCGCCGGGGGAATCACCTCCCCCGTCACCAGCCGTCGCGGCCTCACCGCCCGCCTGCGCTACCTCACCCGCTCACCCGCCGGCCGCCACGCCATGCGCGAAGCCGGCCTCACCATCACCCCCCGCACCCTCAGAGCCTGGCTCGGCGGCAAACAACGCCCCAACAGAAACAACCTGGAGAAGATCGACACCGCTTACCGCACGCTGCGCCGCCGCAACGTCGCCGGCCACCTCCTGCGGCGTCTGAACGCGAACGGCGGAACACGCGTCGAAATCCACCCTCTCGACCAGAGTCGCGTACCCGACCCCCGTCAACGCGTCCTCGAATACCGCAGGTTCAACATCCGCGCCTGGGACGCCATCATCGACGCATGGGCCAGGAACGACCCCCGCGCCCTCGACGACGCCTGGATCGACCAGATCATCAACCTCGGCTCGCAATGGGGAAAGTACGAATACGTCACCTCGGTGGGATTCGCGGCCTGACAGCCCTTTCGGCGAACCACACCGGCTGTTGTCCCACCCCCGGCCGGTCTCCGGGCCCATACGGCGAAACGGGCGGCCGGTCCCGCCGCACGCGGGGCGCCCGTAGAGCCGTAGCGCTGCCGGCGGCCCGATGATGTCCGGGCCGGGCCGCGAAAATTCCGGGACCCGCTGGCAGCTGGCGTGGAATTAGGGCGAGCAGGCCGTGCCACGACGGTTCGGCCCGCTCTGCGCAGCCGATCAGGACAGCTCACCCCCCCGGGGCCGCATGGCCTCCAGGCCATTCCCGATGTGCGCCGCCACCCACAGCTGGGCCGGCCTCGGCGCATCGTCCACGTGCACTCGTCGGCCCGACCGGCCTCCTGGCCGGCCCGGGGGGCCGGGCGTGCCGGCGGGGCCGCATCCGCTGACTGCCGGTCGCGGATGCGGCTCCCGGCCTTGAGGCCGTGGGCCCCGTCCCGGCACCGGCTTGCCGCATACGGGACGCGACCACCGGTTCCATCGGCGCGCGCCACTCGATGGCCGATCCTGAGGCGGCCCGCAGTGGCCGTCCATTTGGTATACCGACGTCGACCGGTCCGTGCTGGCCCGGTGTGTGGACCTTCCGAGGAGAAGTCGCGTACCGATAGCCAGTGCTGGAGCGGTGCCGGAGTGGTGGTGATGCCGACCTCTGTTGCGCCGGACGATTTTGGTATACAAAACGAGGGCTAGTTGCTCACCACCTGGACACCGGAGATCTCATGTGTCTTGAGCCCGCCCCTCCACCCCCGAGCCGGTTCACGCGGCGCGCCGTACTCGCCACCGCCACCGCCACCGTCGCCGCCGGCGCGGCGCTGTCCGCGGGCGCGGCACCGGCCGCGACCGGCACACGGAAGCGTCCCCGCAAGGCGGTGGTCTTCCGGAACGTGCGGCCCTTCGGGGCCCGCAAACCCGTGGACCTCACCGTCGTCGACGGCCGGATCAGCGACCGTCCCGCCCCCGCGAACGCGGATGTGATCGACGGCGGCGGCCGCATCGCCCTGCCGTCCCTGGTCGACGCGCACATCCATCCCGACAAGACGTCATGGGGCGGCTCCTGGGTGTCGCGCAAACCCGCGCACACCATCGCGGACTTCGTCGCTCAGGACGTCGAGCTGTTCAACAGCCAGAGCCGGAGCGTGGGGGAGCGGGCGTACGGTCTCATGGCGCATGCCGTGACCCGGGGCACCCGCGCGATGCGGGCCCACGCCGATGTCGCTCCCGCCTACGGGCTGGCCGGCGTGGAAGGCATCGCCGAGGCGCGCGAGCGGCTCGAGCACGCGCTGGACGTGCAGATCGTCGCCTTCCCGCAACACGGTGTCGTCCGAACCCCGGGAACCGCCGCCCTGCTCGAAGAGGCCGCGCGGAGCGGCGCCGTGGACCTCATCGGCGGCATCGACCCGATCGGTTTCGACCAAGCCCTGAAAGAACAGCTCGACCTCGTCTTCGGCCTGGCGGACCGTTACGGCGTCGGTGTCGACATCCATCTCCACGACACCGACGACAAGGGTGTGACGGTGCTGCGCGAGATCATCGACCGCACCCGGGCCCTGTCCCTGCGGGGCAAGGTCACCGTCAGCCACGTCTTCTGCCTGCCCGGACTACCCGACGCACAACTCGGCCGACTCGCCGAGCAGTTGGGGGACCTGGACATCTCGCTGACCACGGTGGCGCCGAGCCGGGACCTCGTTCTGCCCATCGCCCGGCTGCGTGAGCACGGTGTCAAGGTAGGACTGGGCTCGGACGGAGTGCGCGACGCCTGGAGCCCCTTCGGCAACGCGGACATGCTGCATCGCGCGCACATCCTCGGCTGGGTGACGGACGTGCGTCTCGACGAGGAACTGTCTTCCTGCTACGAGGCCGCCACCCACGGAGGATCCGACGTCATGGGCCTGCCCCGGGCCGGCCTCACACCCGGCAGCCCGGCCGACTTCGTCCTTGTGCGGGGCGAGTGCGTGCCGCAGGTCGTGGTCGACATGCCGCAGCGGGACATGGTGGTACACGGCGGGGCCGTCGTGGCCCGCAACGGCCGACTCGTCTGAGAGGACGTCGTATCCGCCGGCGGGAAAGGGGCGCCGCCAGGCCGTGCGAGGAGTGCCGTCCGGCCGCGCCCGACCAGGCCGGGCGGCGCCTTCGCATGCCTCGAACCGGACGGCTTCCAAGTCGTGAAAAGCCTGGTGAACGGCCTGACAGACCCCTTGACTCCAGGGATCGGCGAAACCTACGTTCCTTCCCGGAAATCAGCTTCCGTCATCTGGAACTTCTTGTTTCCCGACCCCCGATCCCAGGAGCCCCCATGACTGCCCTGGACGACCAGCCGACCGGGGAGACCCGCGCCGCCCTCAGCCCCGGCCTCTACACCTACGACCTCGCTCCGACGAAACGCGAAGGGCGCCGCTGGGGCGCCTACAACGTCTTCACCCTCTGGGCCAACGACGTGCACAGCCTCGGCAACTATGCCTTCGCCATCGGCCTCTTCGCGTTCGGCCTGAGCGTGTGGGGCATCCTGGCGGCCTTCGCCGTCGCCTCCGTCCTGCTCTTCCTCCTGCTGACCCTGTCCGGGTTCATGGGCCACAAGACGGGCGTCCCCTTCCCGGTCATGAGCCGCATCGCGTTCGGCATCAACGGCGCCAAGATCCCGGCCGGGGTCCGCGGCGCCGTCGCCATCGCCTGGTTCGGCATCCAGACCTACCTCGCCTCCGTGGTCCTGAGCACCCTTCTGACGGCGATCTTCCCCGAGTTGAGCGGTCTGGACACCAACTCCGTGCTCGGCCAGTCGACGCTCGGCTGGATCACCTTCCTCACCCTGTGGGCCCTGCAGGTGCTCATCGTGAGCTACGGCATGCAGATGATCCGCCGCTACATGGCGTTCGCCGCACCCACGACGCTGCTCACCATGTGCGCCCTGGCGCTGTGGATGTTCGTCCGCGCCGACGGCTCGATCTCCCTCTCCGTCGACGCACCGCTCACCGGCGGCGCGATGTGGCTGCGAATCCTGCAGGCCGCCGCCCTGTGGGTGGTGATCTACGGGACGTTCGTCCTGAACTTCTGCGACTTCACGAGGTCCGCCCGGAGCCGTACCTCCATCGTCCGCGGAAACGTCGTCGGCATCCCGGTCAACATGCTCTTCTTCGCCGTCATCGTGGCCGTCCTCAGCGGCGCCCAGTTCAAGCTCGACGGCCGCGTCATCACCAGCCCCACGGACATCGTCAGGACGATCCCGAGCACGTTCCTGCTGGTGACGGCCTCCCTCGCGCTGATCGCCCTGACGGTGGCGGTGAACCTGCTGGCCAACTTCGTCGCGCCCGTCTACGCGCTCGTCAACCTCTTCCCGCGCCGGCTGAACTTCCGGCGGGCCGCCCTCGTCAGCGCTGTCCTGGGGCTGGTCATCACGCCCTGGAACCTCTACGACAACCCGATCGTCGTCAACTACTTCCTCGGAGGGCTCGGTGCCCTGCTCGGCCCGCTGTTCGGAGTGATCGTGGCGGACTACTGGCTGCTGCGCAGGGCCCGCGTGAACGTGCCGGACCTGTACACCGAGGACGTACAGGGCGAGTATCACTACCGCCGCGGCTACAACCCGCGCGCCGTCGTGGCTTTCGTCCCCAGCGCCGCGATCGCCGTCGTCATCGCCCTGGTGCCGGTGTTCCAGGACGCGGCCGGGTTCTCCTGGTTCGTCGGAGCCGCCCTGGCCGCCGGGCTCTACCTGGTCATCGCGGACCGCGCCACCCCGACCCTCGACGTGGACGGCGAAGCCATCGCTGTCGACGCCGAATAGTCCTGACACCGGACGGAAAGGACAGCCATGCGCATCCTCGTTGTCAACGTCAACACCACTCAGTCCATCACCGACTCCATCGGCGAGCAGGCGGCCCGCGTGGCCTCCCCGGGAACCGAGATCGTCCCGCTGACCCCCTCGTTCGGCGCGGAGTCGGTGGAGGGCAACTACGAGAGCTACCTCGCAGCGATCGCCGTGATGGAAGCCGTCCGCTCCCACCCCGAGCCCTTCGACGCGGTCATCCAGGCCGGATACGGCGAACACGGCCGCGAAGGACTGCAGGAACTGCTCGACGTCCCCGTCGTCGACATCACCGAGGCCGCCGCGAGCACGGCCCAGTTCCTGGGCCGGCGCTACTCCGTCGTCACGACCCTCGACCGCACCGTCCCGCTGATCGAGGAACGCCTCCACATCGCCGGGCTCAGCGCCCGCTGCGCCTCCGTGCGCGCGAGCGGACTGGCCGTGCTCGACTTGGAGCGCGACGAGAAGACAGCCGTCGACGCCATCGCCGAGGAGGCCCTCCGCGCCGTCCGGGAGGACGGGGCCGAGGTGATCTGCCTCGGCTGCGGCGGCATGGCCGGCCTGGCGGAGATCGTCGTCGCGCGCACCGCGGTGCCCGTCGTCGACGGGGTGACCGCCGCCGTGACGATCGCCGAGTCCCTGGTGCGCCTCGGCCTGTCCACATCGAAGGTGCGCACCTACGCACCCCCGAGGCCCAAGCGGATCATCAACTGGCCGCCCCCGACGGGCTGACCCGGCCGAGGCGTCCCCGGCCGGGGCGGCCTCCCCACCCGCGCGCTCCGTCGCCGCGTGTGCCGCCGAGGACACCGTTCGCTAAGGTCGCTGTGCCGCGGATGCCGCGGCACACGGCGCACCGCGAGGGATCCTCGGTGCACCGCGGGGAGCCCAGGAGAGAAGAAGGACGGGGATGGCTGAGTCAGGGGACTTCGCACCCGAGTCGGAGCGAGTGACGCGGCAGTTGCGTGACGAGATCCTCGACGGAGTACGACGGCCCGGCAGCCGGCTGGTCGAACGGGAACTGGCCGAGGCGCTGGGCGTCAGCCGCCTCCCCGTACGGGAGGCGCTGAAGGCGCTGGTGGCCGAGGGCCTGGTGACCCCGCGACCACGGACCTGGGCGGTGGTACGGGAGTTCACCCCCAGTGACGTGGCCGACCTCGACGAGGTGCGCTCGGTTCTGGAGGCCCTGTCGTTCCGGCTGGCCGCGCAGCGGCACACACGAGCCGGACTGGAGAAGCTGCGGGCCGACGTGGACGCGGAACTCGAAGCCGCTCGCGCCGGTGACGCGGTGCGCGCACGGCGTGCCGCGGCGGACTTCCACCAGACGGTCACCTCACTGGCCGGCAACGAACTGCTGACCGAACTCGAACGTGTCCTGCGCAGCAGGTTGCGCTGGCTCCTCGGGCAGCACGACGACCTGCTGGCCGTCGCGCGGGAACACGAGGCGCTCTATGACGCCATCGCCGAGCGGGACGTGCCCCGGGTCGAGGCCTTGGTGGGGCAGCACCTGGCCAGCAGCCGCAAGGCGGCCATGGGCCACTGGAAACAGAACAGGACGTGATCGGTCCCGCGGCTTGCATCGCCCGCCTGCCTGGTGCCGGTGGCGGCGGTCACATTCGAGGGCCCCGGACGGTGACCCTCCGCAGGAATCCAGGCCCGAGGCGTGAGCGAGTCGGTGAAGGACCCCACATGACGCACGTCACCTACGACCCGACCCCGTAGACCCTTTTGCCCGATTCACCCCTTCCCGCACCCCGCCTGACCTGCGGATTGAGACCCACGCCACATACTTCGCATCCCTCACGAATCCGGCCACCACTAGTAAAGGCGGTCATTGCGGGCACCTTCCGGGCCTGCTTATCTGGATGACGTCGCCAGGCGCCACGAGCCCCGCAGCGGGCCGCGGCGCCGACGCATGCCGGCCACCTCCCGTGGCCCACCCCATGCGGGCGATCCCCCATCCCCGAACGCAAGAGGTACTTCGTGACCGTCTCCATCATCCGCCGCATCGCTTCCCCGAAGAAGGCTCTCACCACCGCCGCCGTGGCCGCCGCCACCGCCGGCATGGCACTCACCGCCGCTCCGGCTCACG
>NZ_BAAASM010000075.1:0-223086 GCF_039532885.1 Streptomyces nogalater | reverse complement strand
ACACCGAACTGCCGTCGTCGAACCCGGCGGTGCTCGCCTTCCTGCGGGAGTACGAGGACGACCTCGTGCTGTGCGTGCACAACTTCTCCCGCTTCGCCCAGCCCACCGAACTCGACCTGCGGGCCTACGACGGACGGCACCCCGTCGAGCTGATCGGCGGGGTGCGCTTCCCCGCCATCGGTGAACTGCCCTACCTGCTGACCCTGCAAGGCCACGGTTTCTACTGGTTCCGGCTCACCCGAGTCGCATCCCGCATCGGCCGCCGCCGCTGACCCGTCCGGCGCCGAGGAAAGGACGCGTCACCATGCCGAAGACCATCACCCCCCGACCGCGCACCGCGACCGGGCTCGACGGGCTCCTGGACTCGCTCGGCGGGCTGCTGCGTGAATGGCTGCCGAGGCAACGCTGGTTCGCGGGCAAGGACCGGCCCGTCACCGAGCTGTCGGTGCTGTCCGTGACCGAGCTGTTCCCGGGCTGTCTGCACCTGCTGGTGCACGCCTCCCACGTGCCGGTGCCCACCCCCGGCGGCACACCCCCGCCCGGGGACTGCTACCAACTGCTGCTGGGGCTGCGCCCGCACCTCGCGCCGCGCCTGGAGCGGGCGTTCCTCGGGCGGGCCGTGGACGGACCGCTGGCCGGTCTCGCGGTGTACGACGCGCTGCACGACCCGCGCTCGGCCCATCTGCTGCTGGAGCGGCTGCGGCACCCCGGCACGGCGGGCCCGCTGCGGTTCGAGGCGGACCCGGCCGCCCGGGTGCCCGGCGGACTGCCGCCGCGGCTGCTGGACGCCGAGCAGTCCAACTCCTCGATCGTGTACGGCGACGCGTACATCCTGAAGCTGTTCCGCCGGATCCAGCCGGGCGTCAACCCGGACCTGGAGGTGCCGGCGGCGCTGGCCGCCCTCGGCTGCTCCCGGGTGCCGGCACCGGTGGCCTGGTTCACCACGGCCGACCCGCGCCCGGCCACCCTCGGGGTGCTCCAGCCCTTCCTCCCCGACGCCACCGACGGCTGGTCGCTGGCGCTGGGCGCGCTCGCCGCGGGCGACGACTTCACCGCCGAGGCCCGCGCGCTGGGCCGCGCCATGGCCGAGGTGCACCTGGCGCTGGCCGAGGCCTTCCCACCGGCCGGGCCGGGGGAGAACGGCCGTACCGCCGAGGCGATGCGCGCGCGGCTGGACGCCGCCGCGCACGCCGTGCCGGGGCTGCTGCCCTTCGTACCCGGCCTGCGGACCGCGTTCGCGGCACTGGCCACCTGCGACACCGGGCCGCCCGCCCAGCGGGTCCACGGCGACCTGCACCTGGGGCAGGTGCTGCGGGCCGGCCGCGACTGGTTCGTCATCGACTTCGAGGGCGAGCCGTCCCGTCCGCTCGCCGCGCGGCGCACCCCGCAGTCCCCGGTGCGGGACGTCGCCGGGATGCTGCGCTCCTTCGACTACGCGGCCCGGCAGCGCCGCCCCTGGCGACCCGAGTGGGCGCGCCGCTGCCGGGAGGCGTTCTGCGCGGGCTACGCGGCCCGCGCGGGCTGGGATCCACGCAAGAAGCACGCGCTGCTGCGCGCGCACGAGACGGACAGGGCGGTGTACGAGGTGCTGTACGAGGCGAGACACCGGCCGGACTGGCTGCCGGTACCGATGGCGGCGATCAAGCGGCTCGCCGTGTGGGGAGGCTGACGCATGGCACTGCGCGACACCGCGCGTCCCGAGGCCGCGGGCCCCGTGCCGCCCGTGGCCGCCCCCTTGGACGCGGCCGACCGCGGCCGGCTGCTGGCCGGGGCCCACCATGATCCGCACGCCCTGCTGGGCGCCCACCCGGTGCCGGGCGGCACGCTGCTGCGGGCCCTGCGCCCGAACGCCCGCGCGGTGAGCGTCCTGGTCGACGGCGACCGCACCGAGCTGCGCTCGGAGGGCGACGGGCTGTTCGCCGGCGTGCTGCCCTGCCCGGACGTCCCGTCGTACACCCTGCTGGTGACGTACGACGACGGGGAGCGGGAGGTGCACGACCCGTACCGCTTCCTGCCCGCCCTGGGCGAACTGGACCTGCATCTGATCCGGGAGGGCCGGCACGAGCAGCTGTGGCGGGCGCTCGGGGCGGAGCCGATGGTCCACCAGGGCGTGGCCGGCACCCGGTTCACGGTGTGGGCGCCGAACGCCCGGGGGGTGCGGGTGGCCGGCGACTTCACGTACTGGGACGGCACGCAGTACCCGATGCGCTCGCTGGGCGCGTCCGGGGTGTGGGAGCTGTTCCTGCCGGGGATCGGCGAGGGCACCCGGTACAAGTTCGAGATCACCTCCCGGCACGGCCACCGGTTCTTGAAGGCCGACCCGATGGCGCGGTGCGCGGAGGTCCCGCCGGACACCGCGTCGGTGGTGACGGCCTCGCACTACACCTGGGGCGACGACGCGTGGATGGCGCACCGCGGTGACACCCCCGTGCACCAGGCGCCGTTCTCGGTGTACGAGGTGCACCTGCCGTCCTGGCGGCCCGGCGCGACCTACCGGCAGCTCGCCGGGGAACTGCCCGCCTACGCGCGGGAGATGGGCTTCACGCACATCGAGCTGATGCCGGTGGCCGGGCATCCGTTCAGCGGGTCGTGGGGGTACCAGGTCACCTCCTATTACGCGCCGACGCCCCGGCTGGGTTCCCCGGACGACTTCCGGTACTTCGTGGACGCCTGCCACCGGGCCGGGCTCGGTGTGATCATGGACTGGGTGCCGGCGCACTTCCCGAAGGA
The DNA here is from genome assembly GCF_039532885.1 of Streptomyces nogalater. Lineage (NCBI taxonomy): Bacteria > Bacillati > Actinomycetota > Actinomycetes > Kitasatosporales > Streptomycetaceae > Streptomyces > Streptomyces nogalater. The sequence continues at coordinate 220,356 of NZ_BAAASM010000075.1, read as the reverse complement.
CGACTGGGCGCTGGCCCGGTTCGACGGGGACCCGCTGTACGAGCCCGGGAACGCCTCCCGTGCCGAGCACCCGGACTGGGGGACGTACGAGTTCGACTACGGCCGCACCGAGGTGCGCAACTTCCTCGTCGCCAACGCCGTCTACTGGTGCGAGGAGTTCCACATCGACGGGCTGCGCGTCGACGCGGTCGCCTCCATGCTCTACTTGGACTACTCGCGGGACTCCGGGCAGTGGGAGCCGAACGTGTTCGGCGGCCGGGAGGACCTGGACGCGGTGGCCTTCCTGCAGGAGATGAACGCCACCGTCTACCGGCGCTGCCCCGGGGTGGTGACCATCGCCGAGGAGTCCACGGCCTGGGAGGGGGTGACCCGGCCGACCGACGGCGGCGGGCTGGGCTTCGGGCTGAAGTGGAACATGGGCTGGATGCACGACTCGCTGGAGTACATCCGGAAGGAGCCGGTGCACCGCAGGTACCACCACCACGAGATGACCTTCTCGATGGTGTACGCCTACAGCGAGAACTACGTCCTGCCGATCTCCCACGACGAGGTGGTGCACGGCAAGCGGGCGCTGGTGTCAAAGATGCCCGGCGACTGGTGGCAGCGGCGCGCCAACCACCGCGCCTATCTCGGGTTCATGTGGGCCCACCCCGGCAAACAGCTGTTGTTCATGGGACAGGAGTTCGCGCAGGGCGCGGAGTGGTCGGAGGCGCACGGCCCGGAGTGGTGGCTGCTCGGCGACGACTACCACTCGGCCGGTGACCACCGGGGCGTGCAGTCGCTGGTCCGGGACCTGAACAGGGTGTACCGGGCGACGCCGGCGCTGTGGCAGCGGGACACCGACCCGGGCGGCTTCCGGTGGGTGCTGTGCGACGCGGCGGACGACAACGTGCTGGCGTTCCTGCGGTTCGCCGCGGACGGCGATCCGCTGCTGGCGGTATCGAACTTCTCCCCGGTGGTCCGGCACGGCTACCGCCTGTGGGTGCCCGACGGCCGCGCCGTCTGGCGGGAGGAGCTGAACACCGACGAGGTGCGCTACGGCGGCAGTGGTGTCGGCGCCGGCGGGCCGGTGAAGGCGGAGGACGGGTTCCTCACCCTGACGCTGCCGCCGCTGGCCACGGTGTGGCTGGTGCCGGAGGGCTGAGACGCCGCAGGTGTCGGCAGCCGTCCGGGGGGCATTCGAGGTCGTACAGACTCCCGACTGCCCCTCGCGGCACGACATGGAAGGGCGGCATCACGTGCGCACCGTAGGAGTGGAGGAGGAACTCCTCCTGGTCGATCCGGACAGCGGCGACCCGAAGGCGCTGGCGACGGCCGTCCTCGCCCGCGCCGCCCAGGACGATCCCGGACAGGATGTCTTCGAGAAGGAGCTGTTCGGGCAGATGCTGGAGTTCGCCACGCATCCGCAGTCGGACATGGCGCGGCTCGGGGACGAGATCGTCCGCTGCCGCAAGGAGGCGGCCCGGCACGCCGGGGAGATCGGCTGCGGAGTCGCCGCGCTGGCCACCTCGCCGCTGCCGGTCAGCCCCTCGCTCACGGTGAACGGGCGCTATCAGTGGCTGGCCGAGCGGTTCGGGATCCCGACCTGGGACCAGCTCGTCTGCGGCTGCCATGTGCATGTGTCGGTGGCGTCGGACGAGGAGGGGATCGCCGTCCTGGACCGGCTCCGGCCGTGGCTGCCGGTGCTGCGGGCGATCAGCGCCAACTCCCCGTTCTGGCAGGGCCGCAACACCGGTTACGCCAGCTATCGCAGCCGGGTGTGGAACCGCTGGCCGTCGGCCGGGCCGACCGAGCCGTTCGGCACCGCCGAGCGCTACCACCGGCGGGTGGCCGACATGGTGGACACGGGCGTGGTGCTGGACGAGGGCATGGTCTACTTCGACGCGCGGCTGTCCGCCCGCTACCCCACGGTGGAGGTCCGGGTGGCGGACGTGTGCCTGAGCGCGGAGACCGCCGTCCTGCTCGCGACGCTGGTGCGCGCCCTGGTGGAGACGGCCGCGGCCGACTGGCGGGCGGGCCGGCCGGTGCCCGACGCCGGGGTGAGCCTGATCAGGATGGCCGACTGGCAGGCCGCCCGGTCCGGCCTGGAGAAGGACCTGCTCGACCCGGTCACCTTCCGGCCCCTGCCCGCCGCGCGGGTGCTGGAGTCCCTGCTGGAGCACACCGGGGACGCGCTCGCCGGCAGCGGTGACGCCGACCGTGCCGCACGGGGCATCGAGGAACTGCTGCGCCGCGGCAACGGGGCGCGGGAGCAGCGCCTGCTGCTGGAGCACACCGGCAGCCTGCGGGACGTCGTCACCGAGTGCGTCCGGCGCACCCAGGGCTGAGCGCCCCGCCCGGCGGCGGTCACAGGATCAGGGCCAGCGCGTAGGCCAGGAAGAACGCCGCGATCAGGATCACCAGGATCAGGATCACGGTCAGCGGCGCCTTCCCCCAGCCCTTCGGCGGATTGTGCGTCTCCCGGGGCCCGGCCTCGGGCATGCTGCTCTCGGCGGGCGGGGTCTCGCCGGGCGGGACTCCGCCACCGGGTTCCAGCCCGGTGCTGCGCTCGGGCTCCGGATCGGGGTTCACATGACTCATGTCCCCCGAGTCCCCCGGACACGCCCACATCATCAGCCGATCACGACTTCTCCGATCCGGTCACCGAACGCTTCTCCCTGAGCTACATTCGAGCACCGCCGACACCGAGCCGATCGGCGGAGTGACCCTCCGTACCCCGGGAGCAGCGCATGCGGAATGTCGCCCTCGCTCCGGCCGCCGCCCCGCCGCTCACCGGCGGCCTCGCCGACAGCGTCTTCGCCGCGGCGGACCGGGATCCCACGCTGCCGGTGCTGGCCTACCGCGCGGGGACCGCCGACGGCTGGCTCACGGTGACGGCGGCCGGGCTGCGGGACGAGGTGGCGGCCGTGGCCAGGGGACTGGTCGCCGCCGGGATCGCGCCCGGCCACCGGGTGGCCCTGATGTCCAGGACCCGGCACGAGTGGACGGTGTTCGCCCACGCGCTGTGGGCCGTCGGCGCCGAGCTGGTGCCCGTCCACCCGGCCTCCTCACGCGACCAGGTCGAGTGGATCCTGCGGGGGACGGGCTGTGTCGCCGTGCTCGTGGAGGACGAGCAGGGCGTCATGACCGTCGGCACGGTGTGCGCCCGGCTGCCCCGGCTGCGGCACGTCTGGCAGCTGGACGCGGGCGCCCTCGCCGATCTCGTCGCGGGCGGCACGGCGGTGCCGTACACATCCGTGGACTCGCTGCGCCGGCTGGTGCCGCCGGACGCCACGGCGGCCGTCGTCCACACCTCCGGCACCTCGGGCCGGCCGATGGGCTGCGCGCTCAGCCACCGCAACCTGGCCTACCCGTGCGACACCCTGCTGGCCGGCTGGGCGCACACCGCCGCGCCCCCGGGGCAGCGGCCGTCCGTCCTGGCCTTCCTGCCGTTCTCCCATGTGTACGGCCTGATGATCATGCTGACGTGTGTGCGCGGCGGGGTGCTGCTGGCACACGAGCCGGAGACGACCGAGGAGGCGCTGGCCTCGGCCCTGCGCACGTTCCGGCCGACGTACCTGTACGGCGTGCCGTCGGTGTTCGAGCGGCTCTACAAGACCTTCCTGCACACCGCCCGGCAGGCGGGCCGGGGCGCGCTGTTCGAGCGGGCCGCGCGCACGGCGCGGGAGTTCGCCGCGGCCGAGGAGCGCCGGCGGCTGGGTGCCGGGCCGGGTCCCGGGCTGGAGCTGAGGCTGCAACACGCCCTGTACGAGCGGACGGTGTACCGGGGTCTGCGGGCGGCGCTCGGCGGCCGGGTGGTGCGCGGGGCCTCCGGCGGCTGCGCCCTCGGCCGTGAACTGGCGCTGTTCTTCGAGGGCATCGGGGTGTTCGTGCACGACGGCTACGGCCTGACCGAGACCTCCGGCGGGATCACCATGCAGCCGCTGGGCCGGGAGAAGTCCGGGACCGTGGGAACCGCGCTGCCGGGCACCGGGATCCGGGTGGCCGACGACGGGGAGATCCTGGTCCGCGGGCCCTCGGTGTTCCAGGGCTACGCCGGTGACGAGCAGGCGACCCGGGCGGCGCTGCGCGGCGGCTGGCTGGCCACCGGGGACCTCGGGCGGCTGGACGCCGACGGCTTCCTGACGATCACCGGCCGCAAGAAGGACGTCATCGTCACCAGCGGCGGGAAGACCGTGTCGCCGGCCCTGCTGGAGGAGCGGCTGCGCGCGCACCCGCTCGTCCACGAGGCGGTGGTGATCGGCGACGGCCGGCCGTGTGTCGGCGCCCTGATCACCCTGGACCCGGACTTCCTGGCGCACTGGCGGGCCGCGCTGGCGCTGCCCGGGGACGCCCCGGCCCGGGAGGCGCGGGAGGAGAACGCGCTGCGGGAGGAGATCGCGCGGGCGGTGGCCGCCGCCAACAGCGCGGTGTCCCGCGCGGAGTCCGTCAGGGTCTACCGTGTCCTTCCGGAACGGTTCGCCGCGGTCGGCGGGTTGCTCACGCCGTCCCTCAAGCTGCGCCGGGACGCCGTGGTACGGCACTACGCCGCCGAGATCGAGGCGATGTACGAGGCCCGGTCCCGGCCGCGGCCGGTGGTGCGGGAGCCGGCCGAGTGGGACGACACGGACGACGTGTTCCGCTGAGGAGGCGGGCGCCCCCCGGGTGCCGTGGGGCGCGAGAGCAGACGGATAGTCCGCGCGGCAGGGGGAACCCGCAGCGCAGCGAAGAGATCAGTTGACTACGACCGCCCGGACCGGCGGAGCCGGTCGGGGCCGGGGAAGCGAGATGGCGACGGAGCCGCGTTGGGACGACACACCACCGTCAGAGGAGAGGTACGAGCGTACGTTCTCCTTCCCCGGTGAGCTGCGCAACGTCACGGGGGCGCGGCTCGCCGCGGAGGGGTTCCTGCGTGCCCTCTCCCGCGAGGCGCCACCGGGCGCCCAGGAGTACTGGGACGACATCCTGCTGGTGGTGACCGAATTGGCCGCGAACGCCATCCAGTACGCGCCGGGCCCGTTCGACCTGCGGATGCGCCGCACCTTCGACGGGGTGCACGTGACGATGCGCGACACCAATCCGGCCCGGCCGGAGCCGCGGCCCTTCCATCCGCGCACCGGTGGCGGCGGGATCGGCTGGCATCTGGTGCACACGCTGTGCAGCCAGGTCAGCGTCGTCGTGCACGACACCGGCAAGGACATCCACGCGTTCCTGCCCTGGTGACGCCGGGGCCGCGGCGGCCGGCCGTACGACGTGTAGGCGGGCGCGCACCGGTTACTCCACCGGGCAGTGGGGGCGAGGTGCCCCCCACGCGTTCGTCTGCCTGCCGCACCCGGCTGGCGGGGTGGCCGCGGGCGCGGTGGGATCGAAGTTGGCGCACGGCGATCCAGGGCATGCGAACAGCGTCGAGCCGGACCGCCTGGAGCCGCAGAAAGGGATGAACACCGTGACACGACCCAGGATCCTGGTGGTGGGCGCAGGCTTCGCCGGAGTCGAGTGCGTCCGCCGCCTGGAGCGGAAACTCGCCCCCGACGAGGCCGACGTCACACTGGTGACGCCGTTCTCCTACCAGCTGTATCTGCCTCTGCTGCCCCAGGTCGCCTCCGGCGTGCTCACGCCGCAGTCGATTGCCCTGTCGCTGCGCCGCAGCAAGAAGTACCGCACCCGGATCATCCCGGGCGGTGCGATCGGGGTGGATCTGAGGTCCAAGGTGTGCGTCGTCCGCACCATCACCGACAAGATCGTCAACGAGCCCTACGACTACATCGTGCTGGCCCCGGGCAGTGTGACCCGCACCTTCGACATCCCGGGCCTGACCGACCACGCCTTCGGGATGAAGACGCTCGCCGAGGCCGCCTACATCCGCGACCACGTCATCTCCCAGCTGGATCTGGCGGACGCCAGCGACGACCCGGCCGAACGGGCCGCGCGGCTGCAGTTCGTGGTGGTCGGCGGCGGTTACGCGGGGACGGAGACCGCGGCCTGTCTGCAACGCCTGACCCACGCCGCGGTGCAGCGCTACCCGCGTCTGGACCCGGGCCTGATCCGCTGGCACCTGATCGACATCGCGCCCAAGCTGATGCCGGAGCTGGGCGAGAAGCTGGGCCGCAGCGCGCAGGAGATCCTCGGCCGGCGCGGTATCGAGGTCTCGCTGGGGGTGTCGATCGACAAGGCCGGCCCCGAGGAGGTCACCTTCACCGACGGCCGGGTGGTGCCGACGCACACCCTGATCTGGACGGCCGGGGTGGTCGCCAGCCCGCTGATCGCCACGCTCGGCGCGGAGACGGTCAAGGGGCGCCTCGCGGTGACCGCGGAGATGTGCCTGCCGGGCCACGACGGGGTGTTCGCGCTCGGCGACTCGGCGGCCGTACCGGACCTGGCCAAGGGCGACGAGGGCGCGGTCTGCCCGCCGACCGCCCAGCACGCCATGCGGCAGGGCAAGGTGGTCGCCGACAACGTCATCGCGACGTTGCGCGGAGCGCCGATGCGGCCCTACGAGCACAAGGACCTGGGCCTGGTCGTCGACCTCGGCGGCAAGGACGCGGTGTCCAAGCCGCTCGGTGTGGAGCTGCGCGGGGTGCCCGCGCAGGCGGTGGCCCGCGGCTACCACTGGTCGGCGCTGCGCACCAACGTCGCCAAGACCCGGGTGATGACCAACTGGCTGCTGAACGCGGTGGCGGGCGACGATTTCGTGCGCACCGGCTTCCAGGCCCGCAAGCCCGCCCGGCTGAAGGACTTCGAGTTCACCGACTCCTATCTGACACCGGAACAGGTGCGGGCCCGGGTGGAGGGCGCGGCCGTCGGACCGTCCTGATGCGGTCGGCGAGTGGCAGGAACTGATCCGGTCCTCGCCGCTGACCCGGCACATGGAGCTGGTCGGCCGGCTGAAGTCGGCGCACGGGCTCGGCCACGGGCATACGAACGCCCTGGTGGCCGCCACCCCGGCCGAGGGCGGGTAGTCCGGGCCCGCATGCGATGCTGGGTCGCGGATCGATGTCCGGTACGGGAGAGAGCGCGGCCAAGTGAGGGAACGGGGACGGTCGGTACGGGTACGGATCTGGGACCGGATCGCGGCGTCGGACCCCGGGCTGCTGCGGCTGACGGCGGGACTGCGCACGGTCACCGCCATCGCCCTGACCCTCGCCGTCCTGGCCGGTGCCGCCGTTCCGGTGCCCCATCTGGTCGCCGGGGCCATGGCGGCGATGGTCGCCACCTTCGCGATCCGGGAGAAGCAGCCCGCGGCGCAGGCCGGCACGCTCGCGCTCGGTCTGCCGGTGGCGCTGGCCTCGGTGTCACTGGGCGCGCTGCTCAACCAACACGTCGTCGCCGGCGACCTGTTCTTCGTCGCCCTGATCTTCAGCGCCGTCTACGGCCGCCGGTTCGGCGACCGCGGCACGGCGCTCGGGCTGATCGGGTTCCAGATCTACTTCCTGTCGCTGTTCGTGCAGGCCACGCCGGACGTGCTGCCCGCGCTGTACGGCGTCCTCGCGGTGGCGTTCGCGTGCAGCGCGACGGCCCGGTTCGTGCTGTTGCCGCAGACCCCGGCGGGCACCCTGGACCGGCTGCGGCGGGCCTTCCGCGCCCGGCTCGCCCAGTTGATCGCCAGCCAGGCGAAGCTGCCGGACGCCGGACCCGAGGAGGTGGAGAAGGTACTGGAGGAGCTGCGCGTGCGCACCGCCCGGCTGCACGAGACGGCGCTGATGATCCAGGGCCGGCTGGAGGACGGCACCTCGGACCCGGCGGTGGCCCGGCTGCTCCAGCGCCGGGTCGCGGACGCCGAGATCGCGGCCGAGCGGCTCGGGCTGCTGCTGCTCACCGCGCGCAGTGCCGAGCGGACCGACACCCTCACCCTGCACCTGCCCGGGGCCCCGGTGCCCTCGGGGGTGGAGTCGCCGGTGCGGGACGGGGCGGCGGCCGCGCTGCGCCGGGATCTGCGGGCGCTGCGGGTGCTGATGCTGCGGCCGGCCGGGGAGGCGTCCGGAACCGCGCTCGCCCAGGTGCGCAACCGGCTGCTGGGCTACCGCGAGGAGGAGAACCTGCCCGAGGCGTCGCCGGCCGTGCAGGACGTCTTCCGGGGGCTCGGCGAGGCGGCCCGGGCCTCGCTCGGTCTGCGGCTGGCCCTGGACGGCCCGCAGGACGAGTCCGACGACTCCCCGGCGACGACCCGCTCGCGCGAGGAACTGGACGCGGAGGACACCGCGATCGAGGTCAGCGAGGAGCGGGCGCCCGAGGCGGCGGAGCCGACCGGGCTGCGGCGGCCCACCACCCGGGCCGCCCTCCAGGTGGCCGTCGGCTCCTCTCTGGCCATCGTCGGCGGTGAGCTGCTGTCCAGCCAGCGCTGGTACTGGGCGGTGCTGACCTGCTGGATCGTTTTCCTGAACACCGCGTCCACGGGCGAGATCCTGGTGAAGGGCTACCGGCGGCTGCTGGGCACGGTGCTCGGCGTGGTGGCCGGCATCGGGCTCGCCGGGCTGGTCGGGCACCACACCTGGACGGCGTTCGCCCTGGTGCTGCTGTTCATCTTCGCGATGTTCTACACCGCGCCGCTGTCGTACACCCTGATGTCCTTCTTCGTTACCGCGATGCTGGGGCTGCTGTACACGTTGCTGCACACCTACAGCGCCGAGGTGCTGGTGCTGCGGATCGAGGAGACGGCGCTCGGCGCGGCCTGCGGAGTGCTGGCCGCCGCGGTGGTGCTGCCGGTGCACACCGACCGTCGTACCAACGAGTTGCTGGTGGCGGTCCTGGACCGGCTCGCCGACGTCACGCGGGGCGCCGTCGACCAGCTGAGCGGCGGGGCCGGCGGCGATCTGGTGGAGCGGGCACGGGAACTGGACCAGGCGCTGGCGGATCTGCGGGCGGCCACCCAGCCGCTGACCCATCCGATCACTCCGCTGCGTTCGCGCCGGGACTCGGTGCGGTACGTGGTGGCGCTGCTGGAGACGTGCGCGTACCACGGGCGGTCCCTCGCGGCCACGGCCGAGCTGCTGCCGACGCACCCCTCGATCGCGGCCGATCCCCGGCTGCGCGGGGCGTGCGGGCGGATCGTGCACAACATCGAGGCGATCGCGGCGCACGTGGCGGACCCGCGGGCCGCCGCGAAGATCGAGAGCGGCTCCAGCATCGCGTCGATGCTGGAGCCGGGAACCCTGCGCACCCCGCGCTACGGCCGGGTGACCGACCGGGTCCTGCGCCATCTGCAGCGGCTGGACGAGGCGGTCTCCGGTCTGGCGCGTCCGCTCGGCGTGGCCGGCGGGCCGGCCCGCTGAGCGCCTACCGCCCTTGGGCGGAGCCGGGCCGGCGGGTGCCGAGCGCCTCCTCGCGGATGCGGGCGCAGCTGCGGCTGATCAGCCGGGAGACGTGCATCTGCGATATGCCGAGCCGGTCGGCGATACGGCTCTGTGTCATGTCCTCGAAGAAGCGCATGTAGAGAATGGCCCGCTCCCGCTCGGGCAGCCGGCGCAGCCCCTCCTTGGCGGCCTCCCGGTCCACGACGACGTCGTAGGAGGTGTCCGTCTCGCCGAGGGTGTCGGCGAGGCTGTAGCCGTCCTCGCCGGCGGAGAGCTCGGCGTCCAGGGAGAGGGTGCTGAAGCTCTCCAGCGCCTCCATGCCGGCGCCGACCTCCTCCTCGGTGAGCCCGGTGTGAGCGGCGATGTCGGCGACGGTGGGCTCGGGGCTGCCGGGGTTCTGGGTGAGTTCCCGCCGGGCCACCCGGACCCGGTTGCGCAGCTCCTGGACCCGGCGGGGCACCCGCAGGGCCCACATCCGGTCGCGGAAGTGCCGCTTGACCTCTCCGGTGATCGTCGGCACGGCGTAGCTCTCGAAGGCGCCGCGGGACGGATCGAACCGGTCGATGGCCTTCACCAGTCCCAGCGCGGCCACCTGGCGCAGGTCCTCCACGGACTCGCCGCGGTCGCGGAACCGGCCGGCGATCCGATGGGCCATGGGCAGCCAGGCGGTGACGAGTTCGTCGCGTACGGCGTCCCGCTCGGGGCCGTCCTCCAGTTCCGCGAGCCGGGCGAACAGCGCCACGGTGTCGGGGGCGTCGTCGTGGTTGCGGCGGGCGGACGGCCCGCCGGTGGCGGGAGCGGTCGTGCCGGGACGGCTTGTCGACATGTCGGTCAGCATGCGGAATCGCTCCTGAACGTGGTTGCAGGGCACCTCCGGAAACAGTGGTTCCGGGTTTCGGCCCGAACGGTGGTGTCAGGGTTTCGCCGCGGGTGAGCCGCCGGGGCCCGGCGGGAGGGGCCCAGGCAGCGGGTCTCTTCCCCGCTGGGCGCGCGCCTCCGGTCCGAAGCACGAGATTCCGCCTGCCCCCTCGCCCAGCGGGCAAACACCCCCATGAGCGGAACTTCGTCAACCGCTTCCGCTCAAGTGGAACGCGGGCCGGGGCGCCTTCGCAGGCCGGCACTCTCGGTACGGGTGTCATTACCCGGGAGCTCGCGGGTACCCGCCGTACATGACGGATGTCGTGGACGCGGACGAGTTGTTGCGCCGCATCCGGCGCGGCCGGGAGCATGCGGCGGCGCAGGAGGAGGCATGGCGGGAGCGGGCCCGGAGCCTGGCGGCGACGGATCCGGAGGGCGCCGCGGAGGCGGCGGACCGGGCGCGGGCCTTCGAGGCGGTGCTGCGGGTGCTGGAGGAGATCGTCCGCCCGGGCGGGACTCCCGTGCGGACGGACGGAGTGAAACAGGTCACCTGACCCGATGTGGGCTATGGGGAGGCCCGGTAAATGGTTTACCGTTCATCCATACGTGATGCGGGAGCGGCGCGGAGCCGATCTTCGCCCCTCCCGGCGTCACCACAGACGGCCCTGGCTGGCCTCCCCCGTCCAGCCAGGGCTTTTCCCTGCCCGGAAGGGGCCGGAGGACGGCAGGCGCCCCGCTTCGAGGTGCCCGGGGCGGCGGCAGCGGCTGAAATGGGACTGAGCACAGCACCCGGACCGCAACCGCCGCCGGCGAGGAGCCCCGCGCCATGACCAAAGCGATCAAACTGCTCACCGCGCTCCCCCAGGCGCAGCGCGAACGCCTGATGGAGGTGGCCAAGGAGGTCTCCTTCCCGGAGGACAGCCGCATCTTCGAGGCGGGTGGCACGGCCGACCGGTTCTGGGTGGTGCGCTCGGGCGCGGTCCACCTGGACACCCAGGTGACCTCCCGGCAGCGGGTGACCGTGGCCACGCTCGGCGCGGGCGACCTGCTCGGCTGGTCCTGGCTGTTCCCGCCGTACGAGTGGGACTTCGGCGCGGTGGCCTTCACCGACGTACGCGCCTACGAGTTCGACGGGCCGTCGGTGCTCGCGCTGTGCGTGGAGGATCCGCTGCTCGGGCTCTCGGTGGTGCGGACGGTGGCCGAGATCCTCGCCCACCGGCTGGAGACGACCCGCGGAAAGCTGCTGGAGCAGTACACGATGCGGCGGCGGGTCGGCCCCCTCTAGGCCTGCGCCGCGCCCTGTCGGTCAGACGCGGTAGCGGCGCAGTGCCGGGACGGCGCCGGCCAGGGCCAGCATCGCCACCACGACCAGGGCGCCGCCGCCCGCGACGGCGGCCCGGGGGCCGAACGCGGCTCCGGCGGTGCCGTGCAGCACGTCGGCCAGTCGCGGCCCGCCCGCGACGACCACCGTGAACACCCCCTGCATCCGGCCGCGCATCTCGTCGGTCGCGGCCGACAGCAGGATGGCGCCGCGGAAGACCATGGAGACCATGTCGGCGACGCCGGCCGCGGCGAGGAAGACCAGCGCGAGCCAGAGGTTGCCGCTCAGTCCGAACCCGGCGATGGCCACGCCCCAGCCGACGACCGCCCCGGTGACCATCCAGCCGTGCCGGCGGGCCCGTGAGAAGACGCCGGAGAACAGCCCGCCCAGCACCGCGCCGACCGGGATGCCGGCGAACAGCACGCCGAGCGCCAGTCCCTCGCCGTAGGAGCCGTAGGTCTCCGCGGCCAGCTGCGGGAACAGGGCGCGGGGCATGCCGAAGACCATGGCGACGATGTCGGCGAGGAAGGACAGCAGCAGCACCTTGTGCCGGGAGATGTACCGGAACCCGTCCGCGATCTCGCGCAGCCCGGCCCGGCGGGCACCGGTCCCGCCGAGCGGCGGCAGGGCGGGCAGCCGGACGACGGCCCACACGGTCACGCACAGCGCCAGCGCGTCGATCAGATACAGCTCCGGCAGTCCGATGACGGGGATCAGCGCGCCGGCGAGCAGCGGGCCGGCCACCAGCGCGGTCTGCATCACCGTGGAGCCGAGCGCGTTCGCGGCCGGCAGCTGCTCGGCCGGGACAAGCCGGGCTATGGAGGCGCTGCGGGCGGGCGCGTTGAGCCCGAAGAAGGCCTGTTGCAGCGCGAGCAGCACCATGAGCACGGGGACCGAGTCCAGACCGGTGACGGCCTGCGCCCAGAACAGCAGCGAGGTCGCCGCGATGCCGGTGTTGGTCACCAGCAGCAGCTTGCGCCGGTCGACGGCGTCGGCGACCGCCCCGCCCCACAGCGCGAAGGCGACCATGGGCACCAGGCCGGCCAGGCTCGCGTAGCCGACCCAGGCGGAGGAGTGGGTGATGTCGTAGATCTGCTTGGGTACCGCGACGGCGGTCAGCTGGCTGCCGACGGCGGTGACGATGGTCGACGACCACAGCCGCCGGTAGGCGGGGATGCGCAGCGGGCGGGTGTCCATCGCCCAGCGGCGCCAGCCGCGCCGGGGCGCCTCCCCGGCCGCCGGCGCGCCGGTCGTGGTCTCGGTGCTGCTGCTCTCGTTCGTGTCCACGGGTGTCCTGGTTGCTCGTTACATCTTCTTGAGTCGAGAAGCCGACTATCGCAGCAGCGAGCCGCGGACACCGAACGGATGTGATCAGGATCCCGCGATCAGGCTCACGCCCAGCACCAGCATGGTGGCGGCGACCAGACCGTCCAGCACCCGCCAGGCCCCGGGCCGGGCCAGATACCGGCCCAGCAGCCGGGCGCCGAAACCGAGGGCGGTGAACCAGCACAGGCTGGCGAGCGCGGCACCGAGTCCGAACGTCCAGCGCAGCGGGCCCCGGTCGGCGGCCAGCGAGCCGAGCAGGAACACGGTGTCCAGATAGACGTGCGGGTTCAGCCAGGTCAGCGCCAGGCAGGTGAGCACGGCCCGGCGCCGGGAGCCGGCCGTCTCGCCCTCCGTGGTGAGCCCGGTGCCCGGCCGGAGCACCCGGCGGGCGGCCAGGGCGCCGTAGCACAGCAGGAACAGGCCGCCGACGACGCCGATCGCGCGGAGCGCCCCCGGCCAGGCCACCACCACCGCGCCGACCCCGCCGACACCGAGCGCGATGAGCACCGCGTCGGACAGGGCGCAGATGCCGACCACGGCGAGGACGGCGTGCCGGCGCACCCCCTGCCTGAGGACGAAGGCGTTCTGGGCGCCGATGGCGACGATCAGGGAGAGGCCGGTGCCGAATCCGGCGGCAGCGGCGGTCAGGGCGTGGTTCATGCCGACGACGCTAGAGAACGGGCACTCTCAAGTACAGCTAATGATTTTTACGTATCCTTAGTACGCATGATGAGCGAGCTTCCCCTGGAGCAGGTGCGGACCCTGCTGGCCGTGGTGGACGAGGGCACCTTCGACGCTGCCGCCGCCGCGCTGCATGTGACCCCGTCGGCGGTCAGCCAGCGGATCAAGGCCCTGGAACAGCGCACCGGCCGGGTGCTGCTCCAGCGCACCAAACCGGTACGGCCCACGGAGTCCGGCGCGGTGCTGGTCCGGTTCGCCCGGCAGCTCGCCCGGCTGGAGCGGGACGCCTGGGGCGAGCTGGGGCTGCACGGCACCGGGGAGCCGACGCGGGTGTCGGTCGCGGTGAACGCCGACTCGCTGGCGACCTGGTTCCTGCCGGCCCTGACCCAAGTCGCGGACCTCTGCTTCGAACTGCACCGGGAGGACGAGGATCACACGGCGGCACTGCTGCGCGAAGGACTGGTGATGGCGGCGGTGACCTCCTCGCCCGACCCGGTTCCCGGCTGCACGGTCCGCCCGCTGGGCCGGATGCGGTATCTGCCGGTGGCCGCGCCGGAGTTCACCGAGGACCGGCTGGCGGGCCGGCCGGCGGCGGAGGCGCTGGACCGGGCGCCCGTGGTGGTCTTCGACCGCAACGACGACTTCCAGGACGGCTTCGCGCGCCGGCTCGGCCTCGGCTCGGCCGGCCCGTTCCGGCACCGGGTGCCCACCTCGGAGGGGTTCCTCGACGCGGTCGCCGCCGGGCTGGGCTGGGGCATGGTCCCCGAGGCCCAGGCCGGACCGCTGCTGGAGCGGGGGCGGCTCGCCCTGCTCGTCCCGGGCGCGTACATGGACGTCGCCCTCTACTGGCAGCAGTGGAAACTCGACTCCCCCGCGCTGGCGGCCCTGGCCGACGCGGTGACGGCCACGGCGGCACGGGCACTGCGCCGCTGAGGGGCGCCGGGGCCGTCCGAACTGCCCGGCGGGAGCGGCCGGTCGCCCGTGCGGGGCCCCAACCCGCCCCGGAGCCCTGCCCGTTGACCGCCCACGGCCGTCCGCGCGGCCGGGGCCCGGGCCCGCCAGAACGCCACCGTCCCCGGATCGCCCGCCGGTTGTTCCGTTTCACGTCCTGCCGACCGGTCACCCGGACGCGAGAACGCATACGACAGGCACGGACGACTTCCACCGATCCAGGAGACTTCCGATGGACAACTGGCGCGACCATGCCGCCTGCCGCCACGAGGATCCCGATCTGTTCTTCCCCATCGGGACCACCGGCCCGGCGCAGGTCCAGACCGAGCGGGCGAAGGCGGTGTGCGGACACTGCCCGGTCCGGGAGCAGTGCCTGGACTGGGCGCTGGAGACGGGTCAGAGCATCGGCGTCTGGGGCGGCACCACGGAGCTGGAGCGGCGGGCGCTGCAGCGGCGCCGGGCCCGCTCCCGGCCCCGCTCCGGCTGACCGCCGGCCGGGAGGGGGCCCGGCGCCCCGCGCGGCCCGGCGGCCCGCGCGGCCCGGGGACTCCCCGGCGCGCGGCTCAGCCGCCCTTGCGGCGCAGGGTCCCCCACTCCCGCTCCTGGCGGGTCACCTCGCCCCGGGCCGCCTCGATCACGTTCTCGGCGATCCAGCACAGTGGCTCGACGTCGGCCACGAGCGGCTCGTTGTCGGGGCCCCGGCCGGTCTCCCGGCCCCTGAGGACCCAGGCCCGCACGCCGGGTCCCTTGTCGTGCGGCAGGTGCGCGTAGTCGTAGAGCCGACGGGCCACCCACAGCTCGACCGACCGGCCGTTCCACCACTCCGGCACGTCGAGCGGGTTGGCGGACAGCCCGGGCAGGGGCACGCCGGTCAGCTCGTCGGTGCTGGACACCTTGTGGAGATCGGTGCCGGGTCCCTTGGACCACCGCACGTACAGGCCCCGGTGGCGCCGCACCAGACCGGCCGCGTCGGCGAGCGTGGTCACGACCGGCAGGTCGTCCGGTGCGCTCATGGCTTGACCTCCCTGTGCTGCGCGTACGCGACGCGACCGGAGTACCCCCGCCGCGCTCCGGAAATCGGACGGCTGCATTCCGGAAGCCGCGGGTGCGGCGGGTGGCGGCGGCCGGCCCCGGTCAGGCGCCGGCCGGCTTGCCCGGCGCGTACAGCCAGGTGTGGAACAGCCCCGCGAGCCGTTTCCCCGAGGTCCGCTCGGCGAGCGCGACGAACTGCGCGGTGGTGCCGTGCCCGCCGCGGTGCCCGTCCGCCCAGGCGCGCAGGATACGGAAGAAGTCCCGGTCGCCGACGGCCCGCCGCAGTGCGTGCAGGGCCATGGCGCCGCGCTCGTAGACGGGCGTGCCGAACAGGCGCTTGCCGCTGCCCGGGTCGCCGGGCGGGTAGGCCCACAGCGCGTCGCGGGCGGGGCGGGCGTAGAGGTCGTCGAAGGTCTCCTGGGCGCGGGGGCCGCCGTGCTGCTCGGCGTAGAGCCACTCGGCGTAGGTGGCGAAGCCCTCGTTGAGCCAGATGTCCTGCCAGGTGGTGAGGGAGACGGAGTCGCCGAACCACTGGTGGGCGCTCTCGTGGACGAGGGTGTCGAGGTCGGGCGCGGAGTCGTAGACCGGGCGGGTCTGGGTCTCCAGGGCGTAGCCGACGTCCGGGGCGTGGTCGACGATGGAGCCGGCCGCCCGGAACGGGTACGGCCCGAAGAGCCGGCTCTCCCACTCCAGTACGGACGGCAGCTTCTTCAGCACGGGCGCGGCGGCGCGGGCCTCGCGGGCGTCCACGGCGTTGTACACCTGGACGCCGTCGCGGGTGGTGTACCGCTCGGTGCGGAACTTCCCGACGGTGGCCGTGGCCAGGTAGGCGGCCATCGGCTCGGCCTGGCGCCAGCGGAAGGTGGTCCGGCCGTGGGCGGTGCGCTGCCCGAGGAGGACGCCGTTGGCGACGGCGGTGTGGCCCCGCGGCACGGTGAGGGTGAAGTCGTACGACGCCTTGTCCGCGGGGTGGCCGTTCGCGGGAAACCAGGTCATGGCGCCCTGCGGTTCGCCGGCCACGAACGCGCCGTCGTCGGTGGGGATCCAGCCGTCCTCGGAGCCGTCGGGGTCGGTGACCGGCTTCGGGGTGCCGTGGTAGGTGACGGCGACCCGGAAGTCTCGGCCCCTGGGCCGCGCGGTGGTCGGGGTGACGACGAGTTCCCGTCCGTCGCGGGCGAAGCGGGCGGTCCGGCCGTCGACCGTGACCCGGGTGACGGTCAGTCCGGACAGGTCGAGGTCGAAGCGGTTCAGGCGCTGGGTGGCGCGGGCGGTGAGGACCGCGGTGCCGTCCAGGCGCCGGGCGGCGGGGTCGTAGCGCAGCGTCAGGTCGTAGTGGCGCACGTCGTAGCCGCCGTTGCCGCTGAGCGGGAAGTACGGGTCGCCCGCGCCCGGCGCGCCGGGGGTGCCGGGTGCCGTGGGCCGGGTATCGCCGGGTGCCGCGGCCCCGGTGGTGGCGAGGAGCGCGGCCAGGGCGACGGGGACGGTGGCGAGGACGGCGGTACGGCGGTGGGCGGGCCGGCTGCGCGGTGGCGTCACATGTGCTCCTCGGGAAGTGGCCGGTGATCGACTGGCCGTCAGCGTAGGCGGGCCGTCGCCCCGGATTCCCCCTTCTTCCGGTCAAGTCGTGTCGCGTCGCCGCCCGGTGGGCCGGGCGGCGCGCAGTACGCTCGCGGCACCGTCCCCGTCCCGGAAGGAGCCTCGTGCCGTGAGCGTGCGCCTGCGCCGGATCTACGAACCGCCCGAGCCCGACGACGGTCTGCGTGTGCTGGTGGACCGGCTGTGGCCGCGCGGCCTCGCCAAGGACGAGGCGCACGTGGACGAGTGGCCCAAGGGGCTGACGCCGTCGGCCGAGCTGCGCACGTGGTACCACGCCGGCGAGGGGTCGTACGAGGAGTTCCGCCGGCGCTACGAGGCGGAGCTGGACGCGCCCGAGGCCGCCGGACTGCTCGACGGTCTGCGCGCGTCGGCCCGCAAGGGGCGCGTGACGCTCCTGACGGCGTCGAAGCGGCCGGAGGAGAGCCACGCGCGGGTGCTGCTGGAGCTGGTACGGGGCTGAGGAGCGACCCCTGTAGGGGCCGAGCGAGGCTGACGCGCCTCCCTTGTCCGAGGCCGGGGTTCAGCCCGTGTGCCGGGCCGCGTGCCGGCCCGCCGCCCGGCCCGAGAACAGGCAGCCGCCGAGGAAGGTGCCCTCCAGGGCGTTGTAGCCGTGCATCCCGCCGCCGCCGAACCCGGCGACCTCGCCCGCCGCGTACAGCCCCTCGATCGGGGTGCCGTCGGTGCCGAGGGCCCGGGAGTCCAGGTCGGTCTGGATGCCGCCGAGGGTCTTGCGGGTCAGCACGTGCAGCCGGACGCCGATGAGGGGGCCGGCGGCCGGATCGAGGATGCGGTGCGGGGCGGCGACCCGGCCGAGCCGGTCGCCGATGAAGCGGCGGGCGTTGCGGATGCCCTGGATCTGGGAGTCCTTGCTGTAGGGGTTGGCGAGCTGCGCGTCCCGGGCCTCGATCCGCCGGCGCACCTCGGCGGCGTCCAGCAGCGGCTCGCCGGTCAGGCCGTTCATCTTCTCCACCAGCCGTTCCAGGCTGTCCGCGGTGACGAAGTCCTCGCCGTGGTCCAGGAAGGCCCGCACGGGTGCCGGGGCGCCCTTGCCGAGCAGCCGGTCGCGCAGCACGGCCTTGCGGTCCTTGGCGGTGATGTCGGGGTTCTGTTCGGAGCCGGAGAGGGCGAACTCCTTCTCGATGATCTTCCGGGTGAGGATGAACCAGGAGTGGTCGTAGCCGGCGATGTCCTCGGTGGTGCGCAGGTACTTCAGGGTGCCGAGCGTGTCGTAGCCAGGCAGGCAGGGGTCGGGCAGGCGGCGGCCGAGGGCGTCGAGCCAGATGGACGACGGGCCGGGCAGGATGCGGATGCCGTGGCCGGGCCAGACCGGGTCCCAGTTGTGCAGGCCCTCGGTGTAGTGCCACATGCGGTCACGGTTGACGAGCCGTACGCCGGCCTCGGCGCTGATGTCGAGCATGCGGCCGTCGACGTAGGCCGGGACGCCGGTGACCATCCGGGCGGGGGGCGTGCCGAGCCGCTCGGGCCAGTACCGGCGGACGATGTCGTGGTTCGCGCCGATGCCGCCGGTGGTCACGACGACGGCCTGGGCGGTCAGTTCGAAGTCGCCGGCGCGGTCGCGGCCGGAGGCGACTCCGCGCGGGGAGTCGTCGGGGGTGAGGACCGTGCCGCGCACCCCGCGTGCCGTGCCGTCCTCGACGACCAGTTCGTCCACCCGGTGCCGGTGATGGAAGGTCAGCAGGCCGTCCCGGGCGGCCTGCCGGGCCGAGCGGACGAAGGGTTCGACCACACCGGTGCCGGTGCCCCAGGCGATGTGGAAGCGGGGCACGGAGTTGCCGTGTCCGTCGGCCCGCAGGTCGCCGCGTTCGGCCCAGCCGACGGTGGGCAGCAGTTCGATGCCGTGCCCGGCGAGCCAGGAGCGTTTCTCCCCGGCGGCCCACTCGACGTACGCGCGGGCCCAGCGCACCGCCCAGGAGTCCTCGTCGGCCCGTCGGTCGAAGCGCGCGCTGCCCTGCCAGTCGCTCCAGGCGAGACCGAAGGAGTCCTTGATGCCGAGGCGGCGCTGTTCGGGCGAGTCGACGAGGAAGAGCCCGCCGAAGGACCAGAACGCCTGGCCGCCGAGGTTGGCGGCGTTCTCCTGGTCGACCAGCGCCACCCGGCGGCCCCGGCTGGTGAGTTCGTGCGCGGCGACGAGCCCGGCGAGGCCCGCTCCGACGACGATGACGTCCGCGTCCATGGGTGTGTGTCCTTCCTCGGGGGTGCGCGTCGGGGGTGCTCGGGGGCGCGTTCCGGCGGGCTTCGGGGGCGCGCCGGGCCCTCCGGGTGCCCGCGGGGGGAGGGCTTCCCGGGTTACGACGGGATGTGGCCGCCGTCCGTCAGCAGCGCGGTGAGCAGATGCTTCAGCCAGGCCCGGGCGGCCTCGACGTCACGGTCCAGCAGCAGTTGGGTGGTGACGCCGTCGTAGGCGGCGACGACGGCGCGCGCGGCACCGTCCGCATCGCCGAGGACGGCGGGCAGGGCGGTGTGCCCCCGGGCCCGGGCGAGCCGGTCGGCGATGGCCGCGCGGAGCCGGGCGCGGTGGTCGAGCAGGGCCCGGGCGACGGCCGGGTCGCGGGCGGCGTGCACCAGGAAGTCGGTCTTCACCAGCAGCCAGTCCACGTCGAGCAGCAGTACCTCGGTGACCCGGTCCACGGAGGCCGGCACGTCCAGGTCCGGCCCGCCCCGGGCGAGCGCGTCGGCGACCTGGCCGGCGATCAGGTCGGCGCGCTCCCGGTAGAGGGCGAAGAACAGCTCGTCCAGGGTGGCGAAGTTGGAGTAGAAGGCGCCCCGGCTGAATCCGGCCGCCTCGCAGACCTCCTCGATGGTGACCCGCCCGAACCCCTTCGCCGCGAACACGGCGAACGCGGCGTCGAGCAGCCGGGCCCGGGTGCGCACCCGGCGCCGGGTGACGCGCGCGGGCGACTGTTCCGCCGGTTCCATCCGACCGCCCTCCCGACCGTGCTGTCGTTCGATACGCGAATGTATCGGATACACCTGTGTATCGAAAGGGGTCCGGCGCGGGGGATCACAGGGCACCCGTTGATCAGATGGGAACGTATTTTCGATTAACGGAGTACGCTGGCCTCATGGCCACGCACCTCCAGGGCTCCCTGTTCGACCAGACCGACGAGCTGCGGCTCGGTCCCCTGGACGGGCTGCGCCGGACCGAGCTGGGGGCGGGGGCCTGGATCGACGTCCTGCCGGGCTGGCTCGGCGGGGCCGACGCGCTCTTCGAACGGCTCGCGGCCGAGGTGCCCTGGCGGGCGGAGCGCCGGAAGATGTACGACAACGTGGTCGCCGTACCCCGGCTGCTGGCCCACTACGGCGAGCGGGACCCGCTCCCCCACCCGGTGCTGGACGAGGCCCGGGCCGCACTCTCTGGGCACTACGCCGAGGAGCTGGGCGAGCCGTTCACGACCGCCGGACTGTGCTTCTACCGGGACGGCCGGGACAGCGTGGCCTGGCACGGGGACCGCATCGGACGGGGCGCCCGCGAGGACACCATGGTCGCGATCCTCTCCGTCGGCGCGCCCCGGGACCTGCTGCTGCGCCCGGCCGGCGGGGGCGGCTCCACCGTGCGCCGACCGCTCGGACACGGCGATCTGATCGTGATGGGCGGCTCCTGCCAGCGCACCTGGGAGCACTGCGTCCCCAAGACCGGCCGGGCCACCGGACCGCGCATCAGCGTCCAGTTCCGGCCGCACGGCGTACGGTGACCGACCGGTCCCGCCCTTGCGCGAGGAGGCGGCCGGTCTGATTGGCTGTCCTTCCACCAACGATCACACGGGGCTCGGGGAGATCATGCGGGCAGAGGTACGCCAAGTCGCCGACGGCACCTACCTGGTGCACGGCAACCACGTCAACTGGGTGATCCTCAAGGAGGGCGACGCCGTCACCCTCGTGGACACCGGCTATCCGGGAGACCGCCCGGCGCTGCTGGAATCGCTCGCGCGGGTGGGCGCCGCCCCCGAGTCGGTCGCCGCCGTACTGATCACCCACGCGCACAACGACCACCTGGGCTCGGCCGAGTACCTGCGCGCGGCCCACGGCACGCCGGTGTATCTGCACCCGGCCGAAGTACCGCACGCACGACGGGACTTCCTCCAGCAGGCCACCATCGGCGACGTCATACGCAACGCCTGGCGGCCCGGTGTCGTGCCCTGGGCGGTGCACGTGATCAAGGCCGGCGGCACCGAGCACCACCCGGTCACCGCGCCCGAGCCGTTCCCGGCGGCCGGCGGAGCCCCGCTGGACCTGCCCGGCCGCCCGGTGCCCGTGCACACGCCCGGCCACACCGACGGCCACTGCGTCTACCACCTGCCCGGGGCCGGGATCGTCATCTCCGGGGACGCGCTGGTCAGCGGGCACGCCACCTCGCGGATCAAGGGCCCGCAGATCCTGCCGGACTTCTTCCACCACGAACGCGCCCGGGTCGTGGCCTCGCTGGACCTGATCGGCGCGCTCGACGGCGACGTCCTGCTGCCGGGCCACGGGCCGGTGCACCGGGGCCCGGTGCGCGCGGCGGCCGAACGGGCCCGGGAGCGAGCCTCCTGAGCACACCCACGGCAGCGGGCCCCCGGAACGCCCGGGCGGGGCCTTAGGGTTCGTGTCATGTCCTTGCAGATCAGCGCCACCAACCCGGAGCACCCCGCGCTCCTGCTCGCCCTGCCCTGGGACACCCCGCTGGAGGAGTGGCCCGAGGAGTACCTCGTGCCGCTCCCGCGCGGCATCTCCCGGCACGTGGTGCGCTACGCGCACGCCGGTGACGAGGTGATCGCCGTCAAGGAGCTGGCCGAGCGGCCCGCGCTGCGCGAGTACGGGCTGCTGCGCGACCTGGACCGGCTCGGCATCCCGGCCGTCGACCCGCTCGCCGTGGTCACCGGCCGCGCCGACCGCTCGGGCGCCCCGCTGGAACCGGTGCTGATCACCCGGCATCTGCGCGGCTCGCTGCCGTACCGGTCGATGTTCGAGACGACCATGCGCCCGGCGACCATGCACCGGCTGATGGACGCCCTCGCCGTGCTGCTGGTCCGCCTCCACCTGGCCGGCTTCGCCTGGGGCGACTGCTCGCTGTCCAACACCCTGTTCCGGCGCGACGCGGGCGCCTACGCGGCCTATCTGGTCGACGCCGAGACCGGCGAGCTGCACCCGCGGCTCAGCCCCGGGCAGCGCGACTACGACCTGGACCTGGCCCGCGTGAACATCAGCGGCGAGCTGCTGGACCTGGAGGCGTCCGGCGCGCTGCACCCGTCGGTGGACCCGGTGGAGTTCGGCCACGAGATCTGCACCCGCTACCAGGGGCTGTGGCGGGAGCTGACCCGCACCTCGGTGTACCCGGCGGGCAAGTACCACTACATCGAGCGCCGGATCCGCCGGCTGAACGACCTCGGTTTCGACGTGGCCGAGATGCAGATCGAGCACTCCTCGGGCGGCGACACGGTCACCTTCGTGCCGAAGGTCGTGGACGCCGGCCACCACCAGCGGCAGCTGCTGCGGCTGACCGGCCTGGACACCGAGGAGAACCAGGCGCGGCGGCTGCTGAGCGACCTGGAGAGCTGGATGGCCACCCAGGACGACTACGTCCCCGACGATCCCCGTGCCGCCCGCCCCGAGGTGCTGGCCCACCGCTGGGTCCGGGACGTGTTCCGGCCCACCGTGCGCGCCGTTCCGCCGGAGCTGCGCGGCACGATGGACCCGGCGGAGATCTACCACCAGCTCCTCGAACACCGCTGGTACCTGTCCGAGCGGGCCCAGCACGACATCGGGCTGGACACCGCCGTCAGGGACTACATCGAGAACGTCCTGCCCCGGGCCCGTGCCACGCTGGAGCCGGCCGAGCCCGAGTAGACCGGCCGGGCAGACCGGCCCGAGCAGACCGGCCCGGGCAGACCGGCAGGTCAGTCGTGCGGGACCACGGCCACCGGGCAGCCGGCGTGGTGCAGCACGCCGTGCGCCACCGAACCGATCCGGGCGCCGACGGCCGTACGGCGCGCCCGGCGCCCGACGACCAGCAGCTGGGCCCGGGCCGCCGCCGCCAGCAGCACCTGCCCGGCGCTGCCCATCTCGACGTGCTCGGCGACGGGCACCTCGGGGAACCGCTCCCGCCAGGGCCGCACGGCGTCGGCCAGCGCCTGCTTCTCGTACGGTTCGAGCCCGCCCGCCTCGTCCAGCAGCCGCAGCGAACCCGGGCTGTAGGCGAAGACCGGCGGCAGCGTCCAGGCCCGGACCGCCCGGACGGCCGCGCCCCGGGCCGCCGCCGTCTCGAACGCGAACCGCAGCGCCGCCGCGCTGTCCTCGGGGCCGCCGTGCTGGCCGACCACCACGTCCCGGCCGGCCGCCTCCGCCGCGGGTTCGTCCCCGGCCCGCACCAGCACCACGGGCCGGGCGGCCTCCGCGATCACCTGCTGACCGACCGAGCCCAGCAGGAACCCGACGACGGGCCCGTGCCCGCGCGAACCGAGCACCAGCAGCTCCGCCCCGGCCGCGGCCCGCGCCAGCGCGTCCGCGGCCCCGCCCTCCACCAGGTCGGTGGTCACCGTCAGCCCCGGGTGCCGCTCCGTGACGGAGCGCACGGCGTCCTCCACACCCTGGGAGACCCACCCGTGCTGGGTGTCCCGGTCGGCCGCGGCCAGCGCCTCGGCGTACCGCCAGGCATGCACCACGCGCAGCGGCAGGCCCCGGCGCACGGCCTCCCTGGCCGCCCAGTCCAGCGCGGTCAGGCTCTCCTGTGTACCGTCCACCCCTGCCGTGATCGGGCGTGTCATCCGTGGGCCTCCTCGTCGTCCTGCGCGCACGAGCGTGTCGTCGTGTGCTCATGATCATGGTGCACGCTCCCGGCCACCGCTGCCGCGGTGTCCTCGGCGGGCCCGGGCGATCGAACATACGATGGCCTGGTATTGGTGACATGGGTGGGGAGTCGTATGGCACAGGCCGCCGAGACCGCGCGGACCGTCATCCTGACCGTGGACGACGACCCGGGGGTCTCCCGTGCCGTCGCCCGCGACCTCAGGCGGCGCTACGGCGGGTCGTACCGCATCGTCCGCGCGGAGTCCGGAGAGTCCGCGCTCGCCGCGCTGCGCGAGCTGAAGCTGCGCGGGGACCAGGTGGCGGTGATCCTGGCCGACTACCGCATGCCGCGGATGAACGGCATCGAGTTCCTCGAACAGGCCCTGGACGTGTACCCGGGCGCGCGCCGGGTGCTGCTGACCGCGTACGCGGACACGCACGCGGCGATCGACGCCATCAACGTCGTCGACCTGGACCACTATCTGCTCAAGCCCTGGGACCCGCCCGAGGAGAAGCTCTACCCGGTCCTCGACGATCTCCTCCAGGCCTGGCGGAGCGGCGCCTGCAAGCCGGTGCCCAGCACCAAGGTCGTCGGGCACCGCTGGTCGGCGCGGTCCTCGGCGGTGCGGGAGTTCCTGGCCCGCAACCAGGTGCCCTACCGCTGGTACTCGGTGGACGAGCCGGAGGGGCGGCGGCTGCTGGCCGCCGCCGGGCAGGACGGGCAGCGGCTGCCGCTGGTGGTCACCCCGGACGGCACGGCCCTGGTCGAGCCCGAGGCGCCCGAGCTGGCGGCCCGGGTGGGGCTCGCGACGACCCCGGCGGCCGGCTTCTACGATCTGGTGGTGATCGGCGGCGGCCCGGCCGGGCTGGGCGCGGCCGTGTACGGCGCCTCCGAAGGCCTCAGGACGGTGCTGGTGGAGCGG
Source organism: Streptomyces nogalater (assembly GCF_039532885.1). Classification (NCBI taxonomy): domain Bacteria; kingdom Bacillati; phylum Actinomycetota; class Actinomycetes; order Kitasatosporales; family Streptomycetaceae; genus Streptomyces; species Streptomyces nogalater. The sequence goes on along the minus strand of NZ_BAAASM010000075.1, from coordinate 195,616 downwards.
TCGGCGACCGGCGGGCAGGCCGGGCAGAGCTCCCGGATCGAGAACTATCTCGGCTTCCCCGACGGGGTCTCCGGCGCCCAGCTCACCGACCGGGCGCGGCGGCAGGCGGCCAAGTTCGGCGCCGAACTCCTGACCGCCCGGGAGGTGACGGGACTTGAGGCCAACGGCGCCGCCCGGATCGTACGGTTCGCGGACGGCTCGGCGATCGCCGCGCACAGCGTGATCCTCGCGACCGGGGTGCAGTACCGGCAGTTGCCGGCCGCGGGCTGCGCGGACCTGACCGGGTGCGGGGTGTTCTACGGCTCGGCGCTGACCGAGGCGGCCTCCTGCGAGGGGCAGGAGGTGTACATCGTCGGCGGCGCCAACTCGGCGGGCCAGGCGGCGATGTACCTGTCCCGGTTCGCGAAGTCGGTGACGCTGCTGGTGCGCGGACCCGACCTGTCGGCGTCGATGTCGCACTACCTGATCCAGCAGATCGAGGACGCCCCGAACATCTCGGTGCGCTGCCACACGGTGGTCGACGAGGCGCACGGCACCGGTCGGCTGGCAGAGCTGACACTGCGTCACACGGTGACCGGTGAGCGCGAACGGGTCGGCGCCCGCTGGCTGTTCGTGTTCATCGGCGCCGCCCCGCCGACCGACTGGCTGGGCGAGACGGTGCTGCGCGACGAGCGCGGCTTCATCCTGGCCGGACCCGATCTGACCGCCGACGGACGGCCGCCGGCCGGCTGGGAGCTGGACCGGCCGCCGTACCACCTGGAGACCAGCGTTCCCGGCGTGTTCGTCGCGGGGGACGCGCGCGCCGAGTCCGCCAAGCGGGTCGCGTCCGCCGTCGGAGAGGGAGCCATGGCCGTGATGCTCGTCCACCGGTATCTGGAGCAGTCGTGAGCGGCCGGGTCGTGCCGTGCGGCCCCCGGGAGATCGGCTCCCTGTTCCTCTTCGAGAAGCTGAGCCCCGAGCAGCTGGGCCGGCTGTGCGCGGCGGGCCGGGTGGAGCTGTTCGAGCCCGGCCCGGTGTACACCGAGGGCGACCCGGCCACCTGCTTCTTCGTGATGATCGAGGGCACGGTGGTGCTGTCCCGGCGGGTCGGCGCCGACGACGTGGAGGTCAGCCGGTCCTCGCAGCGCGGGGTGTACGCCGGCGCGATGCAGGCCTACCTCGGCGACCGGGTGCGGCAGGTCTACCGCAACTCGATGCGGGTCACCGAGCCGACGCGGTTCTTCGTGCTGCCGGCGGACACCTTCGCGGACGTGATGCGCGAGTGGTTCCCGATGGCCGTGCACCTGCTGGAGGGCCTGTTCTTCGGCACGAAGAACACCCAGGCGATGATCGGGCAGCGGGAACGGCTGCTGGCGCTGGGCTCGTTGTCGGCCGGGCTCACGCACGAGCTGAACAACCCGGCGGCGGCAGCGGTGCGGGCGACGGCCGCGCTGCGCGAACGGGTCGCGAAGATGCGGCACAAGCTCGGTCTGATCGCCGAGGGCCCCTTCTCCCGGGAGGTGCTGGCGAACCTGGTGGAGATCCAGGAGCGGACCGCGGAGCGGGTGGCGAAGGCGCCGGCGCTCAGCCCGCTGGAGGCGTCCGACCGGGAGGACGCGCTCACCGACTGGCTGGACGAGCACGGCATCGGCCACGGCTGGCAGCTGGCGCCCGCCTTCGTGCAGGCCGGACTCGACGTGGACTGGCTGGAGCGGGTCGCGGCGGCGGTGGGCGAGGAGATCCTGCCGAACGCGGTGGGCTGGCTCGACTACACCGTCGAGACCGAGTTGCTGATGAACGAGATCGAGGACTCCACCGCCCGCATCTCGCACCTGGTCGACGCGGCCAAGCAGTACGCGCAGCTGGACCGGGCGCCGTACCGGGTGGTGGACGTGCACGAACTCCTCGACAGCACGCTGCTGATGCTGTCGGGGAAGTGGGGGCCGGGCATCGAGGTCGTCAAGGACTACGACCGGACGCTGCCCCGGGTGCCCGCCTATCCGGCGGAGCTGAACCAGGTGTGGACCAACCTCGTCGACAACGCCGTGTCCGCGATGAACGGCGCGGGCGGGCAGGGCACCCTCACCGTGCGGACGGCACGCGACCACGAGCGGCTGCTGGTGGAGTTCCGGGACACCGGGCCCGGGATCCCGCCGGAGATCAAGGACCGGATCTTCGACCCGTTCTTCACCACCAAGCCGGTCGGCGAGGGCACCGGGCTCGGCCTGGACATCTCCTGGCGGATCGTCGTCGACAAGCACCACGGCAGCCTGCGGGTGGAGTCGGTGCCCGGCGACACCCGCTTCCAGGTGCTGCTGCCGCTGACCGCCCGACCGCCCGAGGAGGAGCCGGTATGAACGACGTGGAGGGGATCGACCCCGGTGTGCCGCCGAGCGGGCCGGGCTGTGTGGAGTGCGAGGAGACGGGCGGCTGGTGGTTCCATCTGCGCCGCTGCGCGCGGTGCGGGCACATCGGCTGCTGCGACGACTCCCCGTCCCGGCACGCCACCGCCCACTTCCGGGCCACCGGGCACCCGGTGATCCGCAGCTACGAGCCGGGCGAGGGCTGGTTCTGGAACTACGCCACCGAGGAGCTGTACACCTCCGGGCCCGACCTCGCTCCCCCGGCGAGCCATCCCGCCGGCCAGCCGGTACCGGGCCCGGCGGGGCGGGTGCCGGCCGACTGGGCGCGGATCCTGCGCTGACGCCACGGCGGACGGCGGATGCCCCGCGCGAGGCGGGGCATCCGGTGGTGCGGAGAGGTCCGGCGTCGTCCGTCAGTGGCGGGCGCGCGGGGTGTTGGCGGCGGTGACGTTCACCGCGGCCCACGACGTGTCGACCGTCTTGTACTCGGTGCTGTTCGCGCCGTACAGGTCCTTGGCCGCCTTCAGCGTCGCGGTGCGCGCCTGGTGGAAGTCGGTGCTGGAGACCATGTAGCGGGTGAGCGCCCGGTAGTAGATGGCGGTCGCCTTGGCCCGGCCGATGCCCTTGACCTTGATGTTGCGGTAGGTCGGCGAGTCGTAGGTGACGCTGCCGATCTTCTTCTTGCCGCTGCCCTCGGCGAGCAGGTAGTAGGCGTGCGAGGAGACACCGGAACCGGCGTGCACCTCGGTGTCGTAGAGCTTCGGCGACCAGTAGTCGACGGTGCCCTCGAGCTTGTCCAGCGACGGGCGGTCCAGGCGGCGCAGGAACTTCTGCGCGAGGCCCAGCTTCTCGCCGACCAGGTAGTCCGGGGTGTCCTTCGCGTTCTTGGCGTAGAACTCGACGTTCGAGCCGAAGACATCCGCGAGCGACTCGTTCAGCGAGCCGGGCTCGCCGTACTGGTTGCCGTCGGCGTCGACGAAGGTCGGCTGGAGGTTGGCGGTCGCCTCCACCACGCCGTGGGTCAGCTCGTGACCCGTGACGTCGAGGACGACGAGCGGCTTCTTGAACATCTGGCCGTCGCCGTCGCCGTACAGCATGCAGTTGCAGGTGGGGTCCCAGAAGGCGTTGGCGACCTTCTTGCCCCAGTGGACCATCGCCTGGGCGGCCTTGCTGTTGTTGCGGATGCCCTTGCGCTGGAACGTGGACTTGTAGAAGTCCAGTGTCTTGGTGACGCCGTACTGGGCGTCGGCGGCGACCGTGACCCGGCTGCTGGTCTTGCCGTTGCCCCACACGTTGGTCGTGTTGGTGAACTTCGTGCCGGCGCTGAACTTCTCGGTGTACGAGCCCTTGGCGTCCCGGGTCTCGGTGCCGTACCGGTTCGGGTCCTTGAGCTGGTAGTGACCGCGCGAGGTCTGCGTCGTGGTGAGGCCGACGCTGCCCACGAAGAGGGTCTTGCCGGTGCCCTTGGCGGCCGACGGGTAGCGCGTGGCGCCGGTGGCGCCGGAGCCGGCCAGGCCGGGGGCGGCCGCGGCGGAGCCGGTGCCGGTGGCCGGGTCGAGGGTCTCGCCGCGCTCGCGCAGGGCGTCGAGCAGCTTCGGCGACAGGAACTCGTCCCGGGTGGGCGTGTTGCTGCGCACCTTGCCGGTGACCGCGTCGACGACGACCGTGCGGGCGGTCTCCTGGCCGGTGACGGTGACCTGGTAGGCGAGCGCGGAGGCACCGGCCCGGGCGTCCACCACGAGCTGGGCGCCGTCCGCGTCGCCCTTGGCCGCCCGGGCGGCCAAGGCGGCGGCCTGAGCGGCGGTCAGCCGGGCCTTCGCGGCGGGCTTGACCGTGTGGCCGGCCGCGCGGGTCACGCCGGTGTAGCCGAGCTTGCCGTCGAGGTGGACGACGAGGTCGCCACCGAGCACCGGCAGGCCGTTGTTGCTGCGGACGAAGCGGACGTGCCGCGCGCCCTCGGGGTCGATCATGACGTCCTGGGCGTGCAGTTCGTCGCCCTGGGAGACGCCGGTCGCCGAGGCGTGCGCGAAGGCCGCGGTGCGTGCCGCCTCCACCACCACCGCGGCGTTCGAGGAGGCCGAGGCGGCGACGTGCCGCTCCCCCGTGTCGGGACCCGCGAAGGCCGTACCGGCCAGGCCCGTGGCAGCCGTCGCCACCGCGACGGCGACCGCCACGGTGCGTATGTGCGGTCTACGCAATCTGATCAGGGTTCCTTCGTACGAAGGCGGCCGAGGTCGTCAACCGCCCTGAGGCATGGCGCGGTTGGGCGCCACGGGGGCTGGTCTGGCCCCGGGGGGTAACCCTTCCCGATCAGTCATGGGCACGTAAAGCCGAAATGCTTCATTTCACGAACCTTTATGACAATCTTTTACACACGAGAGCCACAGAGTGATCACAGCATGACCAATCGTGTGTCGGCTGGGGAGACGGCGTTCTCATCCCCTAGGTTCCCAGGGCGACATGTGACCGATATCGCATCAACAACCGACCGGATGGGAGTGGTGAGGGGATGGACTCGGCAACTGTGGGGCGGACGGCGGTACTCGGCGCGGTCGCGCTGTCGCTGCTCGCGGTCCCGGCACAGGCGGCGGCCGGGACGCCGGACACCCCGGCGGCGGCAGCGGCAGCAGCGGCGCGGCCGGCGGCGGCGACTGGGGCGTCGGTGACTCCGGCGGCAGCCGCGCGGCCGACGGCGGCGCGCACCCCGGCCGGGGCCGCGCTGCCGGCGCCGGACACCGCGGGCCTGGCCGCCGTATTGCGCTCGGCGGTGGCCCAGGGCGCGCCCGGGGCGCTGGCCCGGATCGACGACCACGGCCGGACCTACCGGGTCACCCGCGGTGTCGCCGACCGCGCCACCGGGCGGGCCATCAGCACCGGCGACCGGTTCCGGATCGGCAGTGTCACCAAGACCTTCACGACGGTGGTGCTGCTCCAGCTCGTCGACGAACACCGGCTGTCGCTGGACGCTCCGGTCAACCGCTATCTGCCGGGTCTGCTGCCGGACGACCGGATCACCGTCCGCCATGTGCTGAGCCACCGCAGCGGGCTGTACGACTACAGCGACGACATGTTCGCCGTGAGCGTCTCCGGCTTCGAGGCGGTCCGCAAGAAGGTCTTCACCTACCGGCAGTTGGTCGCCCTCTCCCTGAAGAAGCCCCGCACCAACGCGCCCGGCGCCGCCTATTCCTACTCCAACACCAACTTCGTCGTCGCCGGGCTGCTCGTCGAGAAGCTCACCGGACAGCCGGTGAGAACCGCCTACCAGCACCGGATCATCAAGCCGCTGAAGCTGACCGACACCTTCTACGTCCACCCGGACACCGCGATCCCGGGCCGGCACACCCGCGGCTACCTGACCCCGGACCGCGCCGGCGCCCCGCTGGTCGACGCGACCGCCCAGACCGTCTCCTGGGCGCAGAGCGCCGGGGCGCTCATCTCCAGCGCCCGGGACCTCGACGTCTTCTACGGCGCGCTGCTCAAGGGCAGGCTGATGTCTCCCGCGCGCCTCGCCGACATGGAGCGGTTCACCAAGGTGAACAGCACGACGGCGTACGGCCTCGGGCTGCGGCGGCGCCAGTTGTCCTGCGGGGTGTCGGTGTACGGGCACACGGGGGCGGTGCAGGGCTACTACACGTACGCGTTCGGCACGAAGGACGGCGGGCGGACCCTCACGGCCATGGCGAACACCTCGAACAACGCCAAGGTGCTCGGGACCCTGGCCGGGGCGCTGGAGTCGGCGTTCTGCGGGAAGTGACCGGCCCGTGTCCCGGCCGACACGTGCCGTGACCTTGGCGGAACGAGGCCGTCCGGGACACCATGCCCCGTATGAAGGGTGATCTCTTTTCCAGTCAGCACGTGGTGCAGCCGGCCGTGGCGCCGGGCATGTCCGTCGAGAACGCCAAGTGCATCAAATACGCGGTGAACGGCGAGATGTACGCCCGGCAGGGCGCGATGGTCGCCTACCGCGGCGACTTGCGGTTCGAGCGCAAGGGGCAGGGCGTCGGCGGCATGCTCAAACGCGCGGTGACCGGTGAGGGACTGCCCCTCATGACGGTGCGCGGACAGGGCGAGGCCTGGTTCGCGCACGAGGCGCAGAACTGCTTCATCGTCGACGTCGAGCCCGGCGACCAGTTCACCGTCAACGGCCGCCACGTGCTGTGTTTCGACGCGTCGCTGTCGTACGAGATCAAGACGGTGAAGGGGTCGGGCATCAGCGGCGGCGGCCTCTTCAACAGCGTGTTCGCGGGGCAGGGCCGGCTCGGCCTGGTCTGCGACGGCAACCCGCTGGTCATCCCCGTGTCCGCGCAGGCGCCGGTGTACGTCGACACCGACGCGGTGGTGGGCTGGACCACCCATCTGCAGACCTCGCTGCACCGCTCGCAGTCCATCGGCTCGATGCTGCGCGGCGGCTCCGGCGAGGCCGTGCAACTGATGTTCCAGGGCGAGGGGTTCGTGGTGGTGCGACCGAGCGAGCTGACACCCCAGAAGAACCAGCAGCACTGAGCCCGCCGACGCACGGACGCGGACGCCGGCTCCGGGGACGCGGGCACGGACGCCGGCCATGCTCCGGGGACGCGGGCGCCGGCCGTGATCCAAAACGGCGTTGACCGCCGGCCGTCCGGCGGGCCAAGGTGCGTCCGGTACGGCTCCCGACCCGTGCCGGAAGGATGAAGCGCCTTGATCGACAACTCGGACAGCGCCCTGATCGGCCTGACGGACATCGAAGCCGCCGCCCGGCGGATCGCCGGCCACGTCGTACGTACGCCGACGGTGCCGAGCCCCGGGCTCACCACCCTGCTCGGCGCCCCCGTCACCGCCAAGCTCGAACTGCTCCAGCGCACCGGCTCGTTCAAGGCGCGCGGGGCCACGGCGAAGCTGCTGTCGCTGACCGCGGCCGAGCGGGCGGCGGGCGTGGTCGCGGTGAGCGGCGGCAACCACGGGATCGCGCTCGCGGTGATGGCGGCGGCCCTCGATGTGAAGGCCACCGTCGTCATGCCGCGCACCGCGCCCGCCCGTTCCCTCGCGCTCGCCGAGGAGGCCGGGGCGTCGGTGCGGCTGACCGACGGCATGGACAGCGCCTTCGAACTGGTGACGCGGCTGCGGGACGAGGGGCTGACCCTGGTCCACCCGTTCGACGACCCGGCCGTGATCGCCGGACAGGGCACCGTGGGGCTGGAGCTGGCCGAGGACGCCGGGGAGCTGACCGATGTCGTCGTCAGCGTGGGCGGTGGTGGTCTGATCGCCGGGGTCGCGGCGGCCCTGCGGGCCCGGCGGCCGGGGGTACGGGTGTGGGGCGTGGAGACCGAGGGCGCGGAGGCGATGTCCGGCGCGCTCAAGGCGGGCGGCCCGGTGCGGGTGCCGTTGTCGTCCCTGGTCACCACGTTGAGCGCGCCCTCGGTGTCCCGGCTGACGTACGACCATGTGTCCGCGCTCGTCGAGGAGGTCCTGGTGGTGCCGGACCGGGACGCGGTGCGCGGCTGTCTGGATCTCGCCGACCGCGCCAAGGTGTGGGCCGAGCCGGCGGCTGGTTGTCTGCTGCCCGCGGCCCGGCAGGTGGTGGAGCGGGTCGGTGACGGCGCCCGGATCGGGCTCGTGGTGTGCGGCGGCAACACGACACCCCAGGAAGTCATGGGCTGGGCCAGTCGGTACGGCCTGTGGTGAGCGCCTGTTGAACACATCCCCGTGCGCCCCGCGTACCTCCGGGAAAGTCCGGGCGGGGTGTGTGAGGGGTGTCCATGGCCGAGGCGCGCGTCTTCGCATCCGAGGGGGTCGCCGGGCGGTACCGGCTGCTGGAGCTCTTCTCCCGCGAGACGAACCGCCTGTGCTGGTACGCGGAGGACTGGTGGCGGGACGGCCCCGCCCGGTGGCGCGGACGGTCCTGCCGGAGTCCGCCGGTGATTCCGCGCACCGCCTCACGGCACGGGACCTGCACGCCGGCGAGACCATGCGGCTGCCGCGCCCGGACCGGGTCGCCGCGGTCGTGGAAGGCGGCGCGCTGTGTGACCGGTGTGGCGCGGGCCGCGACCGGCGTGCCGACCGGCACACATCGGTATGCCGTCCCGCCCCCGGCCGACACCCCGGCCGCACCCTCCGGCCGGCCCACCGGCGGCGCCCCGCCCGGCCCCACGCCGACCGTACCGCCTCCCCCTCTCCCCCGCCCCTCCCTCACGCCCTCCCCCTCCGCCTCCTCCGCGCTGCCGGCCGGCTACCGCGCGTACCGTGCATCCCAGGGCTTCTCCGTGGCGCCGCCCGGCGGGTGGCGGCGGTCGGCGGGTGGCGGCGGCCGGCCACCTCCGGGTGGGCGGCCTGGCCTACCGCGTGATCTCCGGCCGGAGCGGCGGCACGCCCACGCTCGCCGTCACCTACAGCGAGCGTGTCGGCCCCGATCCGGTCGCCGTCCGGCGTGAGGACGTCGAGCCTGAACCGGCCCGGCTGCCGGGCTACCGCCGGATCGGCGCGGTCCGGGCCACCGCCTACCTGGGCCGCCGGGCCGCCGCCCTGGAGTGGCTGGCCGGGCCCGGGAGCGCACGCCCCGGCCCTTCGGGCGCGGCCTGCTGCTCGGCGGCCGGCGCGGCTACTCGCTGCGCTTCACCACCCCGGCCGCGGCCTGGGAGGACGCGGCGAACCGGGTGGCGCTGACGACGTTCCTGCGGACGTTCCGGGTACCACGGGAGTGACCCTCGCCATGGGCCGTTTTCCGGACGCCGAGCCGGGGACTCGCCCGATATGGTGCGAATCGGATACACGATGATGACCGAGCAGGCAGGTCCCCGGGACCTGGTGGAACACGTGGTGGGCGCCGAGGAGGTGGGGTTCGACTTCTCGGTGATCTCGGACCACTACTTCCCGTGGCTGCGCGCACAGGGGCACGCCTCCTACGCGTGGAGCGTGCTGGGCGCCGCCGCCCAGGCCACCTCCCGGATCCCCCTGATGACCTACGTCACCTGTCCCATCCTGCGCTACCACCCGGCGATCGTGGCGCAGAAGGCGGCGACCGTGCAGTTGCTGTCCGAGGGCAGGTTCCGGCTCGGCCTCGGCGCCGGCGAGAACCTGAACGAGCATGTCGTGGGCGGCGGCTGGCCTCCGGTGGACGTCCGCCACGAGATGCTGGAGGAGGCGGTGCACATCATCCGCGCGCTGTTCGAGGGCGGCCATGTCACCCACCACGGGCAGCACTACGACGTGGAGTCGGCCCGGCTGTGGGACCTGCCGGAGCAGGCGCCGCCGATCGGCATCGCCGTCTCCGGCAACCAGTCCTGCGAACTCGCCGGGCACCTCGCCGACCTGGTGATCGCGACCGAGCCGAAGGCGGGCCTGCTGGAGGCCTTCGACCGGCACGGCGGCAAGGGCAAGCCCCGGGTGGGCCAGTTGCCGGTGAGCTACGACCCCGACCGGGACACGGCGGTCAAGCGCGCCCACTCCCAGTTCCGCTGGTTCGGCCTGGGCTGGAAGGTGAACGCCGAACTGCCGCACCCCGACTCGTTCGAGGCCGCGACCCAGTTCGTCACCGAGGACGACGTCGCCTCCGCCATTCCGTGCGGCGACGATCCAGAGGCGTTCGTAGAGGCCGTACGACCGTACGCGGAGGCCGGGTTCGGGGAGGTCGCGCTGGTGCAGATCGGCGGTGACGCGCAGCGGGAGTTCCTGGACTGGTCGGCGAAGACCCTGCTGCCGGCGCTGCGGGAGGCCTTCGGCTGACGGGCTGTTCAGCGGTGCGGCGCGGGAATCAGCCACACGAGTGAGCATTCTGGGCGGTGCCGGGGTACTAGGGGTCTCTACGCCGATTGTCTGCCGGAGGCCCCGCGTGAATCCGTTCGTGCACAAGACCCTGGTGGTCCAGCTCCTCGCGCCCGGCACCGGGCGGTGTCCGGTGCTGGCCCATCTCGGCTACGCCGCCGACGACCCGTTCGCCGTCACCGCCGTCTTCGCCCACGACGGCCGGGTGCTGGCGTGCTGGCGGCTGGACCGGGAGATGCTGGCCGCGGGGCTGGCCGGACCGGTCGGCGTGGGCGACGTACGGCTGCGGCCACAGGGCAGCGGGCCGTGCCACGAACTACGGCTGGAGTTCCTCGGGGACAGCCGTCCGGACGGCAGCCGGCACCGTGCGGTGGTGCTGGCGTGGGCGCCGGCGGTGGCGGCGTTCCTGCGCGAGACGCACCAGGTCGTCCCGCCGGGCCGGGAACGGATCGACGTGGACGAACTGCTGGCGGCGATCCTCTCCGGGGCTGAGTAGCCGCCCATGTCGTCGGTCGCCCGCTGCCGCACAACGGTGAGGCACGGGCGACCAGTTCACGGACCGGCACAGCCGGGAGGAAGCCCCGCACGAGGCGCCCGAAACGGTGTGACGAAATCTACGCTCGCGCCTGCTTCGGGCCGCTGGAAGTGCGGCGAGGAGGACGCGCCGACCCGGATCGGCCTCGGTCAGTCACTGGTCAACGGAAGACGGTACTCGTACCTGCGGGGCCTGAGGTCCTGCTCGGCCGGTTCCCAGTCGAGGTAGTGGCTGACCTCCCCGCCACTGGTGGTGTAAGGGACCGTGTGCGTGTCGATCGTGATGTCGCTGACGACGTACAGGTCCACCGTGGTGTCCTTGTCGCGAGCGTGGAGCACCTCGTTGATGGTCAGTTCGACGCTGGTGGGCGCGCCGGTGGTGCCCTTGACCTCCACGTGACGCTCTTCGGTCCCGCGCGTGCAGCGCAGGTCGTACGGCTTGCCGAGGCGCTCCACCGTCCAGCCCTCGGCCTCGTAGTGGGCGACAGCCAGGTCTTCGGCGTGCAGTTCGATCGCCTTGCGCTTCTTGGGATCGGATATGTAGCCGGCGCCGCGACGCCGGCGCTGCGGTTTCTTCTTTCCCTCCACCTGGTCGCCGGTGAAGCCGGGGGACTTGTCCAGCGGGACACTCTCCGGTTCGTCGGCGTCGACCGGGATGTCGGCGAGGTTCAGGAGGGGCAGGACCGGCATGTCGACGAGCTTGCCCATACCGCGATCGGTTCCGGAGCGGCGGATCGCGTCGCTGCCGGCCTCCGTCAACGGACCGTCAGGGCCCAGCGGTACGTCATGCAGGACCGCCAAGGGCTCGATACCGAAGCGCAGCGGATACTTCACGCGCATCTCCGCCTCCTCATCCGGCCAGTGCGGCGCATGACCGGTGTAGAAGCCCTTCCGGACCTCGAAGAGGTAGAGGGTCGCCGTGCCCGTCAGCCACTGCTCGAGCTGTACCCGCGGTGACGCACCCGTCGCCAGCAGGGCGAACCTTGGCCGCGCTCCCTCGTACTCGGCCTTGGACTCCGGGAACCCCCACGAGCGCGTCTCGATGCCGTGCACCAAGTTCCGCTGCGCCTCGGTGCTTTGGCCCACGTGAACCATCACGAACTGTGAACTCATCGTCATGCAGTTCATCATAAGATCCCACTTACACAGCCCTCTATAGCGGGGTGTCGGGTGACGGATCGACGAGTCCGGAATACCGAACTGCTTGAAACGGGCAGGCCGTTGAAGTGTGCGAACGAGGGGGAGGGAACGTGGACGAGCCGAAGCGGGCTGCCCCACTGTCCTACGACGTGGCGGAGGCGGAGCCACAGGGCACCTACCGGGCGGGTCCCGCGGGAGCGTGGTCAGGCGTGGCCTGCGCTGCCGCGGGGCGGGTACGAGAGGTCGCCGACGAGCTGAAGGACCCGTCGTTCATCGACCGGTGCATCGCGCGGTACCGGGCAGCGGGGTTCGGGGAACCCGGCGACGCGGAAGTGCGTGCCTGGCGCCGGTCGTGGCCGCCACTGCTGGAAGCACTGCTGCGGGCGGAGCTGTCGGATCTGCGGGTGTACCTGGAATACGGGACCCCCGGTGGGAGCCGACGCCTGGACGCGTTGCTGGTCGGTGCCGGGCCCGGCGGGGAACTGGTCCTGGTCGTGATCGAGCTCAAGCAGTGGCACCAGTGCCGCGTCCTCGACCAGGAGCGGGTGATGCGCGGCGATGGGCAGGTAACGGTCCACCCCGTGTTCCAGGTCGCGTCCTACCGGAGCTTCTTTCAGCACTGGCGGCCGGAGAGAGCCCCGCGGCTGGATGTGCGCGCCGTGGTGGTGCTGCACAACGCCACTGCTGCCGAGACCCAGGCCCTGCGGCCGGACGCTCCCGCGGTCGCCGACATCCCGGTGCTCGGCGGCGAGGACTTGTCGGCGCCCGCAGGGACGCTGGCAGGGCTGCTGCGGTGCGCGGACGTCCTCGCGCCGTCCCGCGGTGACATAGCCGCTTTCGAGGGCATCCGGTGGACGCCCTCCACCCGGTTGCTGGACCACGTCGGCTCCGTCCTGGAGGGCAGTGTGGCCTTCGCGCTGGTGGGTGATCAGCAGGAAGCGTTCGTACGGATCCGTGCCGCTGCCACCCACCACCTGTCCGCCCTTTCCGCCGGCGCGGGTCAGGCACCCGACGGGCGGGGCCGGAAGACCGGTGGAGCGGTGGTCACCGTCAGCGGCGGCCCGGGCAGCGGCAAGACGGCCCTCGCCGCGCGGCTGCTGGGGCACCTCATGCGCGTCCACCCCTCGGCCCGTCCCCGCTTCATCACTCCTTCCGGCACCCTGCGCGCCCACCTTCTGGACGCCACCCGCGAACACAGTGCCGCCCGCGAACTCTTCCCCGCGGCGAGCTTGATACGCAGCGTCGCACGGCAGACCGGCACCCTCGTCATCGACGAGGCGCAACGCATCAAGCGGGGTGGTGCGCGTGGCCTGCCCCGGGACTTGACCGTGGTGGTGGAGCACGTACCGCTGGCCGTGATCTTCCTGGACGAACGACAGATCATCCGCCCCGACGAAGGCACCACCGTCGAAGAGATCAGCGCCGCCGCCCGTGCCGTGGGCCGGACCCACCACCACCTGGAGCTGACCGGTTCCTTCCGGTGCGGCGGCTCAGCCGCTTACACCGCCTGGGTCGACGCCCTGCTGTACGGCAGACCCGTGCCCTGGACCGGGCACGCCGGATACGACCTCGGCCTGTCCGACGACCCCTTCCAGCTCCAGGAGTGGGTCGAACACGCCACCGCCGCCGGGTACACCGCCCGCACCACCGCCGGATTCTGCTGGCCTTGGACCCGCGACCGCCCTCGCGGCGCCACCGCCCTCCCCCTCGACATCGGCATCGAGGTCCCCGCGGGGCCCTCGACACCTGCCCGGACCTGGCGCGCCGCCTGGAACGCCGACACCGCCCTCACCGACCCCCACGACGGCCGTGTCCTCGCTCCCCGCAGCCAGCTCTGGGCCAGCCACTCCGGCGGCCACCAGCAGATCGGCTGCATCTACACCGCCCAAGGCCTCGAATACCACCACTCCGGCGTCATCATCGGCCCCGACCTCATCTGGAACGATGGCCACTGGCACGCCCGTCCCGAACACAGCGAAGACAGCCACCTCCGTGGCCTGCCCCCCGAGCAGTACCTCCGCTATGCCCTCAATACCTACCGCGTCCTGCTCACCCGCGGCACACATGCCACCCGCATCCACGCCACCGACCCCGCCACCCACCGCATGCTGCGGACACTGATCCGTCCCGCAGGCGCCGCCTGAGCGTCTCCCCGCGACCCGCCCGCCGATCCGGACGAGAGACCCCTCAGTCCTCCGACCCCGAATGACGGCGGGCCCACAGAGGCAGGGCGTACCAGCACAGGACGTACCAGGCGACTACGGCCGTCACCAGGTAGGGGACGTAGCCGTTGTGGGTGGCCACCCGGAGGATCAGGAGGAGGGAAGAGGTCATCGTGGCGAGCAGCAGGGCCAGGCCGACCAGGGTCATCCGGGAGGCCAGCCGTACCGCCCGCGGTTTGACCCGGTGGCCGGAGACCAGGCGGTGCAGGGACACCGGTCCGACGAGGGCGCCGGTGGCGCACGCGCCCATGACGACGGTCACGATGTAGATCACCTGGTCGGTGTCGGCCAGGCGGGCGTACTTGGGCTGGAAGACGACGGTCAGCAGGAAGCCGAACAGGATCTGTACGCCCGTCTGTGCGACCCGGACCTCCTGGATGAGTTCCGCCCACATCCGGTCGGCCCGCTCTTCCTCGGTTTCATCGCGCCCTCTGCGCCGCCCATCACGCGTCATGGGGTGCCGTGTAACCGTCCGCCCGTTCGTCAAACGGGCGGACGTGCGACACGGGTCCGGGCGGGGCCGCTACCAGCGGTGTTCGACCTGGTCCTTGATCCGGCGGTCGTACAGCTCGCGGATCGCGGTGAACGTCTGCGGCGGCAGCGGCGGCAGCTTGGCCGCGGCGGCGTTGGCGCGGGCCTGCTCCGGGCTGCGGGCGCCGGGGATCACGGTGGTGACGCCCTCCTGCTCGATGATCCAGCGCAGTGCGAGCTGGGCCGGGGTGTACCCCTCCGGGGCGAGCGCGGCGAACTCGGCGGCGGCCTCCACCCCGGTGGCGTAGTCGACCCCGGAGAAGGTCTCGCCCTGGTCGAAGGCCTCGCCGTGCCGGTTGTAGGTGCGGTGGTCGTCGGCCGCGAACACGGTGTCCTTGGTGTACTTCCCGGACAGCAGCCCGGAGGCGAGCGGCACCCGGGCGATGATGCCGACACCGGCCTCACGGGCGGCGGGCACCACCTCGTACAGCGGCTTCATGCGGAACGGGTTGAGGATGATCTGCACGCTGGCCACGCCCGGCCGGGCGATCGCGGTGAGCGCCTGCTCACAGGTCTCCACGCTCACCCCGTAGGCGGCGACGCGCTCCTCCTCCACCAGGGTGTCCAGGGCGTCGAACACCTCGTCGCAGGAGTAGACGGGGGTGGGCGGGCAGTGCAGCTGCACCAGGTCGACGCGGTCGACACCGAGGTTGCGGCGCGAGCGGTCGTTCCAGTCGCGGAAGTTGTCCAGGACGTAGTTCTGCGGGATCTGCTCCACCCGGCGCCCCATCTTGGTGGCCACCAGGACGTGCAGGTCCGGCCGGCCCCGCAGGAAGGAGGCGATGGTCTGTTCGCTGCGCCCGTCGCCGTACACATCGGCCGTGTCGAAGAAGGTCACCCCGGCCTCGGCCGCCGCCTCAAGGACGGACAGGGCCACCTTGTCGTCCACGTCTCCCCAGTCGGCGCCCAGCTGCCATGTGCCGAGCCCGACCACCGATGCCCACTGACCCGACCTGCCGATCACGCGTTCGTCCATGGCGTCAGTCTGTCATCCGCCGCGGCTTCCCGTGCACGTCGCGGCGCGGCTCAGCCGGTCAGCAGGGTGCTCAGCCGCCGCTTGTCCGGTTTGCCCGCCGCCGTCAGCGGGATGTCCTCCACCAGGTGCAGGGTGTCGGGGGCGTAGAGGCGTCCCTTGCGGGCGGTGACGAAGTCCCGGATCTCCTCCAGCGTGGGCCGCCGTCCGGCGGCGGGCACCACGGCGGCGTGGACGTGCTCCACCGCGTCGTCGTCCCGGCTGCCGAACACCGCGCACCGGCCTACGGCGGGGTGGCCCAGCAGCAGTTCCTCCAGTTCCGCCGGGTAGACGTGACCCCCGACGACCACGATCATCTCCTTGATCCGGTCCACCAGGTAGAGGTAGCCGTCCTCGTCGAGATAGCCGACGTCTCCGGTGTGCACCCAGCCGTCCCGCAGCACCTCGGCGGTCAGCTCCGGCTGCTTCCAGTAGCCGCCCATCGCATAGGGCGAGCGCACCCGCACCTCGCCCCACTCCCCCGGCGGCAGGATGGCGCCGTCGGCGTCCCGGATCGTGATCTCCACGCCCGGCAGGGCCCGGCCGACGGTCAGCTGCCCGCCGTGGCCGGTGATCCCCTGTTCGTCCGGGCCCGTCTGGGTGATGAGTTGTGCCTCCGCCTGCCCGTACATTCCGTGCAGCACCGGCCCGAGGACCCGGGCGGCCTGCCGTATCCGGGCCGGTGAGGCCGGGGTGCCGCCGTAGCTGATGCGGCGCAGCGCGGACAGGTCGGTGCGGGGCAGGTCGGGGTGGTCCAGCAGCCGGTAGAGCAGGGGCGGCAGCAGCCACGTGTGGGTGACGCGTTCGCGCTGGACCGTGGCCAGCACGTCCCCGGGTTCGAAGCCGTGCCGCAGCACCACCGAGCCGCCCTGGTACAGCGCCAGGTCGGTGAAGATCCCGGCGAGATGGGCGAGGGCGGTGCAGGCCAGGAAGCGGGGCGGGTCGCCGGCGACGGCGAACCCCTGGTCCATGCTCAGCCGGTAGGCACCGTGGGTCATGCGGATGCCCTTGGGGATGCCGGTGGTGCCGCCGGTGTGCCGGACGCACCAGTCGTCGTCGGGGCCCACCCGGCCGCCCATCGGCCGGGCCGGCCGCCGCGCCGCCGCGGCGAGCACGTCCTCCGCGTCACCGTCCGGTCCCAGCCAGAGGACTTCGGGAATGCCGGGGAGCCGGGACAGGTGCCGTGCCGCCTCCCGCTGCCGGTCGTCCACCAGCAGCAGGGAGCAGTCCACGCTCGCCATCACCCGCGCCATGACCGGCGGGCTCATGCCCTCGTAGAGGACGACCACCCGGGCGCCGGTCAGGTTGACGGCGTAACGGGCCACCAGGGCCTCCACGGTGTTGCCGGTGAGCAGGGTGACCGTGGCCCCGCGGCCCGTCCCGCGCCCGGCCAGCTCCCAGGCGAGCCGGTACACCCGGTCCCGGAACTCCCCGGCGCCGACCACCCGCCCCTCGGCGGTGGTGACCGCCGCCTGTGCCGGCCGGGCGGACAGCACGTCGAGGACGGCCTCCGCGTAGCTGCGGAACCCGGCCTGTACCGGGGCTTGTCGTTCGCTCATCGCTGTTCTCCCTCGTCCTGTGCGGTGGGCACGGTGTGACGCTAGTGCGGAGGCGTTCGCACCTTCCACGACCGGTTCGGCCATGTGCTCATGGCGCGAGGGACATGAGCCGTTCCCGGGCCAGCCGGCGGAAGTCCCGGGCGGCGGGCGAGAGATGGGCGTTGCGCCGCCACACCAGGGTCAGCGTGCGGTGGCAGTCCGGGGCGTCCAGCCGCAGCCAGGCCACCGGTCCGTCCTCGCCGATGGCCCGCCGGGCGACGGCCGGCAGCAGGCAGAGGCCGAGTCCGGCACCGGCCAGCTCGGGGGTGGCGGCCGCCTCGTCGCCCTCGCAGACCACCCGCGGGGACAGTCCCTCGCGGGCGAACAGCCGTTCCAGCAGGGACCGTTGCCAGTGGCCGGCGCGGGTGCTGACGAAGTCCTCGCCGGCCAGCTCGGCCACCGTGACGCTCGCCCGGCCGGCCAGCGGGTGCCCGGCCGGTACGGCCAACAGCACCTCCTCGCGGACCAATTCCAGCGTGCACAGCCCGGGTCCGGCGAGCGGCTGGGAGGCGATGGCGAAGTCCACCTCGGCCGTGCGCAGATGCCGGTGCATGGCGTCCACCGGGGCCTGGAACAGGCGCACCCGCACCCCGGGCCGCAGCGCGCGGAAGGCGGACAGCACGCCGGACAGCTGGAGCAGGGTCTCGGCGGCCACGGCGACCCGGCCGGGACCGGGTCCGGCGGCGTCGGCCAGCTCCCGCCGCGCGTCGTCGAGTTCCGCCAGCACCCGGTCCACCCGGGCCAGGAAGGCGGCGCCGTGATCGTTGAGCCGGATGCGGCGGCCCTGCCGGTCGAACAACGGGACGCCGAGTTCGGTTTCGAGCCGGCGGATGGTCCGGCTCACCGACGGCTGGGCGACCCGTAGTTCCTCGGCGGCGCGGCTGATGTGCTGGTGCCGGGCGACGGCCTGGAAATAGCGCAGGGACAGCAGATCCATGCCGGTAGTCTCGCCGGATCCCGTACGGGTCCGCCCGCGCCGGCCACCCGGCGCGGGCGGTCGCCGCGCCGGGTGGCCGCCGGGCTCCGGGCGGGCGGCTCAGGCCAGGTTGTGTTCCAGGGCGGCGAGGTAGTGGCGCATGAGGTGGTCGCGGACGCCGTCGGAGGCGGGCGCGAAGGGGTCCGCGGTCAGGCCCCCGGCCCGGTCGCCCAGCGCCGACAGCAGCGGCATCGACTCGTGCAGCCTGCCCTTGGAGTCGAAGTAGCGCAGCGCCCTGACATGGGTGTAGACCGGCTTTGGCGGGAGCTGCGGGACGATGTCGTTGTTGTTGACGAAGCGGTACATCCGGCCGCCGAAGCCCTGGTGGAAGGCCTCCGCCAGCAGCCGGTCGCAGGTGCGGGGCTGACCGTAGGTGTAGACGCCGTCGGCGGCCAGGAACGGCTCCTCCAGGTACAGCCGGGCGCCGGCCAGCATCGCGAGGGCGCCTCCGAGGCTGTGCCCGGTGAAGTAGACGGTCTGGCCGTCGGTGCGCAGTTCGGCGAGCGTGGCGTGGACGGCCGGGTCCGGTCGCTCGCCAGCGTGTACGCCTGGGTGTCCTGGAGCGGGAAGGGCGGGGTGAAGCGGGTGTGGTGGTGGCGGACCTCCTCGAATCCCCACCGGGCGGCCTGTTCCTCGATGGCGGCCTCGTCCTTGTAGGCCAGCTCGGCGGCGCGGGCCAGCCAGTAGGCGCGCTGGAGGCTGTAGCCGGACGAGGTGTGGTCGAACTGGACGGGTACGGCCATGGGGGGTTCCTTGTCTGTGTGCGTGTGTGCGTGTGTGCGGAGGTTGTGCGTGCGGAGGTACGCCCGGGTGGTGGGAAGCGGTCAGCGGGTGCGTTCGGTACGGGCGTGCAGGGCGCGGGCGGCGCGGGGGCCGAGCCAGCGCTTGAACCTGCGCAGGGGCACCAGCCGGCCGGCCGCCTTGTCCAGGCCGTAGTACAGCTGCGGCGGGACATACGGCAGCAGCGGTGAGTGGCGCTGGCCGAGCAGGGCGAACATCCGGTGCAGGGGCAGGTGGATGTAGCGGGGCAGGTTCTCGTACCACCGGGCGCTGTAGCGGGCGGCGCTCTGCGCGGACAGCAGTGCGGTCCGGCGCCGGCGCTCGTAGGCGGCGAGGGCCTCGGGCAGGGGGTGCGCGCGCAGGGCGTCGGCCAGGCACATGGCGTCCTCCAGGGCGAGGGTGGTGCCGGCGCCGATGGAGTAGTGGGTGGTGTGGGCGGCATCGCCGAGCAGGACCACGTTGCCGTCGTGCCAGGTGCGGTTGGTGAGGGTGCGGAAGGTCCCCCAGGCGACGCCGGGACGGGCGACGAGGGGGTGGCCGTCGAGGACGCGGGCGAAGAGCTTCTCCAGCAGGGCGAGGCTCTCGCCGGGGCCGGTCCGGCCGAGCCCGAGTCCGGTGAAGGTCTCCGGGGAGCACTCGACGACACAGGTGCTGCGGTCGGCGCTGTAGCCGTAGCCGTAGGCCCAGATCCAGCCGTGCCCGGTCTCGGTGAAGGCGAAGGTGAAGGCGTCGAAGACCTTGGTGGTGCCGAGCCAGAGGTAGGGGTTGCGGCCCGGGGTGACGCGGGTGCCGAAGTGGTCGGCGCGGCGGGTGCGCAGGGCGCTGTGCAGACCGTCGGCCGCGACGACGAGGTCCGCGCCGGCGGGCGGCCGGGCAGGCGCGCTCTCGTACTCCAGGCGGACGCCGAGGGCGCGGGCCCGATCGGCGAGCAGGCCGAGCAGCCGGTGCCGGCCGATGCCGAAGCCCTCGTCGCCGTGGTGCCGGGTGGTCAGGTCGCCGACGTGGGCGACGCCGTCCGTCCACCGGACGGAGTGTTCCTCGATGGCGCGGGCGGTCGGGGGGTCGTAGGCCCGGAGCCGGTCGAGCAGGCCGCGCCAGTACGTCACGCCCCAGCCGTAGGTGGAGCCCTCGGGGTCGCGTTCGTGGACGGTGATGTCGTGGGCCGGGTCCTGCCGTTTGAGCAGGAGGGCGAGGCAGAGTCCGGCGGGCCCGCCTCCGACGCAGACGACCTTCACACGCACACCCCTGACTGTCACCGGCCGTGTCCGGACGGAACCGGAGGGTAGCAGGGCCGCGCCGCATGATCGCGTCAGTCTGGCATGGTGAGCCGCGCCACTCGGGCGGGCCGCCGCCGGAAAGGATCAAGGAAAACGGGGGCGCCCCGGCAAGGAATTCCCCGTTCCGGTGCGGATCCGGCCACCGCCACAGCAAGATCATCTTTTGTTCAACTCTGTATGACATGTGGTTAATTGTCCGGATCACAGCCAACCGGTTCCGGCGGATTTCTTCCGTTCAGGGTGCTGTCGATAGGCATGCGTCGTCACGAAATCTTCACTCTTCCGGAGGACCCGCATGCCCGAGATCACCCGGCGCCGCGCGCTCACTGCGGCGGCCGCCGTCGCCGCGACCGCCACGGCGGCCGTCACCCACTACGACCCGGTGCCCACCCCGCGCGCCGCCGCCCGTGCCGCGGTGGACGAGCTGCAGGGCGCCCCGCTGCTGCCGTTCCCCACCAACTGACCGCCCCCGCAAGGACTTCGGAGCACCGCGCACCATGACCGTACGCAAGAACCAGGCCGCCCTGACCGCCGACGAGAAGCGCCGGTTCGTCGCCGCCGTCCTCGAACTCAAGCGCAACGGGCGCTACGACGAGTTCGTCCGCACGCACAACGAGTTCATCATGTCGGACACCGACGGCGGGGAGCGGACCGGCCACCGCTCCCCCTCGTTCCTGCCCTGGCACCGCAGGTTCCTGCTCGACTTCGAGCAGGCGCTGCAGTCCGTGGACTCCTCCGTCACACTGCCGTACTGGGACTGGACCGCCGACCGCACCGTGCGGGCCTCGCTGTGGGCGCCGGACTTCCTCGGCGGCACCGGGCGCAGCACCGACGGCCGGGTGATGGACGGCCCGTTCGCCGTGTCCACGGGCAACTGGCCGATCAACGTGCGCGTCGACGGCCGGACGTTCCTGCGCCGCTCGCTCGGCACGAGCGTGGCCGAGCTGCCGACGCGCGCCGAGGTGGAGTCGGTCCTGGCGATAGCGGCGTACGACCTGCCGCCGTACAACAGCGCCTCGGAGGGCTTCCGCAACCACCTGGAGGGCTGGCGCGGGGTCAACCTGCACAACAGGGTGCATGTGTGGGTCGGCGGACAGATGGCCACCGGGGTCTCCCCCAACGACCCGGTGTTCTGGCTGCACCACGCCTACGTCGACAAGCTGTGGGCCGAGTGGCAGCGGCGGCACCCGGACTCCGCGTATGTGCCGGCGGGCGGCACGCCGGACGTGGTGGACCTGGACGAGACCATGAAGCCGTGGAACACCGTGCGCCCGGCGGATCTGCTGGACCACACCGCGTACTACACGTTCGACGCCTGATCAGGCCTCGGCGGTACGGCACTCCGGGTGGCCCCAGCCCTGCGCGTTCTTGGCGATCTTCTCGCCGGCCGCGTAGGACCGGCCGCACAGGCAGCGGCCGGGGAACTTGGCCTTGATGGTCCGGGCGGACGAGGAGGCCCCGGCGCCGGTGCGGCGGGGCGTCTTCCGGCGCGGTGCCCCGGCCGCCGCCGGGGTGTCGGGCGACGGCGGGGGCTCGGGGGAGCCCAGTTCGCTGCCGGCGGACTCCTGGACGGAGGCCGCCTGGCTGGCGGCGCGGTCGGCGAAGTCGTTCAGCGGGTCGCCGTCGACCTGGTGGGCGGGCACGTAGCGGAACTCGACGGACCGGCCGCCGAGGAGTTCGTCGATGCGGACCACCAGGTCCTGGTTGGCGACGGGCTTGCCGGCGGCGGTCTTCCAGCCGTTGCGCTTCCAGCCGGGCAGCCAGGTGGTGACGGCCTTCATCGCGTACTGGGAGTCCATCCGGATCTCCAGCGGCACCTCCGGGTCGACGGCCGTGAGCAGCCGCTCCAGGGCCGTCAGTTCCGCGACGTTGTTGGTGGCCCGGCCGAGCGGGCCCGCCGCCCAGCGGGCGGGGGTCCGCTCGTCGCCGTCCGAGACCACCCACGCCCATCCGGCCGGTCCGGGGTTTCCCTTCGAAGCCCCGTCGCACGCGGCCACCACACGTTCACGCATGCGCTCGATGATGCCATGGCCGCGGACGGGTCCGTGCCGGGGCCGGTCAGACGTCCCTGATCTTCGGCATCCGTCCCTCGGTGGTGGTGATGTCGATCACCGAGAAGTCGGCGCCCTGCGGGTCGCTGAGCGCCGCGAACCGGCCGAAGGGGCTGCTCATCGGCCCGAAGCGGAGGATTCCGCCAAGCCCGACGGCCCGGTCGGCGGCCGCGTCGCAGTCGTCGACGGTGAAGTAGACGTTGATGTACGAGGGCACCTCGGGCGGGAAGTCGTCGGTCATCCGCATCCGGCCGAGGACGGTGTCCTCGCCGATGTCGAACATCCGGAAGTCCACGGCGTCGTCCTCGATCTCCTTCATCCGGTAGGGGAAGACGGAGGAGAGGAAGGCGTCCGCCTGTTCCGGTTCCCTGGTGAAGACCTCGGCCCAGCAGTAGGCGCCGGGTGTGGCCGTCGCCTCGAAGCCCTCGTGGGTGCCGGCCTGCCACACGCCGAACACGGCGCCGCTGGGTTCACGGGCCAGACACATCGTGCCGAAGTCGCCGACCCGCATCGGTTCCAGCAGCACCTCCCCGCCGCTGTCCCGGATCTTCCGGGCGGTGGCCGCGGCGTCCGGCGAGGCGAAGTACAGACACCACTGCGACTGGCCCTCCTGCCCCGGCATGGGCGGGACGACGGCCGCGACGGCCTTGCCGTCGGCGTAGGCCTGGGTGTAGTTGCCGTACTCCGACGAGGACTCGCCGAAGGTCCAGCCGAGGACGTCGCCGTAGAACCGCTTGGCTCCCTCGACGTCGCTGAACATCGCGTCGGCCCAACAGGGCGTTCCTTCGGGTTGTACGGCCATGCCGACGGCCCTCCTGATGTGAGGTGTCCCTGTTTGTTCACGCTAGCCATCGGGGGTCCGGCCCGCGCGGCGAGCCGGGTCCCGTGCCGGTGCCGGGCGGCCGCTACCCGCCCGCGTACGCCCGCTCCAGCCCGGCCGCGTCCAGCCTGCCCATGCCCTGCATGGCGCGCAGGGTCCGGCCGGCCTTCTCCGGGTCCGGGTCGGCGATCATGCCGAGCAAGGGGGCGTAGACGACCTGCCAGGACAGGCCGTAGCGGTCCTTGAGCCAGCCGCAGGGGCCGCCCTCGCCGCCGTTCTCCGTCAGCTTCGTCCAGTAGTGGTCGATCTCCTGCTGGTCGGCGCAGAGGATCTGGAGGGAGACGGCCTCGTCGAACGTGAACTCGGGGCCGCCGTTGAGCGCGACGAACCGCTGGCCGTTGGCCGTGAACTCCACGGTCAGCACGGAACCGGCCGGGCCGGGCCCGGCCTCCGCCGCTGACTCTGACTCGGACTCGGGCCGGCGCACGACGCGCTCGACGCGGGAGTCCTTGAAGACGGACACGTAGAAGTGCGCGGCCTCCTCCGCCTTGCCGTCGAACCAGAGGCAGGTGATGAATCCGTCGGTGGTCATGGGTGCCTCCCGGGGCGTGGATCGGGTCGGGGAACGTCGGGGAACACGGTCGTAGGGGAAGACCGCTCCGCGCCGCGCATCTCATCGGCCCGGCCACCGGTTCATTCGAACAGGTGAAAGATTCCCGGGCGCCGGGGCCGGGCCGCGTGGCGGGCCCCGGCGCGCCCGGTGCCGGGCTCAGGCGGCGAGGCAGAGGCCGCGGTACGAACCGTGACGGGGGGCCGCCGCCCGGTGGCCGGCCGTACGGCGGGACAGCTCGCCGTGCGCCCGCGCCAGCAGGTCGCCGAGGCTCAGGCCGAGGGCGTGCGCGGCGGCGGCGAGGACCTCGGACGACGCCTCCTTGCGGCCCCGCTCGACCTCCGACAGGTACGGCAGCGAGATCCGGGCCGTGTCGGCCACGTCCTTCAGGGTGCGCCGCTGCGCCCGCCGCTCGCGGCGCAGCACCTCGCCGACCAGATCACGCCACAGGGGCTCCCTGGGGGCGGGCTCGGTCTCCGGCGCCTTGGGGCGGGCCGGCGCCGGTCGCAGGGGGATCACTCGGGCTTCGTCGCTCACCGGGTTGGTCATCCCGTCAGCCTAGGAGCGGTGCCGTCCGGGGCAAGGACCGGGCGTTGCGCCCTGAGGGAAATCGCCGGCCGGACCCCGCGCGACCGGTCGTTTCCCGCCAGTGCGCCGCGGCGGGGGCATGCGAGGCGTCACCATGGGTACCCGCGCCGTGAGCGGCTCCGCGGGCAGGCATGATCCGCCGGGTTGCGGGTACCCGCCGAAGGCGCCGCCTGAAACACTGGACCCGGCACCACCCGGAGCCGGCTCGCAGGCCGCGTACAGGGAGACGTCGAACCGTGACTTTCGTGGGAGAGGTAATGAACACCGCCGCCGGGATCCGTTCGGAAGCCGAGGTCGTCGAGCAGACCGAGCAGGGCAGCACGGGCGAAGGGTCACTGCCTGGCATCACGGACCCGGCGTCCGTCGCCCCGCGCGACGCTCGCGAGCTGTCCCGGCAGTTCTTCCGCCGTCTGGCCGAGCTGGAAGAGGGAACGCACGAGTACCAGTACGCGCGCAACACACTCATCGAGATGAACATGTCGCTCGTGCGGTTCGCGGCCGGACGGTTCCGGGGCCGCGGCGACGACATGGAGGACATCGTCCAGACCGGCATGATCGGCCTGATCAAGGCCATCGACCGGTTCGAGCTGTCGCGCGAGGTCGAGTTCACGTCGTTCGCGCTGCCGTACATCGTCGGCGAGATCAAGCGGTTCTTCCGGGACACCACCTGGGCCGTCCATGTGCCGCGCCGGCTCCAGGAGCTGCGGGTGGAGCTGGCCAAGGCGCGCGAGGAGCTGTCCAGCCGGCTGGACCGGGATCCGACGGTGGCGGAGCTGGCCACGCTGATGAACCTCTCCGAGAACGAGGTGGTCGAGGCCCAGCTCGCCTCGAACGGCTACAACTCCGCCTCCCTGGACGCCGCGCTCACCGGTGACGGCCCCGAGGACGGCGAGGCGGTGCTCGCCGACTTCATCGGCGTGGAGGAGGAAGGGCTGCGGCTCGTGGAGGACTTCCACGCGCTGGCCCCACTGATGGCGGAACTGAGCGAACGCGACCGGCAGATCATCCACCTGCGGTTCGTGGAGGAGGCCACCCAGGCCGAGATCGGGGAGCGGCTGGGCTGCTCCCAGATGCACGTCTCCCGGCTGATCAAGCGGATCATCACCCGACTGCGCCAGGGGATGCTCGGCGAACTGGGCTGCGCCTGACGACATCCGGGGACCGGATCACGTTCCGGCCGGCTCCCGCCGTAGGCCGAGGCCGCGGTGAGGGCTCGGCCGGAACGAAAACAGTGACCAACGACAAACGACGGTGGCAACCGGCGGCGGAGCATGGGCCCCGGCCGGGTCAGCCCCGGCCCAGGGGGAAGACGGCCCGTACCCGCTTGCCCACGGGGACGCGTTCCACGGTGACCTCGGTGGCCAGCGCGTGCACGATCTCCAGCCCGTGCCGCCCGACACGCTCGGGATTCTTCGGGAAACGGCGGGGCAGGGCCGTACTGCTGTCGTACACGGACACCACGACCGAGCTGTCCGTGCCCTCCAGCTCCAGGATGTAGGGCCCCTTGCTGTGCTGGTCGGCGTTGGTGACCAGTTCGCTCACCACCAGCAGCAGCTCGCCGTCGGCGCGGTCGTCGACGCCCGCGCACCACTCGGTCCGCAGTTGCTGGAGGAACCGGGCGGCGAAAGCACGTGCCTCGGCGATGCAGCCCGGTGCGCCGGTGTAGTGCGCCGCGCGCCGCAGCGGCTCCACGGGTACGTCGAAGCCAGTCGGTATCACTGCCCCGCCCAGGTGCTCGGTCATGCTGTTCTCTCTCGGAAAGGCCCGGTGCGGCCGGTCGCCGTCGCTCCAGTCCTCGTACCCCGAGCCCGGCCCGGCAGTCCCTCCGCTGCGTTCGCCGACCGCGCACAGGGCACCGGTCGCGGCGCGGCCTCGTGCCGGGGGGCGCCCCGCCGCCCGCGGCGCGCCGGACGGTCAGGCGACGGGGGCGGCCAACGCCGGTATGGTCCGCTGCATGCGCACCGCGTCGACGGACTCCGCGAGCAGCTCGTACTCGGTGGTGTCGTCGCCGGTCGCGATCCGCACCAGCCTGCCCGCGGCCAGGTGGTCGGCGGCCAGTTCCTGCCGGTCCGGGGCGCCGCACCAGGCGCGCAGGACGGCCGGCACGTCGGGCACGGTGTCCGCGACGGGGACCAGCGCGCCGGGCGGGAAGTGCGCGGCCTCGGGCCGGGGGTCGAGCCGGTCGGCGATCCAGCTCGCCCGGTCGCGCAGCCACCACAGGGCGAGCGCGAGCGTGGGGGCCCGGTAGGTGCCGAGCGGTACTCCGATGCGCTGTCCGCCGCAGGTGCCGTATGCGGTGACATGGCACAGGAACTCGTCGTGCATGCGCACTCCCCCGTCGCGTCGTTCGCCTGCGGGCCGGCCTCGCTTTCGCTGCGGCTCGTGTGCGGTGCGTGATCGGGACCTCGCTGGAAGTGAAGCCCGCACAGTCGAGTATGTTCACTACTGAACCACTGTCACCATGTCTTTCCGGCCAGTCTCCGGGCATATTCCGCGCACGTCCTGGCCGGAACCGGGCGATGCGGTGACGGCCCTCGGCACAGGGGGCAGCCGGCCATGACCCCGCGGGTAATCGACGGTCCCGGGCCGCGCCGGGCATGGTTGCGCTACCGGGTCACCCCAGCGGGGATCCGGGCCCTGACCAGTTCCGATCCTCGATGGAGGCGATCGCCCATGTCCGCGACCACCGACCGCTACCAGACCGCCGTGGCCCGTTACTTCGACGCCTGGAACGCGGCCGGGCCCGAGCGGACGGCGAAGGCGGTGGCCGCCGCCTGGACCGAGGACGGCCGCTACACCGATCCCCTGGTCGACGCCGGCGGGCACGACGGGATCGCTGCCGTCATCGCCGCCGTCCACGAGCGGTTCCCCGGTTTCGTCTTCCGTCCCCTCGGCTCCGTGGACGGCCACCACGACACCGCCCGCTTCTCCTGGGAGCTGGTGCACGAGGCCGGGGACGCCTCCGGGGAGGGGTCCGCCCCGGTCGCCGGCTCCGATGTGATCACGCTGGACGCGGACGGCCGTATCCGCTCCGTGCTCGGTTTCCTCGACCGGGTGCCCGCCGACGCCTGAGGAGGCGCGGACGCGGCGAGCCCGGCCGCCGGTACGGGCGGCCGGGCTCGTGCGGCTCAGCGGAGCGCGACTCGGTCGCGTACGGCTCGGTCGAGACGGCTCGATCGAGTACGGCTCAGCCGGGTACGACTCGGTCAGGACAGGACGTCACGGGTTGACGAGGGCGTCGATCCGCGCCAGTTCCCCGGCGTCGAACTCCAGGTTCCCGATGGCGGCCACGCTGTCCTCGATTTGGCGGGGGCTGCTCGCGCCGACCAGTGCGGACGTCACCCGGCCGCCGCGCAGCACCCAGGCCAGCGCCAGCTGGGCGAGCGTCTGGCCGCGGGACTTGGCCAGCTCGTCCAGCGCGCGCAGCCGGGCGACCAGGTCCTCGGTGACCGCGTCCGAGTTCAGGAACGGGCTGTCGCTCGCGGCCCGGGAGTCCTCGGGGATGCCGTCGAGGTAGCGGCCGGTGAGCAGGCCCTGCTCCAGCGGGGAGTAGACGATGGAACCGACCTGGAGTTCGTCCAGGGCGTCGAGCAGGCCCTCCTCCTCGGGGCGCCGGTCGAGCATCGAGTAGCGCGGCTGGTGGATGAGGAGCGGGGTCCCGAGGTCGGCGAGGATGCGGGCGGCCTGCCGGGTCTGCTCGGCGGAGTAGTTGGAGACGCCGACGTAGAGGGCCTTGCCCTGCTGCACCGCCGAGTGCAGGGCGCCCATCGTCTCCTCCAGCGGAGTGTCCGGGTCGGGGCGGTGCGAGTAGAAGATGTCGACGTAGTCCAGGCCCATCCGCTTCAGGCTCTGGTCGAGCGAGCCGAGCAGGTACTTGCGCGAGCCCCACTCGCCGTAGGGGCCGGGCCACATCAGATAGCCGGCCTTGGTGGAGATCACCAGCTCGTCGCGGTAGCGGGCGAAGTCCTCCTTCAGCGCCGCGCCGAAGGCCGACTCGGCGGCGCCGGGCGGCGGGCCGTAGTTGTTCGCCAGGTCGAAGTGGGTCACGCCGAGGTCGAAGGCGCGGCGCAGGATGGCCCGCTGGGTCTCCACCGGCCGGTCGGGGCCGAAGTTGTGCCACAGGCCGAGCGACAGGGCGGGGAGCTTCAGGCCGCTGCGTCCGGTGCGCCGGTAGGGCATGTCGGCGTAGCGGTCGGGGTGTGCGGTGTACAACGCGACTCCATGAGGGGTGGGCACAGGATCTACCGGTTCCACTGTTCCCCGGGCGGTGGGCAGCGGTCCAACAGAAGAATCCGATGGGATTCAGCGGCTAGGGTGCTCAATCATGGAACTGCGCCATCTCCAGCACTTCGTGGCGGTCGCCGAGGACCGGCACTTCACCCGGGCCGCCGAACGCCTGATGGTGTCCCAGTCGGGCCTGTCCGCGTCCATCCGGGCGCTGGAGCGGGAGTTGCGGGCGCCGCTGTTCGTACGGACCACGCGCCGGGTGACGCTGACGGAGGCGGGACGGGCGCTGCTGGTGGAGGCCGAGCGGATCCTGGCCCAGGTGCGGGCGGCGCACGACGCGGTCGCGGCGGTGCAGGGGGTGCTGCGCGGCACGCTCGCCCTCGGCACCGAGCAGTGCATCGCCGGGGTGCGGGTGGCTCCGCTGCTGGCGGCCTTCCGGGGCCGGCACCCGGATGTGGAGATCCGGCTGCGGCAGGCCGGTTCGGGCGCGCTGGCGGAGGATGTCGCGGCCGGGCGGCTGGACCTGGCCTTCGCCTACCGCACCCGGGCCGACAGCGACCAGCTGCGCTCGGTCTCCCTGGCCGGCGAGCCGATGACCGTGCTGTGCCA
This sequence comes from Streptomyces nogalater, assembly GCF_039532885.1. Classification (NCBI taxonomy): domain Bacteria; kingdom Bacillati; phylum Actinomycetota; class Actinomycetes; order Kitasatosporales; family Streptomycetaceae; genus Streptomyces; species Streptomyces nogalater. The sequence goes on along the minus strand of NZ_BAAASM010000075.1, from coordinate 166,562 downwards.
CCCCGGCCACCGGCTGGCCGCGGCGCCGGCCGTGCTCGGCCCGCAGGACCTCACCGGTGAGGTCTTCGTGGACTTCCACCCCGACTGGGGCCCGCGCCGCACCACCGACGCCGCGTTCGCCGCGGCCGGACTCCGGCGCACGGTCGCGCTGGAGGTCAACGACGTGCACAGTCTGCTGGACCTGGTGGACGAGAACCTGGGGATCGCGGTCGTGCCCCGGCACTTCCGGCACAAGCGGCCGTCGCTCACGGCACTGCCGCTCAAGGGCATGGGCGAGGCGCGGTACGAGACGGTGGCCCTGCTGCCGCCGCAGCGGGCCACCAGCCCGGCCGCCCGGGCACTGGTCACCCTGCTCGAAACGGGCGCCTGACGCACCGGCCGCCGGATTCCGGGCGCGGCGACGGCGGCGGTTTGCGATGGTGGACGGTATGCATGCCAAGGACATCCTCATCGACGGCTACGGCCGCATCCGGGAAGAAGTCCACGCCGTCCTCGACGGCCTCGGGCCCGAGGAACTGCACCACCGCCCGGCCCCCGGCGCCAACACCGTCGCCTGGCTGGTCTGGCACCTCACCCGGGTACAGGACGATCACTTCGCCGACGCCTTCGGCCTCGACCAGGTGTGGCTCGCCCAGGACTGGCGGAAACGGTTCGGGCTCGACCTGCCCCGGCACGACACGGGCTACGGACACACCCCGGCCAAGGTCGCGAAGGTGCGGGTGGAGTCGGCCGGGCTGCTCACCGGGTACTACGACGCCGTGCACGAGCAGACCCTCGGGGTCCTGCGCACCCTGGCCGCCAAGGATCTGGAGCGCATCGTGGACGAGCGCTGGGATCCCCCGGTGAGCCTGGGCGTGCGCCTGGTGAGCGTCCTGTCCGACGATCTCCAGCACGTCGGACAGGCCGCCTACCTCAAGGGGCTGGTTCAGAGCGCGGCGGCGTAACCCGGCAGGACCACGTCCTCGATAAGGGCCGTGCGCTGGTCGAACGGGACGAACGCGCTCTTGAGGGCGTTGACGGTGACCGTGCGCAGGTCCTCCACCGTCCAGCCGGCCTGCTCCACCAGCAGGGACATCTCGCGGGTCATCGTCGTCCCCGACACCAGACGGTTGTCGGTGTTGAGGGTGACCCGGAAGCCCAGGTCCTTCAGGGCGGTGATGGGGTGTCCGGCGATGGAGGTGGCGCAGCCGGTCTGAAGGTTGGAGGTGGGGCACATCTCCAGGGCGATCCGGCGGTCGCGCACCCAGGAGGCGAGGCGGCCGAGCTTGCCGTCCACGATGTCCTCGGTCAGACGCACCCCGTGGCCGATGCGCTGGGCGCCGCACACCTGGAGCGCCTGGTGGATGCTGGGCAGGCCGTACGCCTCGCCGGCGTGGATGGTGAAGGGCATGCTCTCGGCCCGCAGGTACGTAAAGGCGTCGAGGTGGTCGGCGGGCGGGAAGCCGTCCTCGGCGCCGGCGATATCGAAGCCGACGACACCGGCGTCCCGGTAGGCGACGGCCAGTTCGGCGGCCTCGCGGACCCGGTCGAACATGCGCATCCCGCACAGCAGGGTGCCGACCCGGACGGGGGTGCCGGCCGCCGCGGCCTTGGCCATGCCGGCGGCCAGGCCCTCCTGGACGGCCTCGACGACCTCGGCCGGGGTGAGTCCGCCCTTGAGCATCAGCTCGGGGGCGTAGCGCACCTCCGCGTAGACGACTCCGTCGGCGGCGAGGTCGAGGACGTACTCCTCGGCGGTGCGCAGCAGGCCCTCGCGGGTCTGCATGACGGCGAGGGTGTGCTCGAAGGTGGCGATGTAGCGGACCAGGTCGCCGGAGTTGGCGGCCTCGACGTACCAGGCGGCCAGCTCGTCGGGGTCGGTGGTGGGCAGGGTGTGGCCGGCCGCGTCGGCGAGTTCGACGACGGTGGCGGGGCGCAGGCCGCCGTCGAGGTGGTCGTGCAGGACGGCCTTGGGGAGCCGGCGGAGGGTCTCGGTGTCGATGCGGGACGCGGTCATGGGCGTGTCGTTTCCTCGGCTGGTGATGCGGGTCGGGTCAGTGGGCGGCGGGCTGGAGCAGGTCCCAGCGGTTGCCGTACAGGTCCTGGAAGACGGCGACCGTGCCGTACGGCTCGTGGCGCGGCTCCTCCAGGAAGGTCACGCCGGCGGCGGTCATCCGGGCGTGGTCGCGGGCGAAGTCGTCGGTGTGCAGGAAGAAGCCCACGCGTGAGCCGGTCTGGTCGCCGACCCGGGCACGCTGGCCGGCGTCCTTGGCGCGGGCCAGCAGCAGGCCGGTACCGGTTCCCTCGCCGCCGGGTTCGACGACGACCCAGCGCGAGCCGTCGGGGCGCGGGGCGTCCTCGGCGAGACGGAAACCCAGGGCCTCGGTGTAGAAACGGATCGCCTCGTCGTAGTCGTGCACGACGAGGGTGACCAGGGCGACGCGGCGCATGGCTACCTTCCGGCGGGGGGCGGTTAGCCGGTGAGGTTATACGTAAAACGTCGCGGACGCCAGTCCCCTTTCTACGCGCGTCACCCCTGTGCCCTCCTGGCATCGGTCATGGGGGGGCCGTCGCCCGTCGGGCGCGGGTGGTCTCCGGCGGCGGGGCGTACCGGGGCCGGGGACCTACGCCCGGGGTCGCAGGCGCGCACGGCCCCGGGCCTCAGGTGCCGGCGGGGCGGGGCCGGTAGCGTCACCGGGCATGACGATCAACGAACCGGTCCGCGCCCCGGCCCGGCGCAAGAGCGATGTGCTGGCCCGGCTGGAGCGGGAGACCGACATCTGGGTCGCGACGGCGGACGCGCACGGCGTGCCGTGTCTCGTACCGCTGTGGTTCGTCTGGCACCAGGAGTCGTTCTGGCTGTGTACGCGCGGCACCAACCCCACCGGCCGCAATCTCCGCGAGGGCGGCCGCACCCGGCTCGCCCTCGGCCACACCCAGGACGTCGTGCTGGTCGACGGGGAGGTACGGACCTTCGGCGCCGGCGACGTGCCGGTGGCGGCGGCCGACGCGTTCGCGGCGAAGACGGGCTGGGATCCGCGCACGGAGAGCCCGGCGTACGGCTTCTTCCAGGTGCGGCCGGTCGCGGTGCAGGCGTGGCACGGGGTGCCCGAGCTGCGCGGCCGGCATCTGATGCGGGACGGCGTCTGGACCGCGTGACACCGGCCGCCGGCCGGCCCTCGCGGGCATGGCCCGGCGGCACCGGAGGCGGTGTTCGACCGGCTTGCCCGAGGCCTGCGTCCGGCCCCTTCGAGGCCCTCGTCCGGCCTGCCCGAGGCCTACGTCCGGCCCGCCCGAGGCCCCCGTCCGGTCTGCCCGAGGCCCTCGTCCGGTCTGCCTACGGCGGTCAGCCCGCCTGCGTACGGGCCCGGCCGAGCCGGGCCAGTTCCCCGTCGGTGAGCCGCAGCGCTCCGGCGGCGACGTTCTCGGCCAGGTGTGCGGGGTCGCCGGTGCCGGGGATGGCGAGGACGTGCGAGCCCTGGTGCAGCGTCCAGGCGATGCGGACCTGAGCGGGAGTCACCCCGTGGGCGCGGGCGACGGAGAGCACCGCGTCGTCGTGGGCGGCCGTCGCGCCGTGCTCGCCCGCCTCTCCGGCCACGGCGTAGAAGGGGACGAAGGCGATGCCGTGCTCGCCGCACAGCCGCAGCAGCTCGTCGCCGACCGGGTCGGTGCGGTCCAGGGAGTACCGGTTCTGGACGGAGACCACCGGGGCGATCCGCAGCGCCTCGGCGAGGTGCCGGGGTTCCACGGCGGAGATGCCGAGGTGCCGGATCAGCCCCGCTGTGCGCAACTCGGCGAGGGCGCCGAAGTGTTCGGCGATGGAGTCCTGGCGCATCCGGCGGAGGTAGACGACGTCGAGATGGTCCCGCCCGAGCTGGCGCAGGTTCTCCTCGACCTGGCCGCGCAGCTGGTCGGGGCGGGCGGAGGTGCCCCACGCGCCGTCGTAGTCGCGGTAGGGGCCGACCTTGGCGGCGATGACCAGGTCGTCGGGGTACGGGGACAGCGCGGAGTTGACGAGTTCGTTGGCGGACCGCAGCGAGGAGAAGTAGAAGGCCGCCGTGTCGATGTGGTTCACCCCGAGTCCGACGGCCTCGCGCAGTACGGTCAGCGACCGCTCCCGGGCGCTCGGGGTGCCGTGGTGGAAGGCGGCGCTGCCCGTCAGCCGCATGGTGCCGAAACCGATGCGGCGGACGGGCAGATCACCCAGCTCGAAGGTGCCGGAGGCGTCCGCGGTGATCGCTTGCGTGGCCGACGTTTCCGTGGCCGTCGTTTCCGTGGTCGTCGTTTCCGTGGCCGTCGTTTCCGTGATCGTCGTTTCCGTGGTCATCGGCGGAGTCTCGCACGCGGCACCCGGTGGAGCGTCAGCAGTACAGATTGGCGCCCGGCGAGACGCCGAGGATCCGGGCGAAGCGCTGGTAGGCGGAGACCCGGCTCTGCACCTGCGCGGGGTTCTTGCCGTCGCACTCCAGCGAGCCGTTGATGCTGCGGATGGTCTGACCGAAGCCGGCGCCGTTCACCATGGCGTTGTGCGGGGTCATGGTGCCGGGCCCGGACTGTGTGTTCCAGTACCACAGGCCGGTCTTCCAGGCGACGGACGCGTTGTTCTGCACCAGGTTGGGGTTGTTGAGCAGGTCGATGCCGAGCGCGTCGCCGGCGGCCTTGTAGTTGAAGTTCCAGGACAGCTGGATGGGGCCGCGCCCGTAGTACGCCGCCTGGCCCGCGGGGCAGCCGTAGGGGCGGCTCTGGTCGCAGTAGTGTGGGTAGTTGGCGGTGTTCTGCTCGACGATGTACACCAGTCCGCCCGTCTCGTGGCTGACGTTGGCGAGGAAGGCGGCGGCCTCCTGTTTCTTCACGGTGTCGCTGCCGGTGTTGGCGAAGGCCGGGTAGGCGCCGAGCGCGGCGGTCAGACCGCTGTAGGTGTAGAAGGAATTGCGGTTCGGGAACATCTGGTTGAACTGCGACTCGCTCACCACGAAGCCGGCGGCGGAGGCCGGGGACGCCTGGAAGGCCAGGGCGGAGCCGCCGATCGCGAGCGAGGCCAGGAGTGCGGCGAGGCGGTGTTTCGACACGGACCAACTCCTTTGTACGGCGCGGCCGCACCCGTCGGAGCGGGGAGCGGCCGTGGTGGGGGTTGGGCACACTCAACCGCTTTGGTATGTACCAGTCAAGGGTTTAGACCATTCGATCACGCGCGACCGGACGGGTGAACTTCCCCGCGGCACGCGCGAGTCGGGCCCGGCCGTGTGCGCGGCCGGGCCCGAGGGACTTACACGGGCGGTCAGCTCAGCGGCTTCGCCAGGACGGCCTTGCGGTGGCTGAACGTCTCGATGGAGTAGCGGCCGTGGTAGTTGCCCATGCCGCTCTCCCCCACCCCGCCGAACGGCAGGTCGGAGACGGTGAGATGGGCGACGGGCAGGCCGTACCCGAGGCCGCCCGAGGACGTCTCGGCGGCGATGCGCGCCCGGGTCTCGTCCGACTCGCTGAAGACGTACAGGGCAAGCGGCTTGTCGCGGTCGTTGATGAAGCCGATGGCCTCGTCCAGGCCGGACACGGTGACGATCGGCAGGATCGGACCGAAGATCTCCTCCCGCATGACGGGCGAGTCGGGGTCCACGTCGGCGAGGACGGTCGGCGCGAGGTACTTCGTCGCCCGGTCGCCGACGCCGCCGACGGCGACCCGGCCGGAGCCGAGCAGGCCGGACAGCCGGTCGAAGTGCCGCTCGTTGACTATCCGGCCGTACTCCGGCGAGCGCGCCGGGTCGGCACCGAACAGCTTCTCGACCGCGCGGACCAGCGCGGCCTCCAGGGCCGGTGCGGTGTCCGGGTCGGTCAGGACGTAGTCGGGGGCGACGCAGGTCTGGCCCGCGTTGAGGAACTTGCCGCGGGCGAGCCGGTCCGCGACCGCCTCCAGGTCGGTGCCGCGGTCCACGAACACCGGGGACTTGCCGCCCAGTTCGAGGGTGACCGGGGTGAGGTGCTCGGCGGCGGCGCGCATGACGATACGGCCGACGGTGCCGTTTCCGGTGTAGAAGATGTGGTCGAAGCGCTCGGCCAGCAGGGCCGTGGTCTCCGGGACACCGCCCTCGACGACCGCGACCGCGTCCCGGTCCAGGTAGGCCGGGATCAGCTCGGCCAGCGCGGCGGAGGTGGCCGGGGCCAGCTCGCTCGGCTTGGCCACGACCGCGTTGCCGGAGGCCAGCGCGCCGACCATGGGCGCGAGCAGGAGCTGCGCCGGATAGTTCCAGGGCGCGATGACGAGGACGACGCCGAGCGGGTCGTACTGCGTCCAGGCCGTGGCGTCGGCACCCAGGTGCGGCGGGACGGACGCGGGCTCGGGGCTCAGCCAGTCCGTCAGGTGCTCCAGCGTGTGGTCGATCTCGCGGACGGTGAAGTCGATCTCGGTGCGATAGGCCTCGGTGCCGCTCTTGCCCAGGTCGGCGTGGAGGGCGGCGGCGAGGTCGGCGCCGCGCTCCGTGAGCAGGGCGCGCATCCGGCGCAGCTGGTCGGTACGCCAGTCGACGGACTTCGTACGGCCGGTGGCGAAGGTGGCGCGCAGCCGGGCCACGATGTCGGCGGGCTGCTCGGGCAGGGAGTGGTTCACGGTGCCTCGGATGGTCACGTACGGACAGTCGGATGCATTTAGCAACCTTTCATGTCCTCAAGTTCATTCCGGCGGGGCCTCCCCTGTGACCAGGGTCACGTGGATCCGCCACGCACGCCGGCACATCGCACCGGCACCGCCCGCCGGGCTCGCGGAGAACCGCCCGGAGGCCCGGAAGAATCTCCCGCATGGACCTCACCGCGCATCCCCTCGTCGTCCGCGCCCGCCGCCTCGCCGCCGACCTGCTCGTCCCCGAGGCCGAACGGGTCGACCAGGAGGGGGTGCCTGCGGGGCATATCGAGGCGGTGAAGCGGTCCGGCCTGCTCGGGGTGGCCGCGCCGGCGGACCACGGGGGCGCGGGGGCGCCGCCCTCCGTGGCGCGGGAGGTCGCGGAGATCCTGGCCGGGGCGTGCGGTGCGACCTGGTTCGTGCAGACCCAGCACCACACGCCGGTGCAGACCCTCGTGCGCGGCGAACACCCCGTACGGGAGCGGCTGTTGGGCCCGTTGTCCCGCGGGCAGCTGCTGGCCGGGGTGGCGTACGCGCATCTGCGGTCGTATCCGCGCCGCCCGGTGCGGGTCCGGCCCGAGCGCGGCGGCTGGCGGTTCGACGGGACGGTGCCCTGGTACACCGGCTGGGGCCTGAACGACGTGATGCTGCTGGCCGGGGTCACCGACTCCGCCGAGGTGCTGTTCGCCTTCACCGAGGCCCGCGAGCAGCCGGGCCTGCGGGCCTCGGAGCCGATGCGGCTGGCCGCCCTCACCGCCGCGCGCACGGTGTCCCTGGAGCTGGACGGCCTGTGGCTGCCCGAGGAGGCGGTGGCCCTGCGCACGCCGTACGACCGCTGGGCCGCCGGAGACCGGGTCAGGACGCTGCACACCGGTCCGGCGGTCTTCGGCGTGACGCAGGCCGCGCTCGCCCTGCTGGACGCGGACACGGCCGCCCCGCTCCGTGCCCGCCTCGCCGGGATCCGCCACAGGGCGTACGAACTGGCGGACGCCCCGCCGCCGCAGGGCTGGACGGGGCGGCCGGCCACGGGGACGCGCGGGAGCGGGGCCGCGGCGGAGTCGCCGGCGCCGGAAGCGGGGACGGGGGCGCGGCCGGGGGCGGTGGACGCGTGGGCGGGGGAACGGCTGGCGGTGCGTGCGGAGGCCTACGAGCTGCTGCGTACGGCCACCACGACGGCGGTGGTGGCCGGCGGCGGCCGCGCGATGGCCCTGACGAGCCGCGCCCAGCGCCTCGCCCGGGAGGGGCTGTTCCTGCTGGTCCAGGGCCAGACCGCCGAGACACGCGAGGCGCATCTGCGGGCCCTGGCCGGTGCGCCGGCGCAGGCCGGGGAACCGAGCACCTGAGAACGGCGCGCACCCCGCACCGCCCCCGGCTCCCGCGCACGGACACCCGGGAAACGCGCACGCCCCGCTCCGCCCCGCGCCTCTCCCCCGGGAAGGCGCCCGGCCGGTCAGAGCGCGACCGGTACCTCCCCGGCGGCGGCCGACGCCGGCCCGCCCGGGTGGGTCCACAGCCCCTGTGCGGCGAGCCGGGGCAGTACTCCCTCGCCGAACCAGTACGCCTCCTCCAGGTGCGGGTAGCCGGAGAGGACGAACTCGTCGACGCCGAGGGCGTGGTACTCCTTGATCCGCTCGGCCACCTCGTCGTGGCTGCCGACCAGCGCCGTCCCCGCGCCGCCCCGCACCAGCCCGATACCGGCCCACAGGTTGGGGTGGATCTCCAGGCCGTCCCGGCTGCCGCCGTGCAGCGCGAGCATGCGCCGCTGCCCCTCCGACTCGCTGCGGGCGAGCCCCTCCTGCACGGCCCGTACGGTCTCCGGGTCGAAGCCGTCGAGCAGCCGGTCCGCCTCCGCCCAGGCCTGCGCCGCCGTGTCCCGGGTGATGACGTGCAGCCGGATCCCGAAGCGCGGGGCACGGCCGTGCGCGGCGGCCAGTCGGCGGATCCAGGCGATCTTCTCGGCGACCTGCGCGGGCGGCTCCCCCCAGGTGAGGTACACGTCGGCGTACCGGGCCGCGACCTCGCCGGCGGCCGGGGAGGAGCCGCCGAAGTACACCTCGGGCACCGGATCGGGCAGCCGGCTGAGCCGCGCCTCCTCGACCCGCAGGTGTTCCCCGTGCAGGTCGACGCTCTTGCCCTCCCACAACTCCCGTACGACATGCAGGAATTCGCCGGTACGGCGGTACCTGGCGTCCTTGTCGAGGAAATCGCCGTAGGCCCGCTGCTCCCTGCTCTCCCCGCCGGTGACGACGTTGAGCAGCAGCCGTCCCCCGGTCTGGCGCTGGAACGTGGTCGCCATCTGCGCGGCGAGCGTCGGCGAGACGAAGCCGGGCCGGAAGGCGACGAGGAACTTCAGCCGTTCGGAGTGCTGGCTGACCATGGCGGTCGTCAGCCACGCGTCCTCGCACCAGGCGCCGGTCGGGGTGAGCGCGGCCACGAAGCCCAACTCCTCGGCCGCGCGGGCGATCTGGCTCAGGTAGGCGACCGTCGGGGGCCGGTCCCTGCCGGACGCGGTCGCCGGGGAGCCGTGGCCGCCGCCGACGACATCACGGCTGTCGCCGTTGGTGGGCAGGAACCAGTGGAAGGTGAGGGACACGGGGTCTCCGATCGCTTGTGTCCGTGGGGTGGTTGGGTCGCGCGCCCGCGCGCTGGGGCCGGGGGTGTCGACGCGTCGCCGGCGGGAGGAACACGGCGGCGCGCCGGCCGCGGTGGGGCCGGCCGCGGGGGCCGCTCAGCTCGCGGTCGCCGCCGCCAGTACCGGCGTGCGGCCCAGGGCGGCGGCGAACTGGTCCACCACGTGCCCCAGGGCCTCCGCGGTGGCCGGTGCGACGGTCAGGGAGCCGTCCTCCCGCACGGTGATGTCCTTGTCGAGGGTGAACCAGCCCTGGACTATGTGCGCGGCACCCATGGAGTTCAGCACCGGCCGCAGGGCGTAGTCGATGGCGAGGACATGTGCGGTGGAGCCGCCGGTGGCCAGCGGGAGCACGGTCTTGCCGGTGAGCGCGTACTGCGGGAGCAGGTCCAGGAGCGCCTTGAGGACACCGGAGTACGACGCCTTGTAGACGGGCGTGCCCACCACGACGCCGTCGGCGCGGGCGAACAGCGCGGCGGCCTCGACGATGGCGGGGTGCCGGAAGTCCGCGCCGAGCAGGGCCTCGGCCGGGATGGTGCGGACATCGAGCGGGATCACCTCGTGGCCCTGGGCGATGAGCCGCTGGTCCAGGTGGCGCAGCAGGAGGCCGGTGCGTGAGGAGGCGGAGGGGCTGCCGGAGACGGACAGGACGGTGGCCATGGGTGTCTCGTTTCTGGGGTGCGCCGGACGGCCGTACGCGCGTCGGGCGCCCGGGGAGAAGGCGGTCGGGAGCAGCGCCTGCCGAGCCGGGCCGGGCGCGCAAAGCTCCTGGTGCGACAACAGCTCGACGGGACGTCGGGCACGCCGTGTCCGGTGGGAGCGGACAGGGGGTTCAGGGGTGCCCGGAGACCCGGAGGAGAAGGAAGCGGCGGCGGATCAGGCCGCGGCGCGACAGGAGGCGCTGGAGACGCGTGCGAGATCGACATGGCGTCGCCGCGTGAGATCCAGTCGCATGGTCATGCCATCGATCGTGGCAGCAGCCTGCGAGAACAGTCAAGGAGATCCCGGCCGTTCTCGTATCGCGGACCCAGGCGCATCCCGGACCCAGGCGCGCCACGGCCGCCGCGCGCGGCCCGCGCGGCGGCCGGGTGCGGACGGCCGGCCCTCAGGAACCGCCGTCCCCCTCCTGCCCTTCGACCACCACGAGGAAGGCGTCCGACTTCAGATCCATCACCACGGTCGCCGGTTCACCCTCGGCACGTCGGGCGGCGGCGTACTCCTCCGCGGGCCACGATCCACGCGGAGCCCCGGCGGGAAAGCGCTCCAGCACCCTCGCACTCATGACGGCGGCCACCTCCTGCTGCACCGGCCCGAACGGGACACGCTACGGAATGTACGGCTTGTACTGATCCGCCTGCCCCCGATCGGCGAGGACATGCCACCGCGAGGACGTTCCACCGAACCCCGCCCACCCTCTACACATAAGGATGAAGTAAGGGCAAAATGGTTCATAAGGCGCACTCGCCATGCGCCGGACCAGACCCGGTCTGGCCTGCGAAGCCAAAGGAGACGACTCATGGCCAACTTGCACAGGGGTGACATATCGAGCCACCCCGATGTCTCCGAAATGCGGGACCGCTACGCCCGCATGCTCGGCGGTCGTGATGTGGCGCTCGTGGACGGGCCGGTGTTCCTGCTCGGCCTGTACTGTGCCGCGTCCCCGTGGATCCTGCACTACACGGCGAGCCAGCCCGCCCTCGCCGCCCACAATCTGATCGTGGGCACAGCGATCGGACTGCTGGCCCTGGGATTCACCCGGGCACCCGAGCGTATGTACGGCCTGAGCTGGGCCATGTGCGCCATGGGCATCTGGATGATCATCGCCCCGTGGATCGTGGGCAGCCGCCCGGACGCGGGCGTCATCGTCAACAACATCATCATCGGAGCCCTGGCCCTCGTCCTCGGACTGGTGTGCGCGGCGACGGCCTCCAAGAGCACCCCCAGGCCGTAGACCGCGGACCGCAGGACGCAGACCCTGGCACGCGGGTCCCCAAAGCCCCGGGCCGTGGAACCCGGACCGCGGGACCCCCGGACCACGCAAGAGGAGACCGAGGAAAGGAGACGAGGACATCGGCAAGGAAGAAGAACAGCGAGGCCGGTCCGCCGGACGGACCGGCCTCCCCTCGTCTCGGCTCAGCGGTCCGGCACCCGCCACGGCTCCTGCGGCAGGGGCCGGCCGGTCTCCAGCAGCGACTTGAGGTTGGACAGCACGGCCGGCCAGCCGGACGCGACGGCGGCGCGCTCGTCCTCGCCGGCCAGGCCCTCGTGCGTGACGGTCAGCCGGACGATGTCCTCGTACGGCCGGATCTCGAAGGTGACCCTGGAGTGCCGGCCCTCCCGCCCCTCCTCGCCGGGCGCGGCCCAGGTGGTCACCAGCCGGGCCGGCGGCTCGCTCTCCACCACCCGGCCGACCACGTCGGCGACGCCGGAGCCGTCGGCGCGCACATGCTCCCAACGGGAACCGGGCCGCCAGTCGGAGACGTTCCGGTGCCCCCAGTAGGCGGCCGTCAGATCGGCGTCGGTGAGCGCCTCCCAGACCTTCCCGGGAGTGCTCGCGATGTAGGTGACGTACACGAAGCCGTGTCGCTCGGTCATGGCCCCCCAGGCTGGCGAGGTGGTCGTCCGCTGTCAAAGGTCCGCGTCGGGCCCGGCCGGCACGGTGAAGGAGATCCACACGTCCGGCGGCAGCTCCGGCCGGCCCGGCACCGGTCGCGGCTCGCGGGTCCAGGCGCCGCCGGCGAGTTCCGTGGCGACCCGGGGCCAGAAGCGCGCCGCGGCCGGGTTGTCCTGCTGGTAGGCGATCTCCCACCGGCCGGGGTGCCGGGTGAGCACCTCGCGCGCGGCCCGCAGCCCGATGCCCCGGCGCCGGGCACCGCGCACCACGAAGAAACTGTTCAGTATGCGCACCGGGCCGTCGAGCCCGCGGACGAACGCCAGACCGGCGAGGCGGTCGTCGCAGGCCAGCAGGTACGGTATCCAGCCGGGTCCGGTGAAGGCGGACGTCACCCACTCACTCCGGAAGGTGCCGTCGGCGGCGGGCAGGGCGCCCTGGAACTCGGAGAGGTCGTGGCGGAACATCAGCCACAGCCGTTCCACGGCGGGCCGGTCGTCGGGGGTCGCGGGGCGGACGGCGAGGTCCGCGGTCGTCTGCTCGGTGGTGTTCTCGGTCATGAACGAGAGCGTCCCCGGCGGATCGCGGTCCGGCCGGGGAGGTGCCCGTAACTCTAGCTCATCTCAAGGGCGTTGCGGGTCTCTCCGATGTCCTCGCCGGTCTCCTTCGGGCCGAACGGCCAGACCCTCTCGTGCCGCGCCCACCCCAGGAAGGCCACGCAGCCCAGGGCCAGCCAGGCCAGGGACCACTCGACGGGGTGGCGGCCCGGGGAGTTGTGGTCGGCATAGCCGTAGATCACGCACCAGCCGGTGAAGGCGAGGAGGCTCGGCAGCGGGTACAGCCACATCCGGTAGGGGCGGGGCAGGTCCGGCCGGCGTCGGCGCAGGACCGTCAGCGCGACGATCTGGGCCAGCGCCTGCACGATCACCATCACCGTGGTGAGCAGCTGGATCAGGGTGGCCAGGTCGGTGTGGCGGCCGACCAGGAAGCCGACGGCGGTGATCACGCCCATGGTGGCCAGGCCCGGCACCGGGAACCGGTGCCGGGGGTGCAGCTTGCCGTACGCCCGGAAGAAGACCCGGTCGCGGGCGGCGTCGTAGGGCACCCGGGAGCCGCCGAGCAGGCCGGTGAAGACGGAGGCGAACGCGGTGACGAGGATCAGCACGGTCACCGTGTCCGCCGCCGTCCTGCCCCAGGTGTCCTCCAGCACCGCGGAGGCCACCGAGGTGGAGGCGATGTCGTGCGGGTCGGTCATCCGGTGCCAGTCGACCACGCCGAGCGTGCCGATCTGGAGCAGCAGGTAGATCGCCATGATGCCGAGGATCGAGAAGAGCACGGAACGCGGGAGGGTCCGGCCGGGGTTCTTGATCTCGGCGCCCATGTAGGCGGTGGTGTTGTAGCCGAGGTAGTCGTAGATGCCGATGGTCAGACCCGCGGCGAAACCGGGCCAGTAGTGGTTGCTCAACACATTGAACGCGCCCTCCGGGTAGGTGAAGGCCATGTGTGGGCTGAAGTGAGTGGCGGCGGCGGTGATCACCAGCAGCACGGAGGCGATCATCACGGTCCACATGACGGCCGTGATCCGGGCGATGTGTTCGATGCCGCGCCAGAGCAGGAGCACCACCAGGGCGATGACGCCGAGGCCGGTCAGGTCGCCGGCCGTCCGTCCGAGGCCGGGGGCGAGATAGCCGAGGTACTGGACGAAGCCGACCACCCCCGTGGACATGATCAGCGGGATGAACAGCATCGCCGTCCACACGAACAGGAACGGCATCAGACGTCCGGTGCGGTGCCGGAAGGCCTGGCGCAGATAGACGTAGCTGCCGCCGGAGCCGGGCAGCGCGGCGCCCAGTTCGGCCCAGACGAGCCCGTCGCACAGGGCCAGGACCGCGCCCGCGAGGAACCCGGTGACCGCCTGCGGGCCGCCGAACGCGGCGACCATCAGCGGGATGGTCACGAACGGGCCGATGCCGCACATCTGGCTCATATTGATCGCCGTGGCCTGGAACAGGCCGACACGGCGGACGAAACCACCCGTGGGTGGCGGGCTACCGGACAATGGGGACTCCTGACACGGCGGGCATCCGACGCACCCGGCGGCGACTGACCCGCCGTCAGATCCACGGCGGCGAAACGATCCTGCCCAAGCAGGCGGCGTCCTGTGCCGGTCTCCGCGAGGCTCGTTGACAGTGTCCGGGGCGCGACCTAGCGTGACCCAGGTTAGTAAAGTTTCCTAACTTTACGAGGCTGGAGACCGCCGTGTTCCCTCGCCCCACCCGCCGGCTCCCCCTGGCCGTCGCGGCGCTGCTCGCCCTGGGCGGCGCCCTGACCACCGGTGCCTGGGCCGGCCGCGGGGAGACGACCGAACCCCGCCTGCCGGACCGGATCACCCCCGTCCCCGCCGCCGCGGGCACCAGCACCCCGCTGTCCGGCTATGTCATCCAGTCCGCGGCCAAGGTAGGCGACTCGGCGGCGGCCGTGTCCTCCCCCGGCTATCCGGCGCGGAACTGGTACCCGGCCGGCCCCCGCTCCACCGTGCTGGCGGCGCTGCTGGCGAACGGCGTGTACCCCGACCCGTTCCGCTCCACCAACCAGCGGCAGATCCCACGGGCCGACTTCGAGGTGCCGTGGTGGTACCGCTCGGACTTCACGGTCGAGGACACCGCGCGGCGCACCTTCCTGGACTTCAGCGGCATCGTCTCGGCGGCCGACGTCTATGTGAACGGCCGGCTGGTCGCACCGGCCTCGCGGGTCGCCGGCGCCTACACCCGCCATGAACTGGACATCACCTCGCTGGTCAGGCCGGGCACGAACACGGTCGCCTTCCGGGTGCGGCCGAACGACCCGAACCGGGACCTGACCATGGGCTGGCTCGACTGGCTCCAGCCGCCGCCCGACCGGAACATGGGCCTGGTCCGGGACGTCGTGGTCCGCCGGGGCGGCCCGGTCGCGCTGCGCGACGCGCACGTGGTCACGAAGCTGGCGGTGCCCTCGCTCGCCACCGCCGACCTGACGGTCAGGGCCCAGGTCCGCAACGACACGGGCTCCACGGTCACCACGGAGGTCACCGGCAGTGTCGGCGGCATCCGGTTCGCCCGGACGGTCATGCTCGGCGCGCACGAGGCGAAGACGCTCTCCTTCTCCCCCGCCGACGTCCCCGGCCTGCACCTCACCCGCCCCAGGGTGTGGTGGCCGGCCGGGATGGGCGGGCAGCCGCTGTACGACCTCGATCTCACCGCCGCCGTGGCCGGCACCCCGTCGGACACCGCGCACGAGACCTTCGGCATCCGGGACGTGCGGGCCCCGCTGAACGCCGACGGCGACCGCCAGTACCGCGTCAACGGCCGCCCCCTGCTGGTCAAGGGCGCCGGCTGGTCCTCGGACGAGTTCCTGCGCTGGGACCGCGCCTATACCGAGGACCTCGTGAAGTACGCGCTCGACCTGGGCCTGAACACCCTCCGTCTGGAAGGCCACCTGGAGCCGGACGAGTTCTTCGACCTCGCCGACCGCTACGGCGTGCTCACCCTGCCGGGCTGGGAGTGCTGTGACAAGTGGGAGGGTGCCGTCAACCCCAACGGGTCCGGCGAGCCGTGGTCCGACACGGACCACGCCGTGGCGCGGGCGTCCATGGCCGCAGAGGCCGCCCGGCTGCGCGACCATCCGAGCGTGCTGTCGTTCCTGATCGGCAGCGACGCCGCACCGGACGCCACCATCGAGAAGGGCTACCTGGACGCCCTGAAGGCGGCCGACTGGCCCGTCCCCGTGGTCCCCGCCGCGGCCGACAAGTCCTCCCCGCGGCTCGGCGAGTCGGGCATGAAGATGACGGGCCCCTACGACTGGGTGCCGCCCGGCTACTGGTACGCCAAGCGGGAGGGCGGAGCCACCGGCTTCAACTCCGAGACCAGCGCGGGCCCGAGCATCCCCACCCTGGACACCCTGCGCCGGATGATGACACCGGCCGAACTGGACACCCTCTGGAAGGATCCGGACGCCCGGCAGTACCACCGTTCGCCGTCCGCCACCTTCGGCACGCTCAAGATCTACGACGAGGCGCTCACCGGCCGCTACGGCGCCCCGACCGGCCTCGCCGACTATGTGCGCAAGGCCCAGCTGGCCCAGTACGAGACCGTGCGCGCCCAGTTCGAGGCGTACCGGCGCAACGCGACCGACGCCGACCGGCCCGCCACCGGTGTCGTGCACTGGATGTTCAACAGCGGCTGGACCTCCCTTCATTGGCAGCTGGCGGACCGTTACCTCGACCAGAACGGCGCCTACTTCGGCGCGAAGAAGGCCAACGAACCGCTGCACGTGCAGTACTCCTACGACGACCGCTCCATCGTGGTGGTGAACGACCGGACCGCTCCGGCCCGGGGCCTCACCGCGCGGGCCACGCTGTTCGACCCCGACGGCACACGCAGGTACGACGAGAACGCCGACGGGGTGTCGGTGAACGGCGGCGGCGCGCATGCCACCGCGCTCACGCTGCCCGCCCCGGTGGATGGGCCGGCGGGCACCCGGCTGCTGCGGCTGGTGCTGACGGACGCGGACGGCAGGGAGGTGAGCCGGAACGTGTACTGGCTCTCCACCAAACCCGACACCCTCGACTGGAGCGACACCACCTGGTACTACACCCCGGTGACGGAGTACGCCGACCTGACCGGGCTGGCCTCGATGGCCCGGGTGCCGGTGGCGGCGACGGCGGTCACCCGCGTGTCGGGAGGTGTGTCGACCACGACGGTGACCCTGCGCCACAACGGGCGCGGGACGACCCCGGCGCTGCTGACGGACGTCGACGTGGTGGGCGCGGCGGGCAGGCCGGTGCTGCCGGTGCGCTGGTCGGACAACCAGGTGAGCCTGTGGCCGGGCGAGTCGGTGACACTGACCGCCAGCTACCGGACGGCCGACCTGCGCGGCTCGGCACCGAGCGTGCGCATCGCCGGCTGGAACACACCGGAGACGACGGTCCCGGCGGCCTGACGGGAGCGGGGGCGGGGTCAGCACGGCGGCCCGTCCCCGCTCTCCCCGTTCAGCTCACGTCGAGCGCGGTGTCGTCCACGACGAACGACGTCTCCCGGAGCCGTTCGGCAACTGGACCTTGAGAGTGTCGTAGGCCGTGCCGGTGGCGGTCTCGGCGGTGTCCACGTGCGGTTCGCTCGCGGCCGGTGCACTCACCGGCGGCCTGACGCCGGCCGCGTCGGGCGCGGGCGCGCCGGTGCCGTCGGCGCTCGGGCGGGGCACATCGGGGGCGCCGGTGCGCCTTCCCGGCCGGGGCGGCACACCGTTGCCCCTGAGGCAAAGCCGGTGGCCGGGGCGGGCGCGGTGGCCGTAACCTGCCCGGCCGGAGATCATGACGTACGGAGGTGAGCCAATGGTCCGGGACGGTGAGCTGCGCTATCTGCGCCGCTGTGTGGAACTGGCCGAAGAGGCGCTGGACGCCGGTGACGAGCCGTTCGGGTCGGTCCTCGTGGCCGGGGACGGGACCGTACTGGCGGAGGACCACAACCGGGTGGCGGGCGGGGACCGCACCCGGCATCCCGAGTTCGAGCTGGCCCGCTGGTCGGCCGCGCATCTGACCCCCGAGGAGCGGGCGGCGGCGACCGTCTACACCTCCGGCGAGCACTGCCCGATGTGCGCGGCGGCGCATGCCTGGGTCGGGCTCGGCCGGATCGTGTACATCGTCTCATCCGTCCAACTGTCGGGGATCCTGGCCGAGTTGGGGGTGCCCGCCCCGCCCGTGCGGACCCTGCCGGTGCGGGACATCGCGCCCGGGGTGGCCGTGGCGGGTCCGGTGCCGGAGCTGGCCGACGAGGTACGGGAGCTGCACCGCCGCTTCCACGCCGGGCGGCCCCGACTCGGCTGAGGGTCAGCCGAGTTCGAGCGTGGTGACGCCGAACACCCGTTCCCGGGCGTACGCGCGCACCGGGCCGGTGTACATGCGGGCGGTCTCGAACGAGGGCCGCAGCCCCGCCTGTTCGGCGAGGGCGACGCCCGCCGCGTTCGGCTCGGGCACGTCGATCGCGACCTCGCGCCCGGCCACGTCGGCGGTGAGGGCGGCGAACAGGGCCCGGGCGTCGACGGCGGTGTCCGCGAAGAGGGGGCCGATGCGCAGGGTGTCCTGGCCGGGGCGGATCACGCCGTAGCCGGTCAGGCGCCCGCCGTTGTCGCGGACGACGGCGCGGTGGCCGGGGGTGGTGAGCCATTCGGCGAGGAACCGGGGGCGGTCGGCGGGGTGGCAGGCGCTGTCGTAGGCGGTGATCGCGGCGAGGTCGGCGGGGCCGGCCGGGCGGACGCCGGCGGGCGGCTCGGCCTCGGGGGCGGGGCCGGTGAACCGGATGGTGCGGTGGGCGAGCCGGAATCCGGACTGGCGGTAGTTGTCCTGCTGGGCGACGACCCCGTCCAGGCCGATCGTCCGGTTCCCGGCGTGTGCCAGCGCGGTCTTCCAGGTGGTGAGGCCGTGCCCCCGGCCGCGCAGGCCGGGGCGGACCAGGTAGCAGCCGAGGAAGGAGTAGTCGTCCCCGTGGTTGACCACGGAGACGGCGGAGACCGGCTCCCCGTCGATCCGGCCGAGGAAGAACCCCTCGGGGTCCTGGGCGAAGAAGGCGGGGCCGTCGGACAGTCCGGGGTTCCAGCCCTCCGCCGCCGCCCACCCGCTGATCACCGGCCAGTCGGCGAGGGTGGCCTGGGTGACGACGAGGTCCTGGGGGGCCGCAGAGGTCATCGGTGCGCTCCGTTTCCGTCGGGGTCGGGCTGTCGTACGGCACGGCCTTCGGCCCGCCGCCCGCAGCATCCTTCCGGATCAACGAAAGCCGCGCCACGGGGAGATCGGCCGACGCACACCGGGGTGGCCGCCTGGAACGGGCCCCGCCGCCATGGGGTACGTGCCCGTCCGGCTCGCGGTCACCGTCATGGCGACGCCGGGCCGCCGGCACGGGCAGCAACACCGCCGGCACGAGAGGCGACGCGGACACGGGAGCCGGGGGGGCGGGGTGGGGTTTCGGCACGGGGAGTACCGGTGCGGGGGGATCGGCCTGGGGTGCCGACGCCGGGCGGGGTCCCGGAGCCGGAGCCGCGCCCCGGATGCCGGGGAAGGGGGTCCCGGCACGGGGGCGGATCTGCACGGGGCGGATCGGCGCGAGGGGCCGACGCGGGGGCCGGAGTCGTAGCCGCGCCCCGGGTGTCCCGGGCCGATCCGCGCCGGGGCGCGGTGGGGCGCCGTGGGTCAGGGGCGGCGCGCCGGGCGGAAGCGGCGGTAGAGGATGGCGCCCGCGACGACGAGCGCGGCACTGCCGGCCGCGGCGGGGGCGGTGGCGTCCGCTCCGGTGTGGGCCAGTGTGGTCACGGTCGTGCCGGGGGCGTGCGGGGCGGGGTGGGGCCGGGTCGGGGGCTGCGGCTTCGGGGCCCGGGGCTTCGGGGGCGGGGTGTGCCGGGCGGTGGTGTGCGGGGCCGGGCGGGGGGTGTCGCAGGGGCCGTCGACCGACTGGTCGCCGAACACCGGGTTGCCCACGCCGACCAGGTCGACGCTGGTGCCGGTGATGTTCACCGGCAGGTCCACGGGGAGCTGGATGCCGTTGCCCGAGACCACGCCGGGCGAGTCCGCGGTGCCGCCGTGGGCGGACGCCCCGCCGGACTGCGCCCCACCCCGCCCCGCGCCGTCGGCCCGCGTCTTGCCGGTGTTCGCGCAGGCGTCGCCCGCGGCCGGGTTGAGCAGCCCCACGATGTCGACCGTATCGCCGCAGACGTTCACCGGTACGTCGATCGGGAGCTGCATGCCGTTGCCGGAGACCAGTCCGGGCGAGCCGGCCGCCGTGCCCCGGGCACCGGCCCCGTCGGCCGCGAAGGCGGCGGACACCGGGAGCGCCACGGCCATCGCACCGGACGCGGCGGCGACGGCGAACACACCGTTTCGGGTAGCCCGTCTCATAGGTTCCCTGCCTTCCAGACATCGCGCGGGCACTCACCCGCACCACCTAAACCGCCCGTGAACCGCCCGAGTTATGGCTTATCCGGCTTTCACCCCATCGAGCGGCGCCGATATCGAACCTCGCGTAAAGCCGTCGAATGCGCACGAAGCGGCACGGAGGGTGCGCAGGATACGACGCCGGGTGCCGTCCCGCTCGCCGGGAGGCGGGCCGGAAGGGGGCCGCTTATGGTGATCCGAGGGCGCCGTCCCCGGTCCGTGGCGGGCGCGCCCCGGGAGGCGATCGATGCTGGCCATGCTGTCCCCACGGTCCTTCGCGCGGCGCTGCGCGGGCGCCTCGGTGCTCGCCCTGGCGCTGCTGGGAGCCGGGCTGCCCGCGGCGGCCGCCGACCGGCCGCAGCCCGACCTGACCCGCTTCTACCAGCAGCGGCCCGTCTGGGTCGGCTGCCCGGGCCCGGACATGCCCGAGGACCTTGAGTGCGCGAAGGTCACCGTCCCGCTCGACTACGCGCGGCCGGACGCCGGCACCCTCGACGTGGCGCTGGCCCGCTACCGCGCCACGGGGCCGTCACGCGGTTCGGTGGTGCTGAACTTCGGCGGCCCGGGCGGCGCCGGCATCCCCGGACTGGCCGCCGAGGGCGAACAGTTCATGGAGCTCACCAACGGCTACGACGTGGTCACCTTCGATCCGCGCGGCGTCGGCCGCTCCTCCCCCGTCAGCTGCGGCGAGGGGGGCTTCGCGGTCCCGGCGGTGCCCAAGCGGGACACGGCGACCGGCCAACCCCAGGCACTGTTGCGGCAGTTGCGGCAGGTGGCCGAGGAGTGCGCCCGCAACTCCGGCCCGGTGCTGCCCCACATCGGCACCGTGAACGCCTCGCGCGACCTGGACGTCATCCGCCAGGCGCTCGGCGACAGGAAGCTCAACTACCTCGGTTTCTCCTACGGCTCCCGGCTAGGAGCGGTGTACGCCACGCAGTTCCCGGACCGGGTCGGCCGGATCGCCCTGGACGGCGTGGACACGCTGACCGAGTCACCGGCCGAACAGGGTCTGGCGGGCGCCGAGGGGCAGCAGCGGGCACTGGACGACTTCCTGGACTGGTGTACGACGGATGTCGGCTGTCCGTTCGGGCAGGACCGGCGCCGGGCCGGGGAGGAGGTCCTCCGGCTGGTGCGCTCGCTCGACCGGGACCCGGTGCCGTCGGACTTCGGCGGCTCGTTCACCGGCCAGGACCTGGTGGGCGCCCTCGCGCAGGGCCTGTACGGCAAGCGGGCGTGGCCGACGCTGGAACGCGCGCTGGCCTCCCTGGTGGAGGACGGCGACACCCGTCGGCTCATGGCCTTCGCCACGGGCGGCATCGGCCTGCCCCACGACCGTTACGCCACGGACCGCGCGGCCCCGCCCCGCGACCTTCACCGCACGGACCGCACCGCACCGCCCCCCGCCCACCGCCGCACGGGCGGCGGGCTGGTGGACCCCGTCGACGTCCCGGCGGACAACCTGCCGGCCGCGCTGATGGCGATCAACTGCGCGGACGACCCCGACCGGCCCGGCGCGGCGCGGCTCACCGAGCAGATGACAACGCTGCGGGCCGCCTACGACCACGCCTCACCGGTCTTCGGCCCCTACCGGCTCACCCAGCTGCCGCTGTGCTACGGCCGGCCCCAGGGCACCGACTTCATCCGCGAGCGGGTGAAGAACGTGCACACGGCGAAGATGCTGCTCGTGGGCACGCGCGGGGACCCGGCGACGCCGTACCGGTGGACCGTGGAGACCGCCCGTCGGCTGGGCCCCTCGGCGGTGGTGCTGGACAACAAGGGCGAGGGCCACACCGGGTACTCCTCCTCCATGTGCGTGCACCACAAGGTCAACGACTTCCTGCTCTACGGCACGCTGCCCGCCGGCGGCGGCTCCTGCCCGGCGGACGCCCCCGCGGTCGCCGGCCCGGAGGGTACCGGCTGACGGCCCGCGCGTCCGCCGCCGGACATGACACGACCGGGTGATGGCCGCGGGCCGGGGCAACCTCCCGGCCGCGCCGGCCGTCACACAGGGCAGGCGGGCTCCGGCCGCCGTTCGCCACGGCGTCCGGCCCGGGGCCGTCGTCCCGTTCCGCGAGCCGGGCGAAGCGTCCCGCTCCCGACCACGACAGGGGGACACCCCATGCGCATCCGCGCCGCCACAGCCGTACCCGCCGCCGTCTCGGCCGCCGCGGCCGCCCTGCTGCTGACCGCGCCGCAGAGCCAGGCCGCCGCCGGCCACGAGCGGGCCGCCCACTGCGCCGAGCGCGCGCTGACGCTGCGGGCGAAGGCCGTCACCGGCCACCGGACCGTGCTGCGGGTCAGCGTCACCAACCGCACCGCCCGCGCCTGTGTCGTCGACCGCGTGCCCACGGTGACCTTCGGCGGCCTGGACGGGGCCGCGCTGCCGGTGCCCGAGGGCGGCACCGGCGGTTACCGGCTCGCGGCGGGCGGCACCGTCTACGCCGCCGTGCGGACCATCGGCGACCCGGCGGACCCCGAGGCCCGCCGGGCGGACTCGGTCACGGTGGCGGCGTCGACCGCGCACTGGGGCCGGACCTTCGGTCCCGGACGGCTCGGCACCGGTCGGCAGGTGCTCGTCTGGGAGCCGGTGACCACCTGGTGGCAGCCGACGGCGCGGGCCGCGGACCGGATCATCGGGCTCGGCTGAGCATCCGGCCCGGTTCCGCCGGGACCGGGCACCGGCTCAGCCGAGCACCAGCTCCGGCGCGTACAGGTCCAGCCACCCGGCGAGGTCCAGGGTGCGTTCCAGACCGCGCCGGGCCGCCTGGGTGCTGACCGGTGTGTCGCGTTCGGACGCCGCCCGCACCCGGTCCCGGTCGAGCAGGTCGAACACGGGGTGGGAGGGCCTGGCCAGCAACTCCTTGGTCTGCTCCTGGAGCGCGCGGGCGTATCCGGGGTCCTGGGTGGAGGGGTACGGGCTCTTCACCCGGTCGTACACGGACTTGGGCAGGAGGTCCGCCGTCGCCTCCCGGAGC
Organism: Streptomyces nogalater; assembly: GCF_039532885.1. Lineage (NCBI taxonomy): Bacteria > Bacillati > Actinomycetota > Actinomycetes > Kitasatosporales > Streptomycetaceae > Streptomyces > Streptomyces nogalater. The sequence continues at coordinate 143,801 of NZ_BAAASM010000075.1, read as the reverse complement.
AGGCTCTTCTCCCGGCCGTCGAAGGACTTCAGGGCCCAGGGCGTGTTGTAGACGTACTCGACCAGCCGGTGGTCGCAGAACGGCACCCGGACCTCCAGGCCGACGGCCATGCTCATGCGGTCCTTGCGGTCGAGCAGCATGCGTACGAAGCGGGTCAGGTGCAGGTGGCTCATCCGCCGCATGCGGTACTCGAAGTCGCTCTCGCCGTCCAGCCGGTCGATGCCGGCGACGGCGGTGTGGTAGCCGTCGGCCACATAGCCTTCGAGGTCCAGGGCCTTGGCTATATCGGCACGCACCACATCGGCGTCCTCGCCGAAGTGGCGGTTCATGGTGGCCAGCCACGGGAAGGTGTCGGCGTGCCGCGCCTCCTCGTCGAAGAACTGCAGATAGCCGCCGAAGACCTCGTCGGCGGACTCTCCGGACAGGGCCACCGTGGACTGCTCCCGGATCGCGCGGAAGAGCAGCAGCAGCGAACTGTCCAAGTCGCCGAGACCGGACGGCAGGTCGCGGGCCCGGATCACCCGCTCGCGCACACCGGGGTCGGAGAGGGCGTCGGAGTCGAGCACGATGTCCTGGTGCGCGGTGCCGGCGAGCCGGGCCACGTCGTGCACGAAGGGTGTGTCGGGCGTGCCGCGCAGTTCGTCGGCCACGAAGTTGTCGGCCTGTCCGGCGAAGTCGACGGCGAAGCTGCGCACCTTCTCGCCGTGGGCGGCGAGCTGCCGGGCGGCGAGCGCGGTCATGGCCGAGGAGTCGAGGCCGCCGGAGAGCAGGGTGCAGCGCGGCACGTCGGAGACCAGCTGGCGGCGGACGATGTCGTCGAGGAGCGAGCGCACGGTGGCGATCGTGGTGTCACGGTCGTCGGTGTGCGGGCGGGTCTCCAGGCGCCAGTACACGCGGGTGGACAGGCCGGAGCGGTCGACGGTGACGACGGTGCCGGGTTCCACCTCGGCCATGCCGTCCCAGACGGCGTGTCCCGGGGTCTTGATCATGACGAACAGCTCGCGCAGGCCGTCCAGGGTGACACGGGGCCGGGCCAGCGGGTTGGCGAGGATCGCCTTGGGCTCGGAGCCGAACAGGACGCCGTCGGGGGTCCGGTAGTAGTAGAAGGGCTTGATGCCCATGCGGTCGCGGATCATCACCAGCTTGTCGTGCCGGCCGTCCCAGACGGCGAACGCGTACATGCCGTTGAGCCGTTCGGCGACCGCGTCGCCCCACTCCAGATAGCCGTGCAGCACCACCTCGGTGTCGGAGTCGGTGGTGAACCGGTGGCCACGGTCGGTGAGTTCCCGGCGCAGCTCGGTGAAGTTGTACGCCTCGCCGGAGTAGACCATGGCCACGGTGCCCTCGGGAGTGGGCACGGACATCGGCTGACGGCCGCCGGGCAGGTCGATGATGGCTAGCCGGCGGTGCCCCAGGGCGGCGGGCCCCTCGCTCCAGACGCCGCGGTCGTCCGGGCCCCGGCAGGCCATCGTCTCGGTCATCGCGTCCAAGGCGGCGGCCTCGGTGGTCAGATCACGGTCGAAGGAGACCCATCCGGTGATGCCGCACATGCGCTACCTCCTGCCTCCGGCCGCCGACGGACCTCCGCTCACCTGCGCTTTCCTCGGGAACGGAAGGCCGGCCGGGCAAACCAGTTGTATCGAGCATCTATATCGAGCGTCCGTCAGACGTCCGGCCGAGTCAACGCGCCGGAAACACGGGACGGGTATCCGGACCACGGTTTCGGCCGCGTTTTGCCTCAGCAAAATCCGTGGATCCCCACGTTGTCGCACGCCAGCCGACAGGAACCGGCCACAGGCAAAAACTTCCTCAAGTAAACGGCGTGTTACGTCTTCGCGATCAGAAACCTCGCCGGCAGACCCCGGAGGTCGGGTCACAGTCGCACCGGAGGGGCCGACAAAGGCCCGGATTACCCCGAATGCCGTAATGGTGATTCCGCCCTATCGTGCTGTCATGGAGCACGCACTGAGTCCCGCGACCCTTGCCGAACTGCGCCGCCCGCGCCCCTATCCGGCGGTCTCCGTGCTGACCCCGACGCACCGCCGACAACGCGGGAACGGCCAGGACCAGGTCCGGCTGCGCAACGCGCTGACCGAGGCGCGCCGGCGTCTGGAGTCCGACCCCGCCGTCACCCGCGAGCGCCGTGCCGACGTCGAGGCACAGCTCGACCGGGCCCTGGCCGAGGTCGATCTGACCCATCCCGAGGACGGTCTGGTGATCTTCGCCGCGCCGGGTGAGCACCAGGTGTGGTCCCTGGCCCGGCCCGTGCCCGAGCGGGTGGTGCTGGCGGACACCTTCCTGACCCGCAACCTGGTGTCCGCCCATACCGCCGAGCGGCCCTTCTGGGTGCTGTCGCTCTCCGCCGACCGCGTCACGCTGTGGAACGGCGGCGCCGGCCGGGTCGTCGAGGAGCACTGGGGCGGTTTCCCGCTGACGCGCGCCCGGGAGAACTTCGACGCCGAGCGGCTGATGCGGATCGGCGACCAGCCGAGCACCTTCCGCGACGAGGACACGCGCCGGTTCCTGCGCGCGGCGGACACCGCCATGAGCAGGGTCCTGCGCGAGGCTCCCCGGCCGCTGTACATCACCGGAGAGCAGGCCGCGCTGTCGCTGATGGAGGAGGCCGGCAGCGTCGCGCGGTGCGCCGTGCCGGTGCCGCGGGGCGGGCTCGCCCACGCCGGTCCGGAGGCGGTGTGGCAGGCCATCCGGCCGGTCCTGGAGGAGGAGTCCCGCAAGAACGCCGCGTCCGTCGTGCGGGAGCTCACCTCGGCGCGCGGGCGCCGGGCCTACGCGGCCGGGGTGGACGAGCTGTGGCAGAGCGCCCGGGACGGCCGCGTCCGGCTGCTCGCCGTGGAGGAGGACTACCGTACGACCGTCCGCGAGATGGGCGACCACCTGGAACCGGCCGGGCCCGGGGACCTGGACGCGCGCGACGACATCGTGGACGAGATCGTCGAGCGGTGCCTGGAGACCGGGGCCGACGTGCGCTTCGTCCCGGACGGCACGCTGGGCGGCGCGAACGGCATCGCCGGGGTGCTGCGGTACTGACCCGGCGGGGCGCGGCACGCGGAGCAGGCGGTAACCGGGCCGGCGTCCGGCGGCCGGTGAGCCGGGGTGCCGCGGCGACACCGGGCCACTCCCGCGCCGGCGCGCCCGGGTCCCGGCGTACGCTGCTGCCCGCTGCCCGCCTACGCTGCGGCCCGCTCCCCACGTACGCTACGGCGTGATCGTCGGCGTAAGGGGGCGCGCGTATGGGTGAGCTGCTGGGTGTGGCGGTACTGGGTGCCGGACACATGGGAGCGGACCACATACGGCGCCTCGATCGGGTGGTGAGCGGCGCCAGGGTCGCGGCCGTCGCCGATCCCGATCCCGCCCGGGCCGAGGCGGCGGTGGCCGGCGTGGCCGGGGTCACCGTGCACACCGACCCGCTGGCCGCTCTCGACGCGCCCGGCGTGGCGGCGGTCCTGATCGCTTCCCCGGGACCCGCGCACGAGGAGGCCCTGCTCGCCGCCTTCGCCCGCCGGCTGCCGGTGCTGTGCGAGAAGCCCATGGTGCCGGACTCCACCGGCGCCCTGCGGGTCGTGGAGGCCGAGGCCGCGCTCGGCCGGCGGTTGGCGCAGATCGGCTTCATGCGCCGCTACGACACCGAATACCGGCGGCTGAAGGCGCTGCTGGACGGCGGCGGTCTGGGCCGGCCCCTGATGCTGCACTGCACCCACCGCAACGTCTCCTCGCCCGACGGCTTCACCAGCGCCATGCTGATCAACAGCTCGGTGTCGCACGAGATCGACGCGGCCCGCTGGCTGCTCGGGCAGGAGCTGACGGCGGTCACCGTGCTGCGGCCCACGCCGTCCTCGGGTGCGCCCGAAGGTCTGTCCGACCCGCAGTTCGTGCTGTTCGAGACCGAGTCGGGGGCCTTGGTGGACGTCGAGGTCTTCGTCAACTGCGGTTTCGGCTACCAGGTGCGGTGCGAGGCGGTGTGCGAGGCGGGCAGCGCGCGGATCGGCGAGGCGCACACCATGGTGGTCACCACCCGGGAGGGGGCCCGCGAGGAGGTGGCGCGGGACTATCTCGTCCGCTTCGCCGACGCCTACGACCGGGAGGTGCAGGCCTGGGTCGACGCCACCCGGCGCGGTGAGGTCACCGGCCCCGGCGCCTGGGACGGGTACGCGGCGTCCGTGGTCGCCGAGGCGGGCGTACGGTCCCTGGAGACCGGCGCCCGGGTGGCCGTCGCACCGGCCCCGCGCCCGGCGCTGTACGCCCGGCCCGGCGGCTGACGCTCCGCCCGGCCCCGCCAGGGGCCCGCGGCGGGGCCGGCTCACACGCCCCCGAACAGCGCGCTCAGCCCCCGTTCCACCACCGCCGTCACGTCCTCCTCGCCGCTCGCCACCACCTCGTACGTGCGCCCCAGGAAGCAGCGCAGCGCCGAGGCCGGGAAGAGCAGTACGGCCATGCCGTGCGGCGAGTGGAGTTCCAGGACGGTCCGGGTGCGGCCGTAGGGCCATATCCGCACGTCCCCCCGCCCGGCCGGGGCCCCGAGCCCCTCGTCGAGCAGGGAGCGCGCGAAGGTCCAGGTGACCTCCTCGCCGTGCAGGGCGGCCTCGGCGGGGAAGTCCAGGTACACCGCGAGCGGGTCGTCCGCCGTGTAGCGGAGCGTGGCGGGCACCGGGACCTCACGGTCCCCGGCGGCGACGAGGCGGGCGTGGACGAGCTGTGCGACGGTGGTCTCCATGCTCATAAGGAGTCCGTGCGGGCCGGTCGCATGCCGTCAATTCCGGTCAGAGTTCGGCAGGTACCGGCCGCTCCGGCGCTCCCGGGAACGCGGCACTGTCGAACGTCCGCCCGAACACCGGCGCCGGACCGCCCGTCTCGCCCAACACACGTACGATTCCTACGACTTGGACGCCGCGACGGGTACGCCTTTCGTCCCCATGGATCCCTCCGGAAGGACTCTGGCATATGCCTTTGGCACCACCGTAACGTGTGTTGCCAAATCCCTTACAGCCGGTCGCGGGCTGTGCGAGAGTCGTAACGGTCCCCGCCGTCACCCGCCGTACCGTCCCCCATACCGGAGTGCGTCATGCCGTCCCCAGTCTCAGCGGACCGCCCAGCCGCCCAGCCGCCCGGCCGTGGCTCGGTCGAGGCGCTGATAAGGCAGACGCGGCGGCTCAAGGGCGACGTGGACGCCGTACGGCGTGACACCCCCCGCGGCGACGGAGCGGACCCCGAGGAACGCTGGCAGCGCGCCCTGTACGACCTCGCCCTGCGTCAACTGAACGACATCGACGCCCACTTGGCCCAGTTGCGGGACGGCCCGCCGCCCGGTCCCGCCCGGCCGGACACACCGTCCGCCGCCGCGCCGGCGCCGGAGTCGGCCGCCCCCGGCGGTTCGCTGCTCGCCCGCGTCGGCAGCGCCGAGTGGAACCTGCTGACGGACCGGGCCACCTGGTCCGCGGAGCTGTACCGGATCCTCGGTCTCGACCCGGCCGGGCCCGCCCTCACCCTGGACGAGCTGCCCGGTCTGGTCCTGGCGGAGGACCGGCCGGAACTCACCGAGATGGTGACGGCCTGCCTGGTCGACGCCAAGCCGATCGACGGCGAGTTCCGCGTCGTACGGCCCGACGGCACCGTACGGACCGTGCACATGATGGGCGAACCCGTGCTCGGCGCCGACGGCGGCACGACCTCCATGTGGGCCGTGCTCCGCGACGTCAGCGAATTGCGCCGCAGCCAGCGGACGGTGTCCGAGACCCGTGACTTTCTGCACCGGCACCGCCGGCGGGAGCAGGCCGAGGACCGGATCGCGGCCGAGTTACAGGACGCCGTGCTGCCGCCCTGGCACGGCTCCCTGCGGCTGCCGCACCAGGGGCCGGCGGCCCTGGACCTGGCCGCCCACCGCCTCCCGGCCGCGACCGCCACCCTGATCGGCGCGGACTGGTACGACGCGCTGGAGCTGGCCGACGGCCAGACCCTGCTCACCGTGGGCGGCCTCACCGGACAGGGCGTGGCCGTCGCCTCCGGCATGGCGACGCTGCTCGGCGCCGTACGCGGCATGGCGATGACCGGCACCCGGCCCGGACGGCTGCTCACCCTGCTCAACCGGCTGCTGGACACCGCCGCGCAGCCCACCCTCGGCAGCGCCGTCTGCTGCCGCTACCTGCCCACGACCCGCACCCTTGTGTGGGCTCGCGCCGGACACCCCGCCCCGCTGCTGTACCGCGACGGGACGGGGCACCTGCTGGACGCACCGGACGGCACCCCCCTCGGCGCCTCCTCCACGGCCGGTTACGAGGAGTCCGCCGTCACCCTGCGACCGGGCGACCTGCTCCTGCTGCACACCGGCGCACTGCTGCCGGAACACGGCGGGACCGCGACCGTGGACCGGCTGCTCGGCCTCGCCCCCCGGTTCGGCCCCGCGCAGACCGCACGGGACTGTGTGCGCACGGTCGTCGAGGAGTTCGACCACCCCGGGCGCGAGGACGACGCGTGCGTGCTCGCCGCCAAGGTCACCCCCTGACGGTCACCGGCCCGTCGGACCGGGCGGCGCGCAGGTCCCCTACACCTGCGCGCCGGCACCGTCCTTCCTGGCCCGCTGCTTGGGCAGGGCGACTCTGATCTCCTCGCGCAGCTCCTGGATCCTGGGATAGCCGGCGTACTGCGCGGTCAGCCGGTACATCTCCCGCAGCCGGTCCCAGGTGCGACGCGAGGAGTTCGAGCCCATCGCCATCAGGGCCAGCCGCGCGTAGCGGTCGGCCTGTTCGGGGTCGTCGGCGATGAAGCAGGCCGACGCCATGGACAGATGATCGAAGATCCTCGACCGCTCCCGTCCGTCCACCCGCAGGGCCAGGGCCTTCTGCGCGTAGTGCTGGGCGGGACCGGCCGCCTTCGGGTCGAACTCCGCCAGGGTGCGGTAGGCGAGCGCCTGCATGCCGTACAGGTCCTCGTCCTTGAAGGTCTGCATCCAGTCCGGTGTCGCCGCGTCCCGCCGGTCGGTGACGAACAGGTCCTCCGCCCGGCCGAGCGTGCGGCGCATCGCCTGCCCCTTGCCCATCGCCGCCTGTGCCCAGGCCTCGATGGTGTGGAACATCGCCTTCGTACGCGGCTGGAGACGGTCCCCGGCACCGGACTGGGCCAGCTTCATCAGGTCCAGGGCCTCGTCCGGTCGGCCGAGGTGCACCATCTGCCGGGCCGCCCGGGACAGCGCCTCCCCCGCCCGGGGCCGGTCACCGCCCTCCCGGGCGGCGTGGGCGGCGATCACGAAGTACTTCTGCGCCGTGGGTTCCAGGCCGACGTCGTGCGACATCCAGCCCGCGAGGACGGCCAGGTTGGCGGCGACGCCCCACAGGCGCCGCTGAAGGTGGGGGGGATGGTGGTAGGCGAGCATGCCGCCCACCTCGTTGAGCTGGCCCACCACCGCCTTGCGCTGGAGCCCGCCGCCACGGGCCGCGTCCCACGCGCGGAACACCCCGACCGAGTGCTCCAGCGCCTCGATCTCCTGGGATCCGACAGGGGCGGCCTCGTACCGGTCGAAGCCGGCCGGATCGGCGTGCAAAGGGTCGTCGAGAACAGGGGCATCGGCCCTCAGGGCCGGGTCGGTGTGCAGCCATTCGTACATGGCACCGCTGAGTGTGGATCCCGTGGCGAGCGCGGCACCCGCGCCCACCAAGCCGCGTCGGTTGAGCATGAGGTCCATTCCCGTGAATTCGGTGAGGACCGCGGCGGTCCGCTCGGGCGGCCAGGGCAGGCCGTCGGGGTGTTCCTCGATCCCGTCGCCCTGTCGTTTCCCCGCACGCCCCTGCCGTACCAGACCGAGGTCCTCGATGGTCACGACACGGCCGAGACGCTCGGTGAACAGGGCCGCCAGCATCCGCGGCACGGGATCGCGCGGGATCTCTCCCATGTCGATCCACCGCCGCACCCGGGAGGTGTCGGTCGCCAGCTGGGGGTGGCCCATGGCCGCCGCCTGCCGGTTGACCAGTCTCGCGAGTTCGCCCTTCGACCAGCCGGCCAGGCCGAACAGGTCCGCAAGGCGGGTGTTGGGTCGTCCGCTCACGTCAAGCCCCCAGGTTCTCGGCTGAGTTGACAGTAGCCGGGTGCGGGTTGCCGGGCGACTATTCGCCACGGTTCGCCAGGGTGCGCCAGATGGTGTGCCACCGCTCATCGGGTGTCAGGTAGGAAAGCGCCACCCCGACCTGGTCCGCCACCTCCCGGTGACGGCCATCCGGTCGCACATGCCGGGCACATTCCCCAGGGTGTGCCCGGAGGGCCGGGTCGGGTGGGCGTACGCTCCCGAAACCACGCTCACGGGGCACACTCCCGCGAGCACGGGTTCGGAGTGCGGACGTACAGGCAGGCACAGCAGGCACACGAAGGGATCTGTCTTCCCCATGTACGCAGCATCGTCCTCCGTGTCCGCCCCGGCCCGGCCGCTGCGCTCCCGTCCTGCGGGTGGCGGGCCGTACCTGGACCCGGTGGCGCGTCCCGGCGTCCCCGTGCCGGGGGTGGGCCGGCCACGGCGGGTACCGGGCCGGCCCGGGGCCCAGCCGCTCAGCGGGCGGCTGGACCTGTCCGGCCCGCAGGGCGCGCAGCTGCGGACCGCGCTCGCCTCGGTGCAGCGGATCTGCCCCGAGTTCGCACCGGTGCAGGTGCTGCGGCGCAACGGGCGGTCGGTCCTCCTGGTCGGGACGACGGGACGCGGTACGGCGGTCGCCAAGTGCCTGCTGGACCACTCGCCGGCGTGGGTGGAGCGGAGCCGGCAGGAAATAGCCGCATACCGCTCGTTCGTCCGGCACCGGCCGCCGGTGCGGGTGCCGAGGCTGATCGCGGCGGACCCGGACAACTGCACGCTGGTGATCGAACGGCTGCCGGGCCGCCCGGTGGCGTTCCAGCGGCACCCGATGGAGGCACCTCCGCGCGCGGACATCCGGGCCGCGCTCGGCGCCATCTGCCGGCTGAACGCCTGGCGTCCCCCGGCGGGCACCTTCGACATGCCGCTGGACTACGCGGCCCGCATCTCCCGGTTCCACGAGCTGGGCCTGCTCACCGACCGGGACCTCGGCGACCTGCAGAAGCTGCTGCACGGCATCGCCCACGAGGTGGGCCGGCAGGGCATGCTCCAGTTCTGCCACGGCGACGCCCTGCTGTCGAACATCCTGCTGTCCCCGGCCGGTCCGGTGCTGGTGGACTGGGAGCACGCGGGCTGGTATCTGCCGGGGTACGACCTGGCGACGCTGTGGCTGGTCCTCGGGGACGCCGCTCCGGTGGCCCGCCGGCACATCAGCCAGCTCGCCCAGTCGGCGGGCCCGGCCTCCCGGGACGCCTTCCTGGTGAACCTGATGCTGCTGCTGACCCGGGAGGTCCGCACGTACGAGACGGCCGTGCAGCGTTCGATGCAGGAGGCGGCCCCCGTACCCCCGGGAGCGACGCAGCCGGGCGCCCTGCAGTCCGGCGAGGAACAGCGGCTGCTGCTGCGGCGGTTGCACGACGACTGCCAGCTGGTCCGCAGGGCGGTGCGGGCGGCGGTCGGCACGCGCTGAGGACGGAGGACGGCCCCGCGGTGCGCCCCCAGCGGCGGCGCGCCGCGGTCCTGCGTCCGGCGGCGCACCGCGGCCCTTCGCCCGGGGCGGGCGGGCGGCGGCCGGTGGTGTACGCCGGTGACGCCTCGCAGGCCCGGGCAGCGCCGCCGCGAAAATCCCCCGGACCCCTTGGGGACGCGTCGCCCGACCCCTCCCTGACGCATCACCCGTTCCCTCCGTGACGTGGGAAGTCGCCTGTCGGCCGGCGACATTGACGGGTCGTCGGCGAACCGGTACGACTGACCCACCCGGCGCCGCACGCCCCGTCCTTCACTGGAGGCCGCCTTGCGAGGACCCGCCACCGCTCCCCCGGCCCCGGCCGGCCCCGGACGCCCGCCGCGGGCCGCCGTCCCGCTCGCCTCCGCGGCCCTGCTGCTGTCCCTGCTCGGCGCGGCCCCCGCCCATCCCGCCCCGGGCCCCTCCGCGCACCGTCTGCAACAGGCGTTCGCCACCGCGGCGGCCGACTACCACGTGCCGCAGAGCGTGCTGCTGGCCGTCTCCTACCTCCAGTCCCGCTGGGACAGCCACGGTGGCGCGCCGAGCGTGACGGGCGGCTACGGCCCGATGCACCTGACCGACGCGCGTACCGCGCTCGCCACCGCCGGGCATCCCATGGCGGAACACTTCGCCGGGGCGGCGGAGGATCCCCGCGGCGACACCGCCCGTGCCGCACTGCGGCCCCCGGCACCGCGCCCCACGGCCGGGACTCCGGCGCCCGCGGCGGTCCCGGCCCGGCTGCGGACGCTGCCGGAGGCCGCGGAGCTGACCGGTATCCCGGCCGCGCGGCTGCGTTCGGACCCGGTGGCGAACGTGGCCGGCGGTGCCGCGCTGCTCGCCGCCGCGCAGAAGGAGCTGGGCGGGCCGGCGAGCGCCGATCCCGCCGACTGGTACGGCGCGGTGGCCCGGTTCTCCGGCGCCGACGACACGGCGACCGCCGCCGCGTACGCCGACGACGTGTACGACGTGCTGCGCACCGGCGAGCAGCGGGTCACGGACGACGGCCAGCTGGTGACCCTGGCCGCCCGGCCCGGGCCGGCCCCCGACACCGGCCGGCTGCGGCGGGCGGGCCTGCGCACGCTGCCGGCGGACGGCACCGAGTGCCCCCGGTCGGTCTCGTGCACCTCGGTCCCGGCGCCGTACGAGGAGTTCGGGGACCACGACTACGGCAATCACGACCTGGGCGACCGCCCGGCCTCCCAGCGGATCAAGTACATCGTCATCCATGACACGGAGGGATCCTGGGAAGGGGTCATGAACCTGATCCAGGACCCCACCTATGTGTCGTGGAACTACACCATTCGCTCGACCGATGGGTTGATCGCCCAGCATGTGAAGGCGAAGGACGTGGCCTGGCACGCGGGCAACTGGGATGTCAACGCCCGGTCGATCGGCATCGAGCACGAGGGTTTCCTCGCCGCCCCGGACACCTGGTACACGGAGGCCATGTACCGTTCCTCGGCGCGGCTGGTGCGGTACCTGGCCAGGGCGTACGGCATCCCGCTGGACCGGCAGCACATCCTGGGCCACGACAACGTGCCCGGGCCGACCGCCTCCACGATCCCCGGAATGCACACGGACCCCGGCCCGTACTGGGACTGGCGGCACTACTTCCGGCTGCTGGGCCGGCCGCTGCGGGGCACGGCCGGGCCGCACTCGGGCGTGCTCACGGTGCTGCCGGACTACGAGGCGAACCGGCCCGTGTACACCGGCTGCACCACCAAGGGCGAGCCGTGCCCGGCGCACGGCTCCGGCGAGGTGCGGCTGTACACGGACCACGACGAGAACGCGCCGCTGGTCAGGGACATCGGGCTGCGGACGGACCCGACCGACGGGGTGAACGATCTGTCCTCGCGGGTCTCCACCGGCCAGCAGTACGCGGTGGCCGGCCGCTGGGGCGACTGGACGGCCATCTGGTACCTCGGGCAGCGGGCCTGGTTCCGCGACCCGGCCGGACAGCGGACGGCGGTGCCCGCGAGGGGCCTGGTGGTGACCCCGCGCGAGGGCCTGGCGAGCGTCCCGGTGTACGGCCGTGCCTACCCGGAGAAGGCGGCCTATCCGGCGGACGTCCCCGCCCAGTCGGTGGTGCCGCTGCCCTACACGATCCCGGCCGGGCAGCGGTACGTGGTCGGTGACCAGGTGCCGGGCGAGTACTACTACGCCGTCACCTTCACCCCCGGCGCGCACCGGGTGGTGGTGGGCGAGGACCGGTACTACGAGATCCAGTACGGCCACCGGGTCGCGTTCGTCCGGGCCGCGGACGTGACGGTCGAGGACGCGGCCGGCCGGTGAGGTCTCAGCCCTGCTGGAACAGTTCCGCCGGGAGCGGCTTCAGCAGGGCGTACAGGTCGTCGGTGATGGGCCGGTCCCAGGCGGCGATGGTCACCAGGACGCCGTCGCTGCGGTCGAACTGGACGCAGGAGATCCGGCTCTCGGAGAGCTTCAGCCGCCGCACGATGAGGAGGTTGTCGCCCTGGAGCACCGGGGTGTCCTCGGTGCCGACGACGGTGACCTCCTCGTCGTTCTCCAGCGCCAGCAGCAGCTGGCCCACCTCGAAGGGGATCTCGCCCTCGGCGACGTCACGGGCCGGGGAGCCCTCGGGGAGATTGCCGATGATCATGGCGGGGCCGCGTCCGCCGAACAGGTCGTAGCGCAGGAAGACACCCTGACAGGTGCCGTCGGGGGCGGGCAGCAGGCCCGCGCCGAGATTGCCCGGCCAGTCGCCCGGGTCCATGGCCAGCACGTCGAAGTCGGGTCCGGCGGGGGTCGCGCTGCGGCGGCGGAGGAACGACATGCGGCCATGGTACGTGCCCGTGCTGCGCCGGGTGACCTGTGGGCGCCCGGGGGTACCGGCTAGCGCAGCGGGCAGCTGGTGAGCAGGGTGGCGGGGTCCGCGCCGGCCGGGCGGGCGACCGTGCGGTCCGCCGGGGGGCGGGCCGTTCCGGCGATCCAGCGTTCCAGGGCGGTGAAGGCGGCGCGGTGGCAGGGCACCATCGGGCGCAGCCGGTCCGGGAAGGTGTCGGCCAGGGCGTCGGTGTGGGTGCCGTCCTCGATGCGGTAGTAGCGCAGCAGGGAGCCGCGGCCGGCCGCGTGGACCATGCGGGCGTAGACGTCGGAGTCCTGGCTGATGGGGAGCAGCACGTCGAGGGTGCCGTGGAGGGTGATCAGGGGTTTGCCGATGCGGCCGGTCAGGGCGATGCGGTCGACCGCCCGGCGGGCGGCGGGGCGGGTCCGGTAGGCGTAGTCGGCGTCGCAGCCGGGGGTGCCGGAGGCGCAGTACGGGGTGCCCGCCTCGGTGGCGCCGTCGTAGCCGGGGTCGAGTTCCTCGCGGTAGAGGCGCTGGGTGAGGTCCCAGTAGGCCTGGTGGTGGTACGGCCACAGGAACTGAGAGCCGGCCGGGTAGCCGGCCCGGTGCATCGCCGCCGTGGCCTCGGGTGCCTTCGGGCCGCCGGCGGCGTGGCCGGGGTAGTGGCGCAGGGCGGCCGGCAGGAAGGTGAGCGGGTTGGGGCCGTCGGCGCGCCAGAGGGTGCCCTCCCAGTCGACTCCGCCGTCGTACAGCTCCGGGTGGTGCTCCAGCTGCCAGCGCACCAGGTAGCCGCCGTTGGACAGGCCGGTGGCGAGGGTGCGGGCCGGGGGCCGGTGGTAGTGCCGGGTGACGACGGTGCGGGCGGCGCGGGTCAGCTGGGTGAGGCGGGTGTTCCATTCGGCGACGGCGTCGCCGGGCCGGCGGCCGTCGCGGAAGAAGGCCGTGCCGGTGTTGCCCTTGTCGGTGGCGGCGTAGGCGTAGCCGCGGGCGAGGACCCAGTCGGCGATGACCCGGTCGCCCGCGTACTGCTCGCGGTTGCCGGGGGTGCCCGCGACCACCAGGCCGCCGTTCCAGCGGTCGGGCAGCCGGATCACGAACTGGGAGTCGTGGTGCCAGCCGTGGTTGGTGTTGGTGGTGGAGGTGTCCGGGAAGTAGCCGTCGATCTGGATGCCGGGGACGCCCGTGGGCGTGGGCAGGTCCTTGGGTGTGAGGCCCGCGTAGTCGGCCGGGTCGGTGTGCCCGGAGGCGACGGTCTTGGCGGTGGTCAGTTCGTCCAGGCAGTCGGCCCGCTGGCGGGCGGCACCGGGTACGCGCGGCAGGGCGCGTCCGGCGCAGTGTGCGTCCGGGTTCCCGGGGGCGGCGGTCGTGGCGCCGGCCGGGGTGACCGGGGTGGTCAGGAGCGCGCAGACGGCGGCGAGCGACAGGGCGCCGAGCGTGCCGGGCCGGGCGCGGTGTTGTGTGCGGTGCGGGACCATACGGCTCCTCCGGCGGGTTGGGGACGCGCTGGAGGCTAGGGGTGGTGTGGGGGCTGCGGACATGTGTGGGGCCGCCATGATGACGGCCCGTTCGGCGGTGCCGGCCACCATGGCGGCGTGGTGTGGCCGCTGACTGCGGTCAGGGGCAGCCGGTGTCGGCGAGGGTGAAGTAGCCCGTGGGTGACTCCTTCAGGGTGTGGGTGACGAACGTGTTGTACAGGCCCATGGTCTGGCCGGAGCCGACGGCGTAGGTGTAGCCGCCGCCGGTGGTGGCCCGTCCCGCCTGGACGTGGGCGTAGTTGCTCGCCGTCCAGCAGGCGGCGGGGCCGGGGTCGCCCGGATCCGGGTCACCCGGGCCGGGATCGCCGGGGCCGGTGGTGTCCAGGCCGAAGAACCGGGCGATCCAGCGGCTGGAGCAGATGGAGTCCAGGAAGTACGGCGCGCCGGTGCTGCCGCACTGCTCGGCGCCGGTGCCGGGGTCGACCGGGGTGCCGTGGCCGATGCCGGGGACCCGGTCGACCTCGACGGCCACGGTGCCGTCGGCGGCCAGGTACTGGTCCTGCCGGGTGGCGTCCGGCCCGATGACCGTGGTCCGGGTGGGCGTCTGGGCCAGGCCGTGCAGGGCCGTCCACTGGTCGCGCAGTTCACCGGCGTTGCGCGGTACGACGGTGGTGTCCTGGTCGCCGTACCAGATGGCCACGCGCGGCCAGGGCCCGGTGTACGACGGGTAGGCGTCGCGCACCCGCTGGGCCCAGTCGGCGGGGCTCCGGTCGGCACCGGGGTTCATGCAGAGGTAGGGGCCGCTGTCCCGGGCGCAGTCGTAGGGCAGGCCGGCGACGACCGCGCCCGCGGAGAAGACGTCGGGATAGGTGGCGAGCATGACCGCGGTCATCGCGCCGCCGGCGGACAGGCCGGTGACATGGACGCGGCCCGGATCGGCGCCGTAGGCGGTGACGGCGTGGCTCACCATCTGCCGGATGGACAGGGCCTCGCCCTGGCCGCGCCGGTTGTCGCCCGGCTGGAACCAGTTGAAGCACTTGTTGAGGTTGTTGGCGGTGCCGGTCTCGGCGAGCACCAGCAGGAAGCCGTCCTGGTCGGCGAGCCGGGGCAGCCCGGAGTTGTCGGCGTAGCCCTGGGCGTTCTGGGTGCAGCCGTGCAGGGCCACCACCACCGCGGGGCGGGCCGGCAGGGTGGCGGGCCGGTACACGTACATGGTGAGGGCGCCCGGGTTGGACCCGAAGCCGCTCACCTTGGTGAGGGTGACGGCTGCGCGGGCCTGGGGTGCTGGGGCGGCGAGCGCGGTGCCGAGGACGACGGCGAGGACGGCGAGCAGGCGGGGCAGGAGGCGGGGCAGCAGCCGGGCGCGGGGACGCGCGGTGGGGGCCCCGGGCAGCGGGGGCAGGGGCATGGCGGCTCCTTCGGTGGACACACGGGTCCCGGCCGCTCCGGCGCGGGTGGCGCCGGAGCGGCGGGGGTGGCGGAACCGTAGGTTCGGGTGTGTCCGGGCACCATGGTGTCGCGCCCCACAGCCGGCGGGGCGCCGGTCGGCTCCGGGGGGATTGCGGAGCGCGGTGCGGTCTGCTAGGGCGCCGCCCCCGGCCTCATTCCTTGTGCGGGGCCGGCGGTACCACCGCGACGGGGCTCGCCGCGTGCAGCAGTACGGCCTGGGTGACCGAGCCCATCATGCGGGCCGGGGCGAGGAGCCGCCGCCGGTGCCGGCCGACGACCACGAGGTCGGCGTCCCGGGAGGCGGCGACCAGGTGGCCGGCCGCGTCGCCGGGCAGCGCCTCGGTGGCGGCGCGGACGTCGGGGTGGCGCTCGCGGTGCGGGGCGAGGAAGCCGTCGGCGAGGGTGCGGGTCTCGTCCGCCACGGCGTCCTGGTCGACCAGGGGCGGCGTCGGCTGGCCGGGCGCGGTCCAGATCTGCACCGGCCACGGGTAGGCTGCGATCACCTGGAGCCGGGCGTGGCGCAGGGCGGCCTCGGCGAAGGCGAAGGCGAGGACGTCTTCGTCGGGGCTGTCGGCGTGCAGTCCGACGACGACCCGGGGCCCGGGTCCGGCGGGGCCCTCCCCGTGTACCTCGCGGCCGGGCGGGGGGACGACGACCACGGGGCACCGGGCGTCCCGGGCGGCGGCGAGGCCGTTGGAGCCGAGCAGCAGGCTGGCGAAGCCGCCGCGGCCCCGGGAGCCGAGCACCAGCAGTTGGGCGTCGTCGCCGAGTTCGGGCAGGACGGCGCCGGGTACGCCCTCCAGGGCCACGTACTCCACGGCCGGTCGCCCGGCGTGGTCCCCGAGCCGGGTGCGCACCTCGTCGAGCACCGGGTCGTCCTCGGTGTCGGGCGGTCCGGCGACCAGTACGCCGGCCTGGCCCCAGGCGGCGTACTGCCGTACGTGCACCACGCGCAGCGGGGCCGCGCGGCGGCGGGCGGCGTCCAGGGCCCAGTCCAGGGCGCGCAGACTGTCCGAGGAACCGTCGACCGCGGCGATGACCGGCGCAGCGTTCATCCTTCTCACCTCCGGAACACGACCTTCCCCTTGCTGGGGCCAGCCTGGCTCAGGTCCGGCCCCCGGCGGGGCGCTGCCGCTCGCGTGTCCGGAAATCCGGGTGTGACACCCCCGGTTCAGGTGAGATCGAACTCGCCTTCGCGCGCGCCGGAGACGAAGGCGCCCCATTCCGCGGGGGTGAAGATCAGGGACGGGCTCTCCGGCCGGCCGCTGTTGCGCATCGCGATGAAGCCCTCGACGAAGGCGATCTGGACATCGCCCAGCCCTCGGCTGCTGGACTGCCACTCGGCCTTGCTGAGGTCCAGCTCCGGCTTGTCCCAGCCCGTGAGCGGCTTGTGCTGGGTGGTGCTCTCGGCCACGTCCGTGCTCCTCCCGGTTCGTCGTCCGCGGGTCAGCCTAGCGACCGGTCGCTACGGCGGACAGGGCACACGGGGGCGATCTTTCGCAGCGGATCACGCCGGAGGCGCCGAGGGGATCGGCGCAGAGCACCCGGCGAGTGTCCAGCCCCCGCCCTGCGCGGCGGAGCCGGGGTCCTCCGGCCGCACGGGGATGCCGGGGCGGGTTCGCCGCGCAGGGCCCCGCCGAGCGGGCGGGCGGCCGAGCGGGCGGGGCGCCCGGGTGGTGCCGGCGCGTCCGGCCCGGTCGGGGGCGTCCGGTGCGAGCGGGGCCGCCCGGCGTCCGTCCGCCGCCGGGAGAATTCCGCAGACCCCTTGCCCGGAAGCCGAGTGGCCTGAATTACTTGCCACAGCGACAACGACCGAATGGACGGTCGTCCGGAATATGTGGCTTGTCAGGGAGACGTTCCGATGACGGATGCGGCGGATCTGCTGGACGCGGGCGAACGGCTCGGGGCCGAGGAGTTGCGGGCACTCCAGCTGGAGCGGCTGCGTGCCTCGCTGCGGCACGCGTACGAGCACGTGCCCTTCTACCGGGAGTCCTTCGACAAGGCCGGCGTTCGCCCGGAGGACTGCCGTACGCTCGCCGACCTGGCCCGCTTCCCCTTCACGACGAAGGCCGACCTCCGGGCGAACCACCCGTACGGCATGTTCGCCGTCCCCCGGGAGCGGATCCGCCGGCTGCACGCCTCCAGCGGCACCACGGGACAGCCCACGGTGATCGCCTACACCGACCGTGACCTCTCCCTGTGGGCCGACCTGGTGGCCCGGTCCCTCCGGGCGGCGGGCGGCCGGCCCGGGGATGTCGTCCATGTGGCCTACGGCTATGGGCTGTTCACCGGTGGTCTGGGCGCCCATTATGGTGCCGAGCGCCTGGGCTGCACGGTCGTTCCCGCGTCCGGCGGCATGACGACCCGGCAGGTGCGGCTGATCCTGGACCTGGAACCGTCCGTCATCATGGTGACCCCCTCCTACATGCTCACGCTGCTGGACGAGTTCGAGCGGCAGGGCGTGGACCCGCGCTGCACCTCCCTGCGGGTGGGTGTCTTCGGGGCCGAGCCGTGGACCGAGCCGATGCGGCGGGAGATCGAGGAGCGGTTCGCGATCGACGCCGTCGACATCTACGGACTGTCCGAGGTGATCGGTCCCGGCGTCGCCCAGGAGTGCGTGGAGACCAAGGACGGGCTCCATGTGTGGGAGGACCACTTCTACCCGGAGATCGTGGACCCGGTCACGGGCGAGGTGCTGCCGGAGGGCGAGCGGGGCGAGCTGGTGTTCACCTCGCTGACCAAGGAGGCCATGCCGGTCGTGCGGTACCGGACGCGGGACCTGACCCGGCTGCTGCCCGGTACGGCCCGGGTGTTCCGGCGGATGGAGAAGATCACCGGACGCAGCGACGACATGGTGATCCTGCGCGGGGTGAACCTCTTCCCGGCCCAGATCGAGGAGATCGTGCTGCGTACGCCCGGGGTGGCGCCGCACTTCCAGCTGCGCCTGACCCGCCGGGGCCGCCTCGACGCGCTGACCGTCCGGGCCGAGGCACGCCCGGACGCGCCGCCGCGGGTGCGGGAGGCGGCGGCCCGGTCCATCGCCGCGGCGGTCAGGGACGGCATCGGGGTGTCGGTCGACGTGGAGATCGTGGAACCGGAGTCGCTGGAACGGTCGGTGGGCAAGATCCGCCGGATCGTGGACCTACGGCCCCGGGGCGACGGGTAGCCGGTTCGCCCCGACGGCGGGCCCGGCCGGCCGCACGTCACGGCACCCGGCCCGGCGCCGGCGCTTCCCCCCACCGGCGCGACCGGCGGGCGCGGACTGGTCGGGTACCGGGCCGGCGCGATCACGGCCACCAGGGCGACCAGCCCCGTCACACCCGGCCGGCCGAGTCCGTGCCACCGCGACCCGCACCGCGCGGACATCCTCAGTCGCGGAAGCGGTCGCGTAGTTCGCGTTTGAGGATCTTGCCGCTGGCGTTGCGTGGCAGCTCGGGGACGAACAGCACCCGTTTGGGCGCCTTGAACGGGGCGATCCGGTCCTTCACATGGGCGATGAGCTGAGCCTCCGTCACCTCGCCGCGCGGGACGACGACCGCGGTGACGGCCTCGATCCACCGTTCGTCGGGCAGGCCGATCACGGCAGCCTCGGCGACCGCCTCGTGGGTGTACAGCACGTCCTCCACCTGGCGTGAAGCCACCAGTACGCCACCCGAGTTGATGACGTCCTTCACCCGGTCCACGATGGTGAGGAAGCCCTCGGCGTCCCGCACCGCGAGGTCCCCGGAGTGGAACCAGCCGCCCCGGAAGGCCTCGGCACTCTCGTCGGGCCGGTCCCAGTAGCCCTCGCACAACTGCGGGGAGCGGTAGACGATTTCGCCCGGCACCCCGACGGGGACGTCCTCGCCGTCCGCGTCGACCACCCGCGCCTCGACGAACAGGACGGGACGCCCGCAGGAGTCCGGCCGCGCGTCGTGCTCGTCCGGGCCGAGGACGGTGGCCAGCGGGCCGATCTCGCTCTGGCCGAAGCAGTTGTAGAAGGCGAGCCCCGGCAGGCGTTCGCGCAGGCGCCGCAGCACCGGGACGGGCATGGCCGACGCGCCGTAGTAGGCCTTGCGCAGCCCGGACAGGTCCCGGGTGGCGAAGTCCGGGCGGCCGGCGAGGGCGATCCAGACCGTCGGCGGGGCGAACAGGCTGTCCACGCGCCCGTTTTCGATCAGGTCGAACAGCCGGTCCCCGTCGGGCGCGTCCAGGATGAGGTTCGTCGCGCCGACCGCCAGGTACGGCAGCAGGAACACATGGGTCTGCGCCGAGTGGTACAGCGGCAGCGCGTGCGCGGGCCGGTCGCCGGCACGGAGGTCGAGGGCCGTGATGGCGCTCAAGTAGGCGTGCACCAGGGCGCGGTGGGTCATCATCGCGCCCTTGGGCAGGGCGGTGGTACCGGAGGTGTACAGCAGCTGCACCAGGTCCTCGGCGCCCGGTTCGGGGCCGTCGTACGGCGGTGATCCGGGGAGCCGGGCGAGCAGCGAGTCGCCGGTGTCGCGCAGCGGCAGCGTCCGCGTCCCCTCCGGCAGCCGCCCGGCGAGGCCGGGGTCGGCGAGGACGAGCGCGCTGCCGGACTGGCCGAGCACATAGGCCAGGTCGTCGCCGGTGAGGCCGTGGTTGACCGGCACATGGACCAGGCCCGCGCGGGCGCAGGCGAGGAAGGCGATCAGATAGGCGTCGGAGTTGTGGCCGTAGGCGGCGACCCGGTCGCCGGGCGTGCAGCCCTCGGCGCGCAGCAGCGAGGCCGCGCGGGAGACGGCGTCGTCCAGTTCCTCGTACGTCCACACCCGGTCGCCGTACTCGACGGCGATGCGTGCCGGGGTGCGCCGGGCGCTGCGCCGCAGCACTCCGTCGACGGTGCCGCCCTGTCCCTGCGTCATGCCTCAGGATCCTCGGTACGCCACCCGGGGCGGGTCAAGCACCCGGGAGTGCGGAACGTCCGGTGCGGTGGACGGCACAGCCCTTCCGGCATCCCGTCGGTTTCCCCGGAGGGCCTCGCGCCCCGTTGACACAGTGCTCGCCTGACAGGAAAGTTTCACGGTGCGGGACGGGTCCGGAAAGATACTTTCAGGCGGGAGGCCGCGGACGATGACGGACGACCTGGCAGGCGGTAGAGCGGGCGGGCCGACCCGTCGGCGGCTCGTCGTGGGTTCCCTGGCCGCGGGCGGCGCCCTGGCCCTCGGCGCGTTCCCGGCGGGCCCGGCCACCGCCGCGCCCGCCGCGTCCGGCCGCCGCACCACCCTGCGGTACGGCTCCCCCGAACGCGCGGGACTGCTCCCCGCGCAGCTGCGGCGACTCGTCACGGACGCGGAGGCGTTCCTCGCCCCCTCCCCCCGGCACCCGTGGTACGCGGGCGCCGTCCTGCTCGCCGGGCGGGGCGGCACGGTGGCCCTGCACGAGCCGATCGGCATGGCGGTGCGCTACTCGGGGTACGACGAGAAGACCGACACCGGTGTCGAGTTGCCGCCCGACCGGCAGCTCCCGATGACCCGGGACACCGTGTTCGACCTGGCCTCGGTCTCCAAGCTGTTCACCTCGCTGCTCACCGTGCAGCAGATCGAGCGGGGCGCGCTGGACCTGGAGGGCGCGGTCGCCTCGTATCTGCCCGACTTCGGCCGCGCGGGCAAACAGCGGGTGACGGTCCGTCAACTCCTTACCCATACCTCGGGCTTGCGGGCCTGGCTGCCGCTGTACTCGGCGCCGGCCCACGACGAGAGACTCCGGCTCATCTGGGACGAGGCACCCCTCACCCCGCCGGGCTCCGCCTACCTGTACTCGGACCTGAACATGATCACGCTGGGGCTGGTCCTGGAGACGGTCACCGGCCGCCCGCTGGACGCGCTGCTGCGCGAGGAGATCACCGGTCCGCTCGGCCTGGACGGTACCCGCTACCGCCCGCCCGCCTCCTGGAAGCCGTGGATCGCGGCCACCGAGGACGCCCGCAAGCCCTGGTCCGGACTGGACCGGGGACTGGTGTGGGGGGAGGTGCACGACGAGAACGCCTACGGCCTGGGTGGTGTCGCCGGCCACGCCGGGGTGTTCTCCCGCGCCTGGGACCTCGCGGTCCTCGGCCGGACGCTCCTCAACGGCGGCCGCTACGGCCGAAGCCGGATCCTGCGGCCGGAGTCGGTGGACCTGATGTTCACCGACTTCAACACGGCCTTCCCCGGCGACGCGCACGGCCTCGGCTTCGAGCTGTACCAGCACTGGTACATGGGGGCGATGGCCACCCCGCGCACGGCCGGCCACACCGGCTTCACCGGCACCTCGCTGGTGCTGGACCCCACGACCGACTCCTTCCTGGTGGTGCTCGGCAACTCCGTGCACCCGGTGCGCACCTGGCGCTCCGGTTCCGCGCCCCGGGTGGCGGCCGGCAACCGGTTCGCCCGCGCGGTGCCGGTCCGCCCGGCACGGGGCCGTACGGCCTGGTTCTCGGGCATGGCGAACGCCACGGCCGCCACGCTCACGCTCCCCGCGCTGGACACCTCCCCGGGCGCGGCCCGGCTGCGCTGCGCCCTGTGGTGGGACACCGAACCCGGCACCGATCAGGTGGTGTTGGAGTCCACCACGGACGGCGGCATCACCTGGCAACCGGTCCCCTTCACCACCACCCGGCCCGGCACCGGGCCCGAGGACCACCCGGCGGGCGCGGTCTCCGGCTGGTCGGGCCGTGTCTGGCACCGGGTGACGGCCCGGCTGCCGGCCGGCCCGCGCCTGGGGCTGCGGTGGCGGTACGGCACCGACGCGCGGTACGTCGGCCGGGGCGCGTACGTGGACGCGCTGCGCGTCGAGGCGGGCGGGGCGGTGCTGTTCGACGGGGCGCGCCCCGCGGACGCGGGGCGGATCACGGCGGTGGGCTGGCAGGAGTCGGCCGACTGAGCAGGGTGGGGCGGTCCCGTTCCAGCACCGCCATCGCCGCGTTGTGCCCCGGCACCCCGCTCACCCCGCCGCCGCGCACCGCGCCCGCCCCGCACAGCAGGACGTTGGCGTGCCGGGTCTCCACGCCCCAACGGCCGCCGCCCGCCTCGGCGTAGGGCCAGGACAGGGCCCGGTGGAAGATGTGGCCGCCGGGCAGCCGGAGGTCGCGTTCCAGGTCCAGCGGGGTCTTCGCCTCGACGCAGGGGCGGCCGTCGGCGTCGGTGGCCAGGCAGTCGGCGAGCGGCTCGGCGAGATGGGCGTCGAGCTGGGCGAGGGTGGCCGTCAGCAGTTCCTCGCGTACGGCGTCGTTGTCCCGGTCGAAGAGCCGGGCCGGGGTGTGCAGGCCGAACAGGGTGAGCGTGTGGCAGCCGCGCTCGGCGAGGCGGGGGCCGAGGATGGTGGGGTCGGTCAGGGAGTGGCAGTAGATCTCCGACGGCGGGGTGACCGGGAGCCGTCCGGCGGCGGCCTCGGCGTGGGCGGTGGCCAGTTGCCGGTAGCCCTCGGCGATGTGGAAGGTGCCGGCGAACGCCTCGCGGGGGTCGGTGCCGGGGTCGCGCAGCCGGGGCAGCCGGGTGAGCAGCATGTTCACCTTGAACTGGGCTCCTTCGGCGGGCTCGGGCGCCGGGTCGCCGGTGAGCGCGGCCAGTTCGTGCGGGGAGGCGCCCACCAGGGCGTACCGGGCGGCGGCGGTGCCCTCGCCGTCGGCCGTGCGGTAGGTGATCTCGGCGGTGTGTCCGTCGGTGTCGATCCGGACCGCCTCGTGCCCGGTGGCGATGCGCGCCCCCGCCGAGCGGGCCGCCGCGGCCAGCGCGTCGGTCAGCGCGCCCATGCCGCCGACGGGCACGTCCCAGGCGCCGGTGCCGCCGCCGATGACGTGGTAGAGGAAGCAGCGGTTCTGGACCAGGGTGGGGTCGTGGGCGTCGGCGAAGGTGCCGATGAGCGCGTCGGTGAGGACGATGCCGCGGACCAGGTCGTCGGCGAACGTCTCCTCGATGGCGACGCCGACCGGCTCCTCGAACAGGGCCCGCCACGCGGCCTCGTCGTCGATGCGGCGGCGCAACTCCTCCCGGCCGGGCAGTGGTTCGGTGAGCGTGGGGAAGACCCGCCGGGCGACGTGGCCCGTCATGCCGTAGAAGCGCCGCCAGGCGGTGTACTCGCGGTCGCCGCCGGTCAGCCGGGCGAACGCCTCCCGGGTGCGCTGCTCGCCCCCGCCGACCAGGAGGCCCGTGGGCCGGCCCGCCCGCTCCGCCGGGGTGTACGAGGAGATGGTGCGCGGGCGGATACGGAAGTCCAGGCCGAGATCGCGCACGATCTTCCGGGGCAACAGACTGACCAGGTAGGAGTACCGGGACAGGCGGGCGTCGACGCCGGCGAACGGGCGGGTGGAGACGGCGGCGCCGCCGGTGTGGTCCAGCCGTTCCAGCACCAGCACGGAGCGGCCGGCCCGGGCCAGGTAGGCGGCGGCGACCAGGCCGTTGTGGCCACCGCCGACGATCACGGCGTCATACGCGCGGGTCGGCTCGTTCGCGGACATGGTCCTTCGTAGCACGCGCCGATCCACGGCGGCCAGAGCCGGCCCCGGCCCGGATCGCGGCGGCGGAGCACGACCGGCCCGTCCCCGGTGTCCGGGCCGGAGACGAGCCGGCCCGGCCCGGATGTCGACGGCGGATCACGGCCGGACCTTCCCGGGTTCCGGAACCGGGCCCGGTCCGGCTCGGCTCGGGAGTCAGTGGAGCCGGCGGCCGGTCACGGCCGGATCTTCTCCGGGGCCGGACGCGCGTCGGGGCCGAGGCGGGCCATGGCGCGCAGGATGTGCTTCGGCGGGAGCTGCCAGCGCACCCGGTCGGGTATCGCCCGCAGCACGGTGCCGGTCGCGCGCAGTTGCCGGGTGACGGCGGCGGGCGCGGGGGCGGGTCTGCCGTACAGCTCGTGGGCGTACGCGGGCAGGGAGGCGTACGCCAGGCGTGCCACCCACCGCCACAGCACCTCGCGCGCCGGGATCAGGAGCGGGTGGGCCGGCGGGCGGCGCAGGAAGTCGTCCACCTCGCGGGCTTCGGGGCCGGCGGCGAGTTCCGGCCGTACCTTCTCGAAGTAGGCGGCCAGTTCGGCGCGGCTCGCCGGTACGGTACCCGGGTCGAGCCCCACCAGCCGGGCGCCGGCCCGGTGTTCGGCCACGTACCGGTCGGCCTGGGCGTCGGTGAGCGGGAAGCCCGAGCGGCGCAGGACGTGCAGATAGGAGTCGATCTCGGCGCAGTGCACCCACAGCAGCAGCGCGGGTTCGTCGAGGCCGTAGCGTTCGCCGGTGTCCGGGTCGGTCGCCGTCAGCCTGGCGTGTATCCCGCGCACCCGGGCCCCGGCCCGCTCGGCGGCCTCGGTGGTGCCGTACGTCGTCGTCCCGACGAAGTCGGCGGTCCGCCGCAGCCGCCCCCAGGCGTCCCGCCGGAAGTCGGAGTTCTGCGTCACCCCCCGTACCGCCCGCGGATGCAGCGCCTGAAGATACAGCGCCCGCACCCCCGCGACCCACATCATGGGGTCGCCGTGCAGCTGCCAGGTCACCGAGCCGGGCGTGAACAGCCCGGGGTCGCCCGCGCCCGCGGGCGTGGTCACGGCCATCGCAAGTCCCCTCTTGTCGGTCCGCCGACGCCGCCGATCGAAGGTGTTGGCCGTCCTCGCCCCGAAGCCGGGCAGCGAGGACACCGGCCCATTCTCCCAGTTCCCGCACCGGCCTTGGACCCGGCCCCGGCGTCCTGCCGCAGCAGCGCACGGCACGGACACCGCGGACGGCCCACTCCTCCGCGAAGGCGAAAGAGCCGGGCGCGGAGACGGCCGCGTGGAGGGGTGCCCCCTTTCACGTCGCCCTACTCGGTGGCCTTGATCTTCTTCATGGTCAGGTGGGATTCGAGGCGCAGGACGGCGGGCAGGCCGCTGAGCTTCTCGGTGAGGAACTTCTCGTAGGCGGCGTGGTCGGCGACCGCGACGCGGACGAAGTAGTCGGGCCGGCCGTACATGCGGCGGAACTCGACGACCTCCTCGAAAGAGGCCACGGTGTCCTCGAAGTCCTGGAAGCTCTTGCGGTCCTGGGCGTAGATCTCGACGTCGATGAAGACCTCCAGGCCGCGGCCCAGGGCCTGGGGGTTGATGACGGCCCGGTACCCGGTGATGACGCCGGCCTCTTCCAGTCGCTTGACCCGGCGCAGGCAGGGCGGCGGGGTCAGGCCGACTCGCTTGGCCAGCTCGACGTTGGTCAGCCGACCGTCTTGACGCAGGTGAAACAGAATGTCGCGATCCACGGCATCGAGGGTGATTTCATTGCTCACGAGTCGATCGTAGGGCCGGAATCGGCAACCATGTGAGGCGCGATCCGCCCTAAAATTTCACACATGGACATACCGCCCGTCGTCACCGAGGACAGGTCCCGGCCCTCCCCTGCCTTGCCGCACACGACCCGGTCCGAGGTGCGCGCGGCGTTGAAGGACTCCGCCGGCGTGGGGCTGGGATTCCTGCCGCTCGGTCTCGCCTTCGGGGCGTTGGCGACGCAATCGGGACTGGAGTGGTGGTGGGCCGGGCTGTCCGCGGCGCTCGTCTTCGGCGGATCGTTCGAGTTCCTGCTCATCGGCCTGGTCACCGCCTCCGCCCCGCTGGCGACGATCGCGGTCTCCGCGTCGCTGGTGAACGTCCGGCACGTCTTCTACACGCTGTCCTTCCCCCTGCACCGCGTGAGCGGCCGCCTCGGCAAGGCGTACAGCGCCTACACGATGTGCGACGAGGTGTACGCGCTGACCACCGGCGAGCGGGCCCGCACCTGGACCGGTCGCCGCATCCTGTGGCTGCAGTTCTTCCTGCACCTGTACTGGGCGGGCAGTTCCACCGTCGGCGCGCTGCTCGGCTCCGTCATCCCCGGCAGCGTCACCGGCCTGGACTTCGCGCTGACCGCGCTGTTCACCGTCCTCGCCCTCGACGCCGTCCGAGACCTGCGGGGCGATGTGCCCACCCCCGCCCTGGCCGTGCTCAGTGCCCTGGCCGCCCGGCTCCTCTTCCCCGGCCAGATGCTCCCGGCCGCTTTCACCCTGTTCACCGCCGCCCTCCTGGCCCGCCGCCTCACCGCCTCCAGGAAGCCCCGCCATGCCTGACGCCCGCTACGCCGTCGCCGCCGTCCTCGTCGCCGCCGCCGTCACCTGGGCCTTGCGCGCCCTGCCCTTCGCCGCCCTCACCCCCTTGCGGGAAAGCGGCACCGTCCAGTACCTCAAGGCCCGCATGCCCGCCGGCGTCATGGTGATCCTGGTCGCCTACTGCCTGCACGACCTGCCGGTGACCGAGGCCCGCGCCGCAGCCCCGCTCGCGGCCCTGGCCGTCACGACCGGCCTGCACCTGTGGCGCCGCAACGCACTGCTCGGCATTCTCGGCGGCACCGCGACCCACGTGATCCTCGCCAGCACGCTCTTCGCCCGCTGAACTCCGCGAGCCGCCTGCCTGGCGGGAACCACGACCACGTAGCCGAGCCTCGCGGGAACCCACATGAGCGCCAAGTCGGGCCGCAGTGCTCAGTCGAGCAGTTTCAGGAAGTCCGCGCAGGCGTCGGCGCAGGCCCGGCAGCTGGCCGCGGCCGATTCGGCGCCGGGATGCTCGTCGAAGGCGCGGGCGCACTCCAGGCAGACCGAGCGGCACCAGTCCACCCGGGCCCGGATGCCCTCCTCGTCCTGCTGGTTCTCCTCGCTCAGCACCCGACAGGTGGCGTCGCACGCCTCGGCGCACAGGATGCCCAGCCGGCGCACGCGCTCCTGACGCTCGCTGCCGTCCGGGTCGACCAGACTCGCGCGCACGGCACAGGCCCGGGCGCACTCCGTGCACGCCTGGGCACAGGTGAAACGGTCCTCCAGGAACCGGTACAGCTGCTGGGAAGTCGGCGATGTCACGTCGGCCGGGTAGCCGGGGCGGGCGGGAGCAAACCACTGCCATGGAGTGGGCCGTACCGGTGCGCGCAGTTCCCTCGTCCCGCCGCCGCACCCCACCGCCACTCGCCCGTCATGTCCGGATTCGCCCGCTTTCGTGAGGGGTATCCCTGTTCTATGAACATCGCATCGATGCAGCTGGCCGCGCCGAGCGGCCTGATGAGCCTCGTACTGTTCGTCGTGGCCGTGGGCGTGCTCGCGCTACTGGGCGGCGGCTTCTGGATGACCTCCCGCGTCCGGTACCGCGAGTCCCCGCGCCCGCGCCCCGAGGAGCAGCCCAAGATGCCGCCGGGCGGGCCGGTGCGCGAGGTCCGGCAGAACAGGGAGACCGCGGAGATACCCCGGATCCCCAAGGGTGAACGCCCCCTCACCCCGTACGACCTGACCAACATGGACAGCCGGCCGAGCGCGTCGAAGGAGCGCCCGCGCTGGAGCAAGGGCTCCAGCGGCTCGTTCGGCGGGGGCGGACTGGGGGCCCACTGAGCCGTACCGGCCCTCGCTCGCGCACACGTCGACACCCTTGCATGAACCGGCCCGCGCCGGACCGCCCGACGCCCCTGGGACTCGGGATCAGGAACGTCCCGGGGGCGCCCGGCGGCCGACGCGGGCCATGTCGTGTCGGCCGCGGGGCCGTGTGTGGAAGGGGGTGCGGTGCGGTCAGGGGTGGTCCGGCTGTTGTGCCGGGGGCACTCCGCCGCCCTCTCCCCCGCCCTTGCCGCCCTTGTCCGAGCCGTGCGGGCGGGCGCCCGAGGCGCGCTCGGCCTGCTGGCGGGCCTTCAGCTCGCCGCTGTCCTGCGGGGTGGCGCCTCCCTTGTCGCTGCGCCGCTGTTCGGGCTGCTGCGGATTGGACATGCGCCGGCCTCCCTCCGGGTGGTACGGGTACGTGCCGGGTCCGGGTTCCCAGGGCCGGGCGGGTGACGCACCCCGCGGCGGGCGGGTCACCTGCCGGTGTGCGTCAGGGCCCCGTGGAGGTGTTCCAGGGCGTCCAGGAGCACCGAGCGGTGGTACCAGCTCAGCCAGGCCGAGGTGTCCGCGGCCAGCAGGGCGAGCGCCTCGGCCTGCGCGGCGGTGGGCCGGTGGCCGGCGTCGGCCCAGTGCAGGCCGATCACGCCGGTGCACGAACCGGCCGCGGAGAGCACCGGAACGCTGTGCAGGGCCCGGGCGTCGCCGGCCAGCAGGGCGCGCCGGCAGTCGTCGGCGAGCAGCGGGTCCGTGGCGACGTCGGGGACGCCGACCTGGCGGCACCGGGTGCGGGCCGCCGCGTCGGCGGTGCCGTCGCTCCGGCCGCGCACCAGGTGGTCGAGAACCGGCTCCGCGCAGCCGTGGTGGGTCTCCAGCGTCAGGGCGTTCACCGCCGGGTCCACGAACTGCACGTGTCCGGCGGGTGCCCGGCCGATGGCCAGCGCCTCGTGCAGGACGGCGTCGATCATCTGCCGGCGGTAGCGGGGGTCCCGGCCGCCGCGGGCCAGGATCCGCAGCTGCGGCACGGGCAGGGGGCGGCGGCCCGGGAACCACACCTCGCCGTTCGGGGCGCGGGCCACCACCACGGCCGACACCAGGACGCGCAGCGGCACGTTGAACCGCTGGGAGGTCTCGCGCAGCGCCCGGAAGGCGGCGCCGGAGTCCGGCAGGCCGTAGCGGACCATGAGCACGCCCTGCGCCATGCCGATCACCGGGGCGGTGCGCACCCGGGCGCGCAGCGCGCGGACCTCCTTGTACAGGTCCTCGTACGAGGGCCGGACCGGGTCGGCGATCTGGGACCGCCAGGCGGGCAGCTCCTCCACCCGGGAGGCGGCACGGGCCAGCTCGCGCAGCGCCTCGTCCAGGGTGGCGTAGAGCCGTACGCCACTCAGGCGGGCCAGGTGCACCGCCTCGCGCACCCCGGGGCGGGCCCGGACGATGATCAGGTCCGGGCGCCCGGTGCGCGTCCGGGTCGTCTCGCTGAGGGTGCGCAGTACGGCGGCGCCGCCGAGCTGGACATGGGCCATGTCGAGTACGGGGCGCAGTCCGGCGCGGTCGGCCTGTTCCAGATGGCCGCGCAGTTCCTGCGACCAGAGCTCGGCGCCGTGCGCGTCCAGGCTGCCGGACATGCGCAGCAGCAGGGCGCCCTCGGCGGGCAGTCCCTCGACCACGGAGGACTCGATGACGAGGCGAGCGGGTGCGGCCGACCGGCCGGAGGAAGGTTTCATCGCATCACCCAGACAGGACGTCGCACAGGCCTGGCCCGGCCTCTTGCCGGCCCCGGCTCCCTCTCGCACGGTAGGCCGGGGCCGCCGGACGCGCCATCCACCGCGCCGGGCGGCGGAGGGCGGGAAGGCGCGGAGGGCGCGGAGGGCGGCGAGGGCAGGGAGAGTGCGGGAAGTGGGAGGGCCGATTGGCCGCGGTCAGGTCCGGCACGGGGTGCTCCCCGGCCCGCTCGGCGTCGGCGAGGTGCGCGGCGAGGGCGGCGGGCGGGCTTCCCGGGGTGGGTTTCCGGGGTTGGGGGGGGCGGCCGGCCGCTTCTTGGCCGGGGGTTCGCGGTGTCCGCACCCGGATACCGGGCGCCACGCCGTCTCCTGGCGTGTCGTGGCGTCGGCCGGTCAGCCGACGTACCGCCGTGCGGGTGAGTTCCGGCGGGCGCGTTCCAGCGTGGCGATCCGGCGTTCCAGGTCCGGCGGTACGGGGTCGCGCTGGCGCAGCACCCACGGCAGCCCGGCGGTGGCGTGGGCGAAGGCGCGGGCGGAGGCGGCGTCCCGGGGCACGGTCCGGATCAGGTGGCCGGTGCGGCGCAGCGCAGGCAGCAGGGGGCGGCGCAGCCAGGTGAACCACAGGGTGTTGCGCAGGCCGAGGACGCGGCGGGCCGTGCTGTCGCGCAGCCGGGAGGCGTGGTGGTGGACGGTGAGTTCCCCGGCGTAGGCGAGCCACCAGCCCTGGCGCTGGAGGTCGCAGGCGAGCAGTTCCTCCTCACCGCCGAGCCACAGGCCGGGGTGGAAGCCGCCGGCGGCCCGGAAGGCCTCGGTGCGCAGCACGGTGGCGGCGGCCAGGAAGGAGCCGAGCGCGGGTCCGGGCAGCCAGTCGGGGCCGGTCAGCGGGGAGTCGCGCAGCTCGGGTACGACCGGGTCCTCGGTGCCGTCGGGCTCGACCAGGATCCGGGCGGTGACGGCGGCCAGCCGGGGCCGCGGGTCCAGCAGGTCGGCGGCCCGGCGCAGGCTGCCCGGCGCCCACCAGGTGTCGTCGTCGCAGAAGGCGACGTAGGGCGTGCGCACCCGCTGGACGGCCAGGTTGCGGCCGATCGCGCCGAGGTTGCGGCCGGGGCGCAGCAGGGTCATCTCGGGGAAGTCCCGGGCGACCGCTTCGGCGGTGCCGTCGGTGGAGGCGTTGTCGGTGACGATCACGGGCGGCCGTTCGGGGAGCCGGCGCAGCAGGCCGAGGGTGCGCAGCAGTTCCTCGCGGCGGTTGTGGGTGATCACGACGACGGTCGTACGGTCGTCGGGGCCGGTCCGGGTGGTCATGGTGCGGTGCCTTCCCGGGAGTGTCCGGTCGCCTCCCGGTCGAGCAGGCGGGCGGCGCGTTCGACGTGCGGGGGCAGGGGGCGGCGGCGGGCGAGCGCGGCCGGGAGCCGGACCACGGCCTCCTTCAGGGCGCGGGGCGCGCCGGGCCTGCCGGTCGCGGCGGCCAGCGCCAGGCCGGTGCCGGCGCGCAGGGCGACCGGCCAGGGCCGGCGCAGGCAGGCGGTGAGGACGTGGTTGCGCCGGACGAGGGCGGAGCGGCCGGCGCGGGTGTGGTCTTCGGGGTGGTGGCGGGCGCGCAGGGTGGGTTCGTAGGCGACGCCCCAGCCGGCGGCGGCCAGGTCGTAGGCGAGCAGGGTCTCCTCGCCGCCGAAGAAGAGCAGCGGGTGGTAGCCGCCGACGCCGAGGAACGCCTCCTTGCGGACCACGCAGGCGCAGCCGAGGAAGCCGAGTACCGGGCGGCCGGGCAGAGCCGGGTCGGGCGGCAGGGGGGAGGCGGCGAGTACGGCGTTGAGCGGATCCTCGGCGGCCTCCTCGCCGACCAGGGTGCGGGCGGCGAGCAGGCCGAGCCGCGGGTGCCGGTCGAGGAGGTCGGCGGCGCGGGCCAGGCTGCCGGGCTCCCACCAGGAGTCGTCGTCGCTGAAGGCGACATAGGGGGTGCGGGCGTGGCGCGCGGCCAGGTTGCGGCCGAGGGCGCCGGTGTTGCCGGGCGGACGCAGCAGGCGGGCGATCGCGGGGTGGCCGGCGACGGCCCGGCGGGTGGTGTCGTCGCGGGAGTTGTCGACGACCACGACCGGCGGCCGTTCCGGCAGTGCGGCCAGGGCGTCCAGGGTGCGCAGCAGGCTGGCGGCGCGGTCGCGGGTGATGACGGCGACAGTGATCCGCGGGTCGCCCGGGGCGGTGGGCGGCCGGGCGCGGGCGGGGGCGTGCTCAGTCGACATGCGCCACCTCCCGTCTGACGGGCCGACGGGTCCGGGCAGGGGTGTGTTCAGCAGACATGTGCCGCCTCCGGCCCGGTGGGTCGACAGGCCGACGGGTCCGGGCGGGGGTGTGTCCGGTGGACATACGCCGCTCCGGCCCGGTGGGGCGGCGGACCTGTGCCACCTCCCGTCCGGCAGGGCGACAGACGTGCGCGCGGGTGTGCTCAGCGGACATGTGCCACCTCCCGTCCGGTGGGGCGGTGGCGGTCGCGGGCGTTCCGCAGGAGGGTCAGGCAGGCCGCGGCGACCTCGCCGGTGCCGATGCGCAGCAGGCGGGCGTCGGGGGCGTGACCGTGCGGATCGCCGGGCGGGCCGGGTTTCCACAGGGCGAGGTGGTCCCGGCCGGGCGGCGGCCCCCACAGGCGGGGGGAGACGGGGCCGAACAGGGTGACGGAGCGGGTGCCGTGGGCCACCGCGAGGTGGGCGAGGCCGGTGTCGCCGCTGAGCAGCAGGGAGGCCTCGGCGACGAGGGCGGACAGCCGGGCGAACGGCAGGCCGCCGGTGAGCACGTCGGTGCCGGGCCGGCCGCTGCGTTCGGCGACCTCGCGGACCAGGGTGTCCTCGCCGGGGCCGCCGGTGAGGACCACACGGTGGCCGGCGGCGCGCAGGCAGCGTACGACGGCGGCGAACCGCTCCGGCGGCCAGCGGCGGGAGCCGGAGGCCGCGCCGGGGTGCACGACGACCGCGCCGGGTGCCGGGGACGGTGCGGCGGGCCGGGGCAGCCGCAGGTCGCGGGGGTCGGCGGTGATGCCGTAGCCGCGCAGGAAGGCGCACCAGCGGTCGCGTTCGTTGACGTGGGCCGGCCAGGGCGGGCCGTCCGGGCAGGCGTGGGCGAGCAGCCGGCGCGGGCGCAGGGCGGCCAGGGCGTCGCGGCTCTCGGGTCCGTTGCCGTGCAGGTCCACGGCCACGTCGGGGGGCGGTCCCGGCCAGTGGCCGAGGTCGGGCACCGCGCGGCCCGGCGCCTCGGCCGGGAACACGGTGTCGACCGCCCCGGTGGCCAGGGCGAGTTCGGTCAGGCCCGGTGGCTGGGCGAGGACGACCTGGTGCCCGGGAAAGGCCCGGCGGATCCCGCGCAGTGCGGGCACACCGGCCAGCAGGTCACCCAGGCCCAGCGCACGCAGGACCAGGACACGCGGGGTCTGCTCAGTGGTCACCGGGTGGGTCCTCCGGGATAGGTGCGAAAAGGGGCGGCGGACGGTGGGGTGGTACGGCCCGCGGTGGAGGGAGGGCGGGTACCGGTCATCGGGCGGCCTCTCGGGACGGGGGCGGACACCTTGGGTGAGCGGCGAGTACCCAGGGACGGTGGGACGGCACGGCCCGACTGGACCCGCGCCCACCCGGACGATGGGACGGCACGGACCGGCTGGGTCCATGCTCACCGGAACGGCCGGGCGACGCCCGTCGCCTGAGCCGGTGCGCGGGGGTGCGGCGGGCCGGGGCGGGCTTCGCGGGCCGGGGCGGGGGCGGCGCGTGGGTGGTCGCCTCGGGGGTGCCGGTCGTCGGGTGGGGGACGCGGGGCGGCCCGGGCCCGTCCGGGGCGCGGCGGGCGGGTGCGGGGGTCACTCGCCGTCTCCTGCCGTGGGGGTCAGGGCCGCCCGGCGGGCGAGGACGGTGGTGGAGCGGCCGTCGAGGTAGGGCAGCAGCAGGACCTGTCCGCCCCAGCTCTCCACCAGGGGCTGTTCGGGCAGCCGGGTCCGCGCGTAGTCGCCGCCCTTGGCCCAGATGTGCGGGCGGAGTTCGCCGAGGAGGCGTTCGGGGGTGTCCTCGTCGAAGACGGCGACGGCGTCCACGCACTCCAGGGCGCGCAGCACCCGTACCCGGTCGGCGGCCGGCACCAGGGGGCGGCCGTCGCCCTTGCGGCGGCGGACGGAGTCGTCGGAGTTGAGGCAGACGATCAGGCAGTCACCGGCCCGGCGGGCGGCCTGGAGCAGGGCGACGTGCCCGGCGTGCAGCAGGTCGAAGCAGCCGCCGGCGGCGACGACGGTGCCGCCCGCGGCCCGGACCCGGGCGGCGGTGCGCAGGGCGTCGGCGGTGGTGTCGCCGTCGGCCGGGGCCTGTGCCGGTGTCTCCGGCCGGTCCGGCACGGCCACCGCGCGGGCGCCGCCCTCGGCGACGTAGCGGGTGGCGGCGTGCACGGCGGCCTGGACGGCGGCCTCGGTGAGGGTGCCGTCGGCGAGCAGTCCGGCCGCGGCGGCGGCGAACCGGTCGCCCGCGCCGCACGGGTCGCCGGTGGCGGCGGCCGGGGTCGGCACCAGCAGCGGGGTCTCGCCGTGCGAGAGCAGGGCGCCGCGGTCGCCGAGGGTGACCGCGACGGCCTGGGCCCGCCACGCCCGGACCAGGGTGCGGGCGTCCCGGGCTGCGGTGCGCAGTCCGGCCGCGTCGCCGGCCGCCTCCTCGTCGTCCCCGGCCAGCCGCCGGGCGAAGGCGCGGGCCTCCTGGGCGGAGGGGGTGACGAGGCGGACGCCGGGCACCGGGGGCCGGCCGCGCACATGGGGGTCCCAGACGACGGGGGCCGCCGTGTGGGCCAGCGCGTCCCGCAGGACGTCGGCGGTGCCCCGGCCGTAGTCGGCGACGAGGACTCCCCCGGCCGCCGCGACCGCCGCGACCGCCCGCGGGACGGCCTCGCGGGCGCGGCCCTCGCCGTCGTCCAGGCGCAGCAGCGGCCGGTCCCCGGCCAGGACCCGGGTCTTGCTGGCGAGGGTGCCCTCCAGGGGGATCTCGACCAGGCGGACCCGGCCCGCCAGCAGCTCGCGCAGGGTGTCGCTGGCGGGGTCGGAGCCGAGGGCGGTGACCAGGGTGACGGGGCGTCCGTCGGCCGCCGCGAGGCAGGCGGCGAGGGCCGCGCCGCCGGGGCGGGAGCTGCGCCGGGTGCCGTGCACGACGGGCACCGGCGCGTCCGGGGCGAGCCGTTCGGCCCGGCCGCACAGGTCGTGGTCGAGCAGGGCGTCGCCGACGACGACCAGGGGTGTCGGGGTGCCGGTCATGCCTGCCCCTTCCGCGGGGCGACGGGCCCGCCGGGCGGGGTCCGGCCGACGGTGCGGGCCCGGCCGACGAGCCGCCCGACCACCCCGGGTCTGCCGTCGGTGCCCGGTTTGCCGTCGGAATCCGGTGTTCCGTCGGCGCCGGCGCCCGCGCCGGCCTCCCCGCGCTCCACCGCCCGGTCGAAGGTCTCGCAGAGCATGTGCACCGCGACCAGGTGGAGTTCCTGGACGGTGGCGGCCAGGGGGGCGTCGACGCACAGCGCCTCTTCCGCGCCGAGTTGCAGCGGGTTGGGGGACCGTCCGGTCAGCGCCCACACGGTCATGCCGAGCCGGTGCGCGCGGTCGGCGGCGGACAGCAGGTTGGCACTGGCGCCGCTGGTGGACAGCAGCAGGAGCACGTCTCCGGGGCGGCCGTGGGCGGCGGTCTGGCGGGCGAACACCTCCTGGACGCCGTAGTCGTTGGCGATCGCGGTGGTGGAGGAGGTGTCGGTGTGCAGGGCGAGGGCGGAGAACGGCGGGCGGTCGTCGCGGTAGCGGCCGACGAGTTCGGCGGTGAGGTGCTGGGCCTGGGCGGCGCTGCCGCCGTTGCCGGCGACGAGCAGCCGGGCTCCCGAGCCGAGGCGCCGGGCGAGTTCGGTGCCCCAGCGCTCGATGAGGGGGGCGTGGTCGCGGAACGCCTCCAGGGCCTTGGCGAGGTCGTCGCAGTGCGTGGTGTCGGTGGCGGTGTTCATCGGACGACTCCCGAGAGCGAGCGGATCGGGGACACGGCGCCGTACACCCCGGCCACGCCGTCGGCGACCCGGTCCCAGGTGTAGTGGGCGAGGACCCGGGCGCGGCCCGCGGCCCCGTACCGGGCGAGCCGGTCGGGGTCGGCGAGCAGGGCGCGGAGGTCCGCGCCGAGGTCGTGGTCGTCGTCGGCCGGGACCAGCAGGCCGGTGGTGCCGTCCACGACCGTGTCGAGCTGGCCGCCGACGGCGGTGGCGACGACGGGTGTGGCGCAGGCCATGGCCTCCAGCGGGACGATGCCGAACGGCTCGTAGCGGGGCAGCGACAGCACCAGGTCGGCGCTGGACATCAGCCGGGGCATGCGGGCCCGGCCGACCCCGCCGAGCAGGGTGACCCGGTCCAGGACGCCGTACTCGCGGGCGATGCCGTACAGGCGGGCGGCCTCGGGTTCGGTGCGCAGCAGGTCGGCCTCGGGGCCGCCGGCGATGAGGAGTTCGGCGTCGGGGACGCCGGCCAGGGCGCGGATGGCGCGGTCGAAGCCCTTGCGGGGCACGAGCCGGCCGACGGCCAGCAGCCGCTTGCGGGCGCCGGGCGGGCGGGTGCGCGCGAGGGGGGTGAACTGTTCGGGATCGACGCCGCAGGGCACGACGCTGATCCGGTCCTCGGGCAGGCCCATGGCCTTCAGTTCGGCCACCTCGTCGCTGCACGTGGCGATGATCCGGGCGCACTCGTGGCCGATGGCCTCCTCGACGGCGAGGCGCTGCGGGGGGCTGGTGTCGGCGGCGCCCTGGTAGCGCTTCTTGACCGTGCCCAGCGCGTGGTAGGTCTGTACGACGGGGATGTCCAGGTCGCGGGCGCCGGCCAGGGCGGCCAGGCCGGACATCCAGAAGTGGGCGTGCACCACGTGCGGCGGGTGCTGCGCCCACTGCCGGGCCAGGAAGTTCCCGAACTCGCGCATGTGGGGCAGGAGTTCGTCCTTGGGGACGGGCGCGGGCGGCCCGGCGGGCACATGCACCACCTGGACGCCGTCGATGAGGGTCACCCGGTCCGGCAGGCCGGCCGAGTCCCGCCGGGTGTACACGGTGACCCGGTATCCCTTCCTGGCGAGCTGCCGGGCGAGCTGTGCCACGTACACGTTCTGGCCGCCCGCGTCCGGCCCGCCGAGCGCGGCCAGGGGGCTGGCGTGCTCGGAGACCATGGCGACGCGCCCGGCCGAGTGCGGAATGCGGCTCATCGGGTGACCTCCTTGATCAGGCGCTCCCAGTCGTCCAGGAAGCGCCGCTCTCCGTAGCGGGCGCGGGCGGCGGCCCGGGCCGCCGCGCCGGTCGCGTGGGCGTACTCGGGGTCGGCGAGGAAGGCCCGTACGGCGTCCTCCAGTACGTCGAGTCGGTTCGACACCACTCCGGCGCCCTCGGGTACGGCCTCGCGGACCTCGGTGGTGTCGAGGGCGGCCACGGGCATGCCGAGGAACATGGCTTCCAGCAGGGACAGGCCGAGGGAGGTCCAGCGCACGGGGTGCAGATACAGGCGGCACCGGGCCATCTCCCGGTGCAGTTCGTGCTGCGGCAGGTCCCGGGTGCGGCAGCGTCCGGGCGGCAGGCCGAGGTGGTCGGCGAGGCCCTCGGTGCGCATGCCGAAGACGTCCAGGGGGGCAAAGCGGGCGAACCGGGGCAGCAGGTCGGTGCCGGTGGTACGGCCCCTGCGCACCGGCTCGTTGACGACGACGGCGACGCGCCGCTCGGTGCCGGTCCACAGCGGGCCGGGGTCGATGATGCCGTGCTCGACGACCTCGGTGGGGGCCAGGCCGGTGTCCCACATCAGCCGGTTGAAGTGGGTGACGTGCACGACCGGGATGGCCGACTGGCCGGCCAGCGGGTGGCGTTGGCGTTCGGGCGAGGTGTCGGGACTGTTGTGCTCGACGTAGACGGCGGGGACGTCCGGGCCGGGCCGGCGGCCGGTCCAGCGCAGGGCGAGGCCGATCTCGTGCGGCCGCTGAAGCACCATCAGGTCGATGGGTGTGTCCCGGAGTTCGGCGGGGGTGACCTCCCGGACGGACCCGGGCCAGTCCCAGGTCTGCGCGCGGCCCAGGCCGTCGGGGCCGCGGTCCTCGGTGACCGGGACGAGGTAGGTGTGCGGGCCCTGCACGAAGGCGGTGAGCCAGGATCCGTGCACATGCCAGACGAGGATGTTCATGAGTGCCGCTCCTGGATGAGCTTGTGGACCGCGCGCACCACGTCCTGGCCGGTGACCTCGTCCAGGCAGGGGTGGCCGGGCACCGGGCAGGTCAGGGCCCGGGTGTCCGCGCACGGCGCCGACTGGTCGCCGAGCAGGATGACGGGGACGCCGTGGGGCGCCCAGCGTTCGGCGGGTACGACGGGCGCGAACAGGGAGACGACCGGGGTGCCGACGGCGGCGGCGAGGTGGGCGGGGCCGGTGTTGGCGCTGATCACGACGTCGGCCAGGCGCAGCACCCCGGCGAGGGTGCGCGGGGAGGTCCGGCCGCCGAGGTCCACGGCCACCTCCCCGCTGACCCGCCGGGTCAGGTCCCGTTCGCCGGGGCCGCCGGTGACGACGACGCGGTGTCCGGCGTCGGCCAGCAGGGTGACCGCCTCGGCGCAGCGGTGCGGGCTCCAGGCGCGGGCGGGGGCGCTGGCGCCGGGGTGCAGGACGACGTAGGGGCCGTAGCCGGTCAGGCCGCCGGTGTCCGGGGGCGGCAGGACGCGCAGCCGTCCGTCGTCGCCCGGGGGCGGGGTGAAGCCCATGGCGGCGGCGGTGTCGCGGGCGGCCTCGGCCTCGTGCCGGCCGGGCAGCCGCCGGTGGCGTACGTCGAGGAGCCGGCCGGGGTGGTCGGTGCTGTTGGCGCCGATCCGGGCGATGCCGGCGAGCCGCAGCAGCAGGGCGGTGGGCAGCGGGCTCTGGTGGAAGGAGGTGAGGACGAGCGCGCTGTCGTAGGCGCCGGCGCGCAGCCGTCCGAGGAGGGCGTCGATGTCGGCGGGGCGGACCGGGGGCGGGTCGAAGCCCTCCCAGGGCGCCTCCCACACCAGGACCTCGTCCACGCCGGGCAGCAGCCGGGCGGCGTCCGCGCCGCGCGGGCCGCACAGCAGGGCGACGTGGCTGCTGTGGGCGGCGACGGCGCGGACGGCGGGCCCGGCGAGGAGCACGTCACCGAAGCTGTCGAGGCGGACGACGAGGGATCTCATGCCGGTGCCCTCCCGGTGGCGACGTTGAGGGCGCCTTGGACGGCGGTGAGCACGTCGGGGGCGCTGTGGCCGGCGAACCGGCGGGTCTCCTCGGGCGCGGTGGCCGCGCCTGGCACGAGCACGCCCCGGGCGCCGGCGGCGCGGGCGGCCAGCACGTCGGCGGCGATGTCGCCGACGACCAGGCAGGCGGCGGGCGGGACGCCGAGCCGGACGGCGGCGGCGCGGACCAGGCCGGGGCGGGGCTTGCGGCAGGGGCAGCCGTCCTCGGGGGTGTGCGGGCAGAACAGCCAGATGTCCAGCCCGCCCAGCAGCGCGTCGGCGCGCTCGTTGACCCGCCGGACCTGCCCGGTGGTGAGCAGTCCGCGGCCGATGCCGGACTGGTTGCTGACCACGCCGGTGGCCAGGCCGTGGGAGCGGGCGAGCGCGACGGCCTCCCGGGCGCCGGGCAGCAGGCGGACCCGTGTGGGGTCGCCGTTGTAGGGCACGTCCGCGACGAGGGTGCCGTCGCGGTCGAACAGGATGGCGGACACGGTGGTCATCCGGCACCCCCGAGCGGCCGGGCGTTGCGGTGCCGGACGGCGCCGCGCAGCCAGTGCCGCACGGCGAGCGGCGGTATGAGCACGCTGGTGCCGAGCATCCCGGCGATCTCCCGGGCGGTGCGCGGGCCGGGGAGGATCCGGGCCAGGGCGAACTCGGCGGTGCCGAGGGTCCACAGGGCCGCGCAGACGGTGGCGGTGCGGCGCCGCCCGGCCAGCGCGCAGGCGGTGGCGGCGAGGGCCGCGCCGGTGACCACCAGGTGGCGGGGCAGCCGGCCGCGGGGCGCCTGGGCGCGGTCCCACCAGTCCCGGCCGTGCAGCCGGTTCATCAGGGCGTCGTCGGCGTTGCCGCGCTGGGCGGGCAGCGAGGCCCACCAGTGGGCGGGGCGGACCGGGTGCCGGGTGATCCGGGTGCCCCGGGTCAGGCTCCAGCCGGCCCGCTGGACGCGCAGGGCGAGGTCGGCGTCCTCGCGGAAGGCCCGCGGGAAGCGTTCGTCGAAGCCGCCGGTCCGCTTGAGCGCCTCGGTGCGGTAGGCCATGTCGGCGGTGGCCCAGGCCGCGTTCTCCAGGCCCTTGGTGGTGCGCTCCCAGTCGGTGGGCCGGCGGTCTTCGGGGAGCGGGACCCGCAGCCGCCCCTGGACGCCGCCGATGTCGGGGCCGGCCGCGCGCAGGTCCTCGGCGAGGTGCCGGGACCACTCCGGCAGCACCTGGACGTCGTCGTCCAGGAAGACCGTCCAGGGGGTGCGGACGGTGCGCCAGCCGGCGTTGCGGGCGGCGGCCGGGCCCTTGCCGCCGGTGCGCAGGGTGCGTACCCGGTCCAGGAGCTGTCCGGCGGTCTCCAGCGGCAGGCCGCCCTCGGGCGCCGGACGGTCGTCCACCACGACCACCTCGTGCGGGGTGTGTTCGACGGTGCCCGCGGCGAGCGCGCGCAGGCACTCGGCGAGGCAGGGCCGGCCGATGGTGGGGACGACGACGGTGTAGGCGGGCGCGTCGGTCATGCGAACGCCTTTCCCCGGCGGATCGCGAACGGGCCGAGCACCAGCAGGTCCACGGGGGCCGACCCGAAGCACTCCAGGGCGTCCCGGGGGTCGTCCACCATGGGCCGTCCGGCGGTGTTGAGGCTGGTGTTGACCACGACCGGCAGTCCGGTGCGCCGTTCGAA
This sequence comes from Streptomyces nogalater, assembly GCF_039532885.1. Classification (NCBI taxonomy): domain Bacteria; kingdom Bacillati; phylum Actinomycetota; class Actinomycetes; order Kitasatosporales; family Streptomycetaceae; genus Streptomyces; species Streptomyces nogalater. The sequence continues at coordinate 103,574 of NZ_BAAASM010000075.1, read as the reverse complement.
GCCGTCGATCATCCGGGCCACCAGGGGTTCCCGGGCGCGGTCGACGGTCTGGATGCGGGCGGTGCCGTCGACGTGCACCACGGCGGGGATGCGGGCCTTCCAGTCGGCGGCCACGTCGTGGACGAACAGCATGTGCGGGCTGGGCAGCGGCCCGTCGAAGATCTCGGCGGCACGTTCGGCGAGCACCATGGGGGCGACGGGCCGGAACTCCTCGCGGCCCTTGACCGCGTTGAGCCGTTCCAGGTTCTCCGCCTTGCCGGGGTGGGCGAGCAGGGAGCGGTGTCCGAGCGCGCGCGGCCCGTACTCGCTGCGGCCCTGGAACCAGGCCACGATCCCGTCGGCGGCCAGTGCCGCGGCGGCCGTCTCGGCGATGTCGGCGGGTTCCTCGTAGGGTACGGCGGCCCGCTCCAGCCAGGCCCGCAGTTCGGCGTCGCTCCAGCCGCGGCCCAGGGCGGCCGTCTCCATCGGTTCCAGGGTGTCCTTCTGTCCGGCGAGGTGCGCGGCGGCGCCGAGCGCGGTGCCGGCGTCGCCCGCGGCGGGCTGCACCCAGATGTGGGTGAAGCCGCTCTCGCGCCACAGCCGGGTGTTGGCGACGCAGTTCAGCGCGACCCCGCCGGCCAGGGTGAGGGCGTCCTCGCCGGTTGTTTCGCGCAGGTGGCGGGCGAGCGCCAGCATGGTCTCCTCCAGGCAGAGCTGGGCGCTGGCGGCGAGGTCGGCGTGGTCCTGGCGCCAGGCGCCGCCGGCCGGGCGGGGCGGGACGAGGTCGGCCCAGGGCACCGGGCGGGCCCGGAAGCCGCCCCGGTCGTCGGCGTGGACGTACGCGCGCAGCCGGTCGGCGAAGCGCGGGGTGCCGTAGGAGGCGAGCGCCATGACCTTGAACTCGTCGCTGCTGCGCAGGAATCCGAGGTGCTGGGTGAGATCCTCGTAGAACAGGCCGAGGGAGTCGGGCAGTTGCCGGGTGGCGAGGACGGTCAGCTCGCGGTTGGTGTACCGGCCGGCCAGGTGGGAGCCGCACTCGCCGCGGCCGTCCAGGACGAGCACCGCGCAGTCGGGGTACGGGGAGACGGCCCCGGCGGAGGCGGCGTGCGCCACGTGGTGCGGGACGAACCGCACCTTGGCCGGGTCGAGTCCGGGCAGCGCCTCGGCGAGGAAGCCGGGGGCCTGCCGGGCGTACTCCTGGCGCAGGTGGTCCCAGGGGTCGTGCAGGCCCATCTCCTCGGCGGGGCGGGCCAGGACCGGGTCGTAGGAGTAGGCGACGGCGTCCAGGTCGGCCGGGGTGAGGCCGGCCTGCTCCAGGCACCAGCGGGCCGACTGCTCGGGCAGCTCCCAGGCGGAGAAGGGTACGGGCCGCTTGCCGTGCTTGCGGCGGGAGAACCGCTCCTCCTCCGCCGCCGCCACCACCCGGCCGTCGGTGATCAGGGCGGCGGCGGGGTCGTGGAAGAGTGCGTTGATTCCGAGGACGTGCATGCGCTGTCTCCAGGGCCGGGGAGGGGCGGGGGGTCGTCAGGAGTGCGGGGCCGGGTCCTGCGCGCGCGGCACCGGTTCCGGGGGCGGGGCGGCTTCCGGGGGCAGGGCGGCGAAGTAGGCGATGGTCTGCTTCAGGCCCTCCTCCCAGGGGACCTGCGGCGACCAGCCGAGCAGCTCGCGCGCGAGGGTGGTGTCGGGGCGGCGCCGGCCGGGGTCGTCCACGGGCCGGTCGATGAACGCGATCGGGGAGCGGGAGCCGGTGAGGGCGACCACCCGGCGGGCCAGGTCGGCGACGGTGATCTCGTCGCTGCCGCCGATGTTCACCGGCCGTACGGCCCTGCTCGCGGCGACCCGCAGGATGCCGTCCACGGTGTCGTCGACGTAGCACAGGGAGCGGGTCTGGCTGCCGTCGCCGGTCACGGTGAGCGGTTCGCCGGCCAGGGCCTGGCAGATGAAGGTGGGCACGGCCCGGCCGTCGTGGGCGCGCATCCGCGGCCCGTAGGTGTTGAACAGCCGCACGATGCCGGCGTTCGTGCCCCGGGTGCCGGTGTACGCGGTGACCAGGGCCTCGGCGAACCGTTTGGACTCGTCGTACACGCTGCGCGGCCCGACGGGGTTGACGTTGCCCCAGTAGCCCTCGTGCTGCGGGTGGACCTGCGGGTCGCCGTACACCTCGGAGGTGGAGGCGAGCAGGAAACGGGCGCCGTCGCGTTCGGCGATCGTCAGGGCGTTGCGGGTGCCGGTGCTGCCGACCTCCAGGGTCTGCAACGGCATGCGCAGGTAGTCGGCGGGCGAGGCGGGGCAGGCGAAGTGCAGGACCAGGTCGTACGGGCCCGCCAGGCGCTCGGCGCAGTCGGCCGTGGAGACGTCGCAGTGCGTGTACCGGAAGCCGGGCCGCGTCTCCAGGTGCGCGATGTTCTCGCGCCGCCCGCAGACCAGGTTGTCGGCGCAGTCGACTTCGACGCCTGAATCCAGCAGCCGCTCGCACAGGTGGGAGCCGAGGAAGCCGGCGCCGCCGGTCACGAGGGCGCGCCGCCAGGAGAACGGTGTGGCACCAGTCATGGGGCTTCTCCTTCGTCGTGCTTCGTCCACGGCGTCCGCGCCCCGGAAGCACGTCGTGGACCGCGCCGCCCGTGTACGGCCGGGGCTGGGTACGGGTGTTCGGCGCGTGCCGCGTCATCGGGCCCGGCGTCACCGGCCCGTCGGGAAGGAAGGGATCAGGGCCCGGGCCCCGGAGACGTCCGGGACCGCCCTGCCGGACCGCCACTGGCTGGACGGCACTGGCAGCTGAGTTCCCCTGCCAGTTGGATTCACGCGTTGGATTCTTATTCTCCGGAATCACGGGTACTCGCGCGACTCAGGCGCCTCTGTTATCACGGAGGAGACTTCCATGCACGACGACGTCCCGGCTGCCGTGCTGCGCACCCTGCACGGGCCCGGCCGGCCCCCCGGGAAGCTGCTGCTCACCGGCTGGTTCAGCTTCCGGGACGGGGAGGCGACGGCCGGGGACGTGCTCGCCCAGCGGCACATGTCGGCGGCGCTGGCCGGGGCCGGCATCGCGCACGACACGGCGTGGAGTCCCGGGTTCAGGCCCGGGGCGCTGTCCCTGGAGACGGCCGACCCGGGCGCCTACGACACGCTGCTGTTCGTGTGCGGCCCGGTGTACGGGCCCCAAGTCGCCGGCCTGCATGCAAGGTTCAGGTCCTGCACACGACTGGCGGCCGGGGTCTCGGTGGTCGACCCGGCGGACCCGGCGGCCACCGGTTTCCATACGATCGTCGCCCGGGACGGCACCGCGGCCCCGGCCCGCCGGGACCTCGCGGCCGACGCCCCGCTGGGCCCGCTGCCGCCCGTGGTCGCGGTGGTGCTCTCCTCGGGTCAGGGCGAGTACGGCGCGCGCCGGCGGCACGCGCAGGTCAACGACGCGATCACCGGCTGGCTGCGCGGCAAGGACTGCGCGCGCGTGCCGGCCGAGACCCGGCTGGCCGTGGACGACTGGCGGCTGTGCGCCACCGCCGAGCAGTTCCTCGCCCTGGTCGCCCGCTGCGACCTGGTGGTCACCACCCGACTGCACGGACTGGTGCTGGGCTTGCGGGCCGGCACCCCGGTGATCGCGGTCGACCCGGTGGCGGGCGGGGCCAAGGTCACCGCGCAGGCGCGCGCCGCGGACTGGCCGGCGCTGGTCGCGGCGGACGCGCTGACCTTCCCGGAGCTGGACCACTGGTGGGCGTGGACGCTGTCCGAGGGAGGCCGGACGGCCGCCGCCCGCCACTCGACGCGCTGACCGCGCGTGGCGGACGGTGTAACGCGCGGTGCCCGGGGCACTCGGCGCGGCGACGGCACGGCCCCTTTCCGGGCCACCGCGTCTCACGAAGGAGGTAACCACCATGGGTCACGGCGGAAACGTCATCCAGGAACTGACCACCGACCACCGTGAGGTGGAGGAGATCTTCGGCCGTTTCGAGGCGCTGCCGCCCGGTTCACCGGAACGCAAGAACCTCTGCGACCAGGCCACGATCGAGCTGGTACGGCACTCGGTCGCCGAGGAGGCCTACCTCTACCCGGCGGTGCGCGAGCACGTGGCGAACGGTGACGCGCTGGCGGACAAGGAGATCGAGGACCACGCCAAGGCCGAACGGCTCATGAAGGACCTGGAGGGCTGCCAGGCGGACGATCCGCGGTTCGACACGCTGATGACACAGCTCATGAGCGAGATCCGGTCCCATGTGGCCGACGAGGAAGAGAACCTGTTCCCGCGGCTGGAGGCGGTCTGTCCCCCGGACGCGCTGATGGAGCTGGGCGACAAGGTACGCCGGGCCAAGCGGATGGCACCGACCCGCCCGCACCCCTCGGCACCGGACACTCCCCCGGGCAACAAGCTGCTGGCACCGGGAGCGGGCCTGGTCGACCGGCTGCGGGACGCGCTGTCGGGGCGGGGCAAGGAGAGCTGACGGCCGCGCCGGGACCGCATGGTCCCGGCGCGGCCGAGCCACGCCCTCCGTGGCACCCCGTCCGGCCCTGACGCGCCGCCGGCCCTCGCGGCCCGGCGGCGCCGGTCGTCTCGTACGCGCCCACGGAGGGGACGTCACGGGTTCGGATCAGAGATCCGCGGCCCACGGGGTTCAGGCCCGTGGGCCGCGGGCTTCAGGTCCATGGCGTGAGCCGGGGACGGCGGTGGGGCCGCCGGGGGCGCGGGCGGGTGGCCCGGCACAGCAGCCGGAACGCCTGGATGAGGGTGAGCGGCCACAGCGCCGCGAAACACCACAGCAGGGCGGGGTCCGAGGTGCGGATGCCCATGACGGCGACGAACACCGACGCCACCGCCAGCAGCAGCACCGCCGCCGGCAGCCAGACACCGTACCGCGCCTCACCCATCCGGCGCGCGAACCGCCGGTCCTGCCTCAGGCCCGCCTCGATCCGCGCCAGCGCCAGCCGCTCGCGCGCTGACAGTCGCACCCCGTCGTGCTCCCACATCTTCCACTCGTCCACGGCGACGGCACCTCCTCGGTCGGCGGCCTGCGGGCTCCCCGCCACCGGGTTCCCCGGACGCGGCGGCCGATGCGGTGCCGGAGACCGGGAGAGCCCCGCGACCGGTGACGATCTCCCCGGTGCCACATGTCCGGCGGCCAACCGGCGCGCCTTAGCAGGGCGGTTGGCGCCGGAACGGGTGGCGGGGCGGCCCGGGTGTCCCGGTAGAGTGCTGTTCCCCTTGGTCGACGGTTCGCTACGGACCGTAAAGCCGGGCGGCGGCACGTGACCTCGGCTGCCGCAGGGCAGATACTGCCCTTAGACGGGACGAACGGCTGTCTCCACCGGGTGACCGTCGGCACCTGACGCCCCGTCACGGCAGTCGAGGGCCAGGTTCGCGAGGAGACACCTATGAGGATGCTGATCAACGTACCGGAGACGGTCGTGGCGGACGCGTTGCGCGGTCTGGCGGCGGCGCATCCCGAGCTGAACGTGGACGTGGAGAAGCGGGTGATCGTCCGCCGGGACGCCCCCGTGGCCGGGCAGGTCGCTCTCGTGTCGGGCGGCGGCTCCGGGCACGAACCGCTGCACGGCGGTTTCGTCGGCCCTGGCATGCTCTCCGCCGCGTGCCCCGGCGAAGTCTTCACGTCACCGGTGCCTGACCAGATGGCACGCGCCGCGGCGGCCGTGGACAGCGGCGCGGGAGTCCTGTTCGTCGTGAAGAACTACACCGGTGACGTGCTGAACTTCGACATGGCGGCCGAGCTGGCCGAGGACGAGGGCATCCAGGTCGCCAAGGTGCTCGTCAACGACGACGTGGCGGTCACCGACAGCCTCTACACGGCCGGCCGGCGGGGTACGGGCGCGACGCTGTTCGTGGAGAAGATCGCGGGTGCCGCCGCGGCCGAGGGGCAGCCCCTGGAGCGCGTGGAGTCCATCGGCCGCCGGGTCAACGACAATTCGCGCAGCTTCGGCGTGGCCCTCAGCGCCTGTACGACCCCGGCGAAGGGCAGCCCCACGTTCGATCTGCCGGACGGGGAACTGGAGTTGGGCATCGGAATCCACGGCGAGCCGGGCCGGGAGCGGCGGCCGATGATGACCTCCGGAGAGATCGCCGACTTCGCGGTCGACGTCGTCCTGGAGGACCTGCCGCCGCGCGGTCCCGTCCTGGTGCTGGTCAACGGCATGGGCGCGACCCCGCTGCTGGAGCTGTACGGCTTCAACGCCGAGGTGCAGCGGGTGCTGCGCGAACGCGGTGTGGCCGTGGCCCGCACCCTCGTCGGCAACTACGTCACCTCGCTGGACATGGCGGGCGCCTCGGTGACGCTGTGCCAGGTCGACGAGGAGCTGTTGCGGCTGTGGGACGCCCCCGTGAAGACCCCGGCCCTGCGCTGGGGCATGTGAACGCGCGGTCCGCCCGCCCCACCACCCCCGGCCGCATGGTCAACCGCCCTGTCACGCAAGGAGATCCAGTGCTCGACGCCGATTTCTTCCGCCGTTGGATGACGACGGCCGCCGCGTCCGTCGGCCGGGAGGCCGAGCGGCTCACCGCCCTCGACTCGGCCATCGGGGACGCCGACCACGGCAGCAATCTGCAGCGCGGGTTCACCGCCGTGGCGACGGCCCTGGAGAAGGAGACACCGGACACCCCGGGCGGTGTCCTGATACTCGCCGGCCAGCAGTTGATCTCGACGGTCGGGGGCGCGTCCGGGCCGTTGTACGGCACCCTGCTGCGCCGCACGGGCAAGGCGCTCGGGGCTGCCGCCGAGGTCGGCGAGGGGGAGCTGGCCACGGCGCTGCGCGCGGGCGTGGACGCGGTGATGACGCTCGGCGGGGCGGCACCCGGCGACAAGACCATGATCGACGCCCTGGTGCCGGCCGTGGACGCGCTCGGCACGGGCTTCGCCGCCGCGCGGGCCGCCGCGGAGGAGGGTGCGGCGGCCACCATACCGTTGCGGGCCCGCAAGGGCCGGGCGAGTTACCTGGGCGAGCGCAGCATCGGTCACCAGGATCCGGGGGCGACCTCGTCGGCGCTGCTGATCGCCGCGCTGGCCGAGACGGCGGAGGCGGACGGTGAGTGAGGACAGGCCGGTCGGGATCGTGCTGGTGTCGCACAGCGCCCAGGTGGCCGCGTCGGTCGCCGAGCTGGCCAAGGGCCTGGCGGGCGGGGCGGCCGGGGTGCCGGTGGCGGCCGCCGGAGGTACGGAGGGCGGCGGGCTCGGCACCAGCGCGGAGCTGATCTCCGCCGCGGCGGCCTCGGTGGACCGGGGGGCCGGGGTGGCGGTGCTCACCGACCTGGGCAGCGCGGTCCTCACGGTGAAGGCGCTGCTCGCCGAGGGGGACGAACTGCCGGCGGGCACCCGCCTGGTGGACGCGCCGTTCGTCGAGGGCGCGGTGGCCGCGGTGGTCACCGCCGCGGCGGGCGCCGACCTGGCCGCGGTGGAGGCCGCGGCAGCGGAGGCGTACACCTACCGGAAGGTGTGAGGGGCGACCGGGACCCGGTAGGGTCGGCAGGCCCGTCCGGCGAGCGGGGCCGGGGGCGGAAGGGCTCGGCGGAGGGTCGGGGGGTCAGTGTCGGGCGAGGAAGCGACGGGCCAGCCGCTCGCCCTCCGCCGCCGCCGCGGCACGGTCCTCCGCCGCGGTGATCCGGGAACCGCGGAAGACGATGTAGGTCACGCCGGAGGACACCCCGCCGGAGCGCGGGTCGGGCCGGATGCCGAGGGCGCGTGCGGTGGCGTAGGAGGCCTCGCCGATGAGGTCGCGCGGGCCGGTGTCGCCGACGACGGCGTACCGCACCCGGTCCCGGTAGACGACGGCGGCGACCGAGCCTCCGCGCACTCCGGAAGCCCGGTGGTCCCAGCGGCGGCTGGGCACCGGCACGACGATGTAGGGCAGGGTCTCGGCGTTCAGCCGTCGGCCGTCGGACCCCAGGACCGCGGTCGCGGCGGCGAACACCGGGTCGGTACGGCGGTTGCAGCGGGCGGTGGGCCGGCCGTCGCAGTCGATGTCCAGGTCGGCCTTCCAGAACACCGCGTCGCGGGTGCCGCAGACGGGAACGGTCGCCGGGCGGCCCGCGTCGGTGCGGTACCGGCCCCGGGAGACCCGGTGGCACGTGCCGGCCCGGGCGAGGAGGCGGGCGGCGGTGACCGCGTCCCCGGCACGGCCCGTCCTGTCGCTCCTGTCGCTCCTGTCGCCACGATCCGCCCTCTCGGCGCGGCCCGGGCCCCCGTCGCCGCCCCCGCCCCCGCCCCGGACCGCACCGTGCACGCCGATGCCGTGAGCCGCGCCGACGCCATGGGCCGCGGTCCCCTCACGGACCGTGGTCCCGTCCCGGGCCGCGACCCGTTCGGCGGGTGGGACGGCGGTGGCCGGCGCGGGAAGTGCCGGAGCGATCAGGGCGGCGCCGGCCGCGGCCAGCGTCAGCGACGGGACACGCACGATGGGGAACCCTCTCGTCGGGGACAAGGCGGACGTCCGGCCCTTCTGTCCGGGCCCGGAACGCCGACCCCACTGTGATGTGATCTCGGGCACTCGGCCACGGGGTGCGCCGCGAAGGGGCCGGATGGAGCACGTTGTTGACACCCTGTACGGGGACGGCCGGGCGGAGTCGGCCCGGGCCGCCGCGAGGCACAACAGGGGGCCGGGGGTCCGGACCGGATACCGTTCCGGACCCCCGGCCGCCCGCGCCGGCGCGGGATCGGCGACGACAGCGTGTCCGCGCCACAGGCGTGAACTTCCCTGTTCTCGGGGGCAGTTCAGCCGTAGGGAGGTTCAGCATACGTAACCGCGGAGGGTGGCCACCAACGCGGCCCCCTTGCTGCGGTCACCCCGGCCGGGCCACTATTGGTCCGGACCTTTACGTGATGCCTAGGCCGTCCGGGGAGGGCAGTGCCGTGCGACGCGTTCCCTTTCCGCTCGCGGTGGTCTGCGGGACCGTGCTGCTGGCGGCCTCCTGCGGCTGGAACCAGACGGACGACGGCGACGGCCGGGTGCCCGGCGCTCCCGTCGGGGTCACCGCGGCGGCGGGCAGCGCCACGAGCGTGCACGTGATGTGGAACGCGGCCCCCGCAGGTGCCGGGGTCCGCACCTACGAGGTATATCGGGACACCACAAAGGTCGCCGAAGTACCGGGCGCGCAGCACATGCTGGACGTCACCAGGCTCAGGCCGTCCACCCTGTACTCCTTCACCGTGCGGGCCCGGGACACCGCGGGCCGGCTGGGTCCGCCGAGCCAGGTGGTGCGGGCGCGGACGCCGGCCGTGACGGCGGCGGACCGCTCGGCTCCGGCCCGGCCGGGAGCGGCCACCGGGCGGGCCGTGGGCAGCCGTGCCGTCCAGCTGTCCTGGGGCGCGTCCCGGGACGACCGGGGCGTGTCGTCGTACGACGTCTACCAGGGCGGGGTGAGGATCCACAGTGTCGGCGGGAACCAGACCGCCACCGTCCTCACGGGTCTGCGGCCCGGCACCCGTTATGTCTTCACGGTGCGCGCCCGGGACGCGGCCGACAACCTCTCCCCCGCCGGCCCGCCGGTCCGCCTGACCACGCCGGGCGGCGACGACGGCCGGAAGACCGCTCCCACCGGGTTCACCGCCGCCACCCACCGCGCCGACGGCGCCTATTACATCGACCTGGCCTGGGACCCGCCGCGCGCGGACGGTGTGATCGCCGAGTACCAGATCGGGCTGGACGGCGCGACGGCCACCTCGCTGGTCTGGGGCGGCACACCGCCGCGCGGCCGGGCACACCACAGCTTCTACGCGGGCACCGCGGCCGGGGAGGAACACCGGGTACGGCTGCGGGCCCGGCTGCCCGACGGCACCTGGGGCGGCTGGTCGGCGGAGCGGACGGTGACCACGGGCGGCTGAGGGCGGACCGGGGCGCGGGTGCCGCCGAACGCGAAGGCGCCCCCCTCCCCCGCGGCGGCTGTCACCGCACCCCACGCGCGGGGACGCGTCACCTGATCGGTCCGCTCCGGGTGCGGCCCTGCCCGGCGGGGCGTTGGCTGCGGTTGAGGCAGCACGGGCGCTTCCCGACCCCGGCGGCGCATGGGACGTACCGCCGACCGTGCCGCCGGAGGCCCGTCCATGGACAACTCGCGACTCCTGCTCCGCTCCGGCCTGACCCTGGCGGCCGCCGCCGCGCTCCCGGCCGCGTTCGCCGGGCCGACCGCCGCGGTTTCGGGCATCTCGGTCAGCACCACCGGCTCCACGGTCTCGGTGGTCACCAGCGCGTGCACCCAGGTCAACGGCAGCTGGGGCACCGCCGCCCTGCTCAGCAGCCGGCAGGCCAACTTCTCCCAGGGCCGGCAGGTGGCCCTGTCCGGCACGTCGGTCAGCCAGTCCGCGGCCTGGACGGGGGTGAGCCCGGGGACGTACACCGTGGTGGTGGTCTGTACCGGCGGCACCACCGCGGGCAGCCAGTCGGTGATCGTCTCCGGGGCGGCCGTCCCGACCCGGCCCGCGCCCGTCCCGACCCGGGCCGCGCCCGTCCCGACCCGGGCCGCGCCCGTCCCGACCAGGCCTGCGCCGGCCGTCCCGACCCGGCCGGCGATCTCGGCGACCACCAGACCGGCCCCGTCCCGGGGCGTGATGGGCGGCCTCGGCGGCGCCGCCCGCGACTACGGCCCGCTGACCCTGGGTGCCGGCGCGGCCCTGGTCGGCGCCGGGGTCGTCGCCACCGGCTGGGTACTGCGCCGCCGCTCCCGGCCGTACCGGCTCTGAGGAGCCGTCAGTCGGTGTCCGGCAGTTCGGCGAACTCCTCCAGGGCGTGGGTGAGCCACTGGGTCCAGAAGGTCTCCAGGTCGATCCCGGCCCGCAGGACCAGATGGCGCAGCCGGTCCTGCGGGGCGTCCCGGCCGGGCGGGAAGTCGCGCCGCTCGATCTCCCGGTACTCGGCCAGCTGCCGTCGGTGCAGCTCCAGATGGCGGCGCAGATCGGCCGCCAGGCCCGCGGTGCCGACCACGGCCGCCGCGCGCAGCCGCAGCAGCAGCACGTCCCGCTGCGGCTTCGGGTCCTGCGCGGCGGCGGTCCAGCGGGCCAGTTCGGCCCGGCCCGCGGGCAGCACCTCGTAGCTCTTCTTCTGCCCGCGGGCCGGCTGCTCGGCCGGCAGCGCGCGGATGAGCCCCTCGGCCTCCAGCTTCCCCAGCTCGCGGTAGATCTGCTGGTGCGTCGCGGACCAGAAGTAGCCGATCGACTTGTCGAACCGGCGGGTCAGTTCCAGTCCCGACGACGGCTTTTCCAGCAGGGCGGTGAGGATCGCGTGCGGGAGTGACATGGGCTCATCCTAGGGAGGGCGGTCCCCGGCCCCTACAGGGTCGCCGCCAGCTCCGTGCCCTGCTTGATCGCCCGCTTGGCGTCCAGTTCGGCGGCCACGTCGGCGCCGCCGATGAGGTGGGCGCCGCGGCCGGCGGCGACCAGCGCGTCGTACAGGTCGCGGCGCGGTTCCTGGCCGGTGCACAGCACGACCGTGTCGACCTCCAGGACCGTGCTCTCCTCGCCGACGGTGATGTGCAGGCCGGCGTCGTCGATCCGGTCGTAGCGCACGCCCGGCACCATGGTCACGCCCCGGTGCTTCAGCTCGGTGCGGTGGATCCAGCCGGTGGTCTTGCCGAGGCCGGCGCCGACCTTGCTGGTCTTGCGCTGGAGCAGGTGCACCTGGCGGGGCGGGGCGGGCCGCTCGGGGGCGGTGAGGCCGCCGGGCGCCCGGTAGTCCATGTCGACGCCCCAGTGCCGGAAGTAGGTCCCCGGGTCCTCGCTCGCCTTGTCGCCGGCGTCGGTGAGGTACTCGGCGACGTCGAAGCCGATGCCGCCGGCACCGAGGACGGCGACGCGGTCGCCGACGGGGGCGCCGTCGCGCAGCACGTCGAGGTAGCCGAGGACGCGGGGGTGGTCGACGCCGGGGATGTCCGGGGTGCGCGGGGTGACGCCGGTGGCGACCACGACCTCGTCGAAGCCGTCCAGGTCGGCGGCCTCCACCCAGGTGTCCAGGCGGACGTCGACGCCGTGTGCGTCGAGCTGGTGGCGGAAGTAGCGCAGTGTCTCGTCGAACTCCTGCTTGCCGGGCACCTTGCGGGCGACGTTGAGCTGTCCGCCGATCTCGCTCGCCGCGTCGAACAGGGTGACGGCGTGGCCGCGTTCGGCGGCGGAGACCGCGCAGGCCAGACCGGCCGGGCCGGCGCCGACCACGGCGACGCGCTTCTTCAGCCGGGTCGGCGCGAGGACCAGTTCCGTCTCATGGCAGGCGCGCGGGTTGACCAGGCAGGAGGTGATCTGCCCGCTGAAGGTGTGGTCGAGGCAGGCCTGGTTGCAGCCGATGCAGGTGTTGATCGCCTCCGGGGTGCCGGCGGCGGCCTTGGCGACGAAGTCGGGGTCGGCGAGCATCGGACGGGCCACGGACACCATGTCGGCGTAGCCGTCCGCCAGCAACTGCTCGGCGAGTTCCGGGGTGTTGACGCGGTTGGTGGTGACCAGCGGGACGGACACCTCGCCCATGAGCTTCTTGGTGACCCAGGTGTAGGCGCCGCGCGGCACGGAGGTGGCGATGGTGGGGATGCGGGCCTCGTGCCAGCCGATACCGGTGTTGATGATCGTCGCGCCGGCGGCCTCCACCGCCTTGCCGAGGGTGATCACCTCCGCCAGCGAGGAGCCGCCCGGCACCAGGTCCAGCATGGACAGCCGGTAGATGACGATGAAGTCCTCGCCGACGGCCTCGCGGACGCGCTTGACGATCTCGACGGGGAACCGCATCCGGTTCTCGTACGAGCCGCCCCAGCGGTCGGTGCGCCGGTTGGTCGGTGCGGCGATGAACTCGTTGATCAGGTAGCCCTCGGAGCCCATGATCTCGACGCCGTCGTAGCCGGCCTGCCGGGCGAGGCGGGCGGCGCGGGCGTAGTCGTCGATGGTGCGTTCGATGTCGGCGTCGGTCAGCTCGCGGGGCGCGAAGGGGCTGATCGGGGCCTGGAGGGGGCTGGGCGCGACGAGGTCGCGGTGGTAGGCGTACCGGCCGAAGTGCAGGATCTGCATCGCGATCCGGCCGCCCTCGCGGTGCACGGCCTCGGTGACCACGCGGTGCCGCTCGGCCTCCGCGTCGGTGGTGAGCTTCGCCCCGCCCTCGTACGGCCGTCCCTCCTCGTTGGGGGCGATGCCGCCGGTGACGATGAGCCCCACGCCGCCGCGCGCGCGGGCCGCGTAGAACGCCGCCATCCGCTCGAAGCCGCGCTCGGCCTCCTCCAGGCCGACGTGCATGGAGCCCATCAGTACGCGGTTGGGCAGCGTGGTGAAGCCCAGGTCGAGCGGGGTCATCAGGTGCGGGTAACGGCTCATCGGGCCCTCCGTACGCGGTGTCGTCGCCTCTTGTTGTAGAGGAAGCCCGGAGGTTTGTGCAACTAGTTGCATAACCGAGCTCGGCCGCGGTGACGGCCGCCGCTTATGTAACTACTAGTATGTACAGTGAGCCGTGACCGATCCCTACGACGGCGCCGGCGGCAATGTGCTGATCACCCTGACCGAGAACGGCGACGCCGACTGGTCCTTCGGATACGGGGTGGCGCAGTACGCCCCGGCCGGGCAGGATCCGGCCGGGGCGTCGCCTCGGTGACTCAGCGGCTCTCCAGGCGCAGGTGCAGATCCCGCTCCTGGTCGCCGGAGGCCGTACAGGTCTCCTTCACGGTGAACATCGAGTCCAGGGTGGTGCGGAACCGGTCGACGGCCCAGTAGCCGCCCTGGACGTCCGCCTGGACCGGCTGCCCGAGGTGGACCGGCGAGCAGCCGGAACCCCGGGGCTCGGCGACGTCGTAGGTGCCGAGCCAGACCATCGGCCGGGACTCGTGGAGCTGCTGGGGCTCCTCGTCCGCGCCCCGGTCGGAGGCGAAGCAGGAACTGAGCGCCTCGAAGACGAGACGGGCGTCCTCCTTCGAGCCGCTGATCTCCACCGTGACGGTTTCCGGATGCGACCGCTCCGTGTCTGCCATGATCGCTCCTTTCGTGGCCGCGCTGCGGTGGAACGGGGTACCCCGCCGAACCGCGTCCACCCCCAGGAAATCACCACGGGCCGTCGCGCACACCTCAGCCGCGGGTGAACTTGTACGTCTTGCTGTCCGTGAGCACGCAGAAGCCGGGCGAGACGACGATCACGCGCAGGACGCCGCTGCGGCGGTCGTAGTCGATGCCCTCCGCCTCGAAGGAGCCCTGGCAGGCGCTGCGCAGCGGCAGCTGCCGCTCCGCCGTGACATGCCCCGTGACGTCGGCGGTCCCGTCCGGCGGGGCGGACAGGTCGATCCGCAGCAGCGGCTTGGCCAGGCCGAAGAGACCGCCCTCGGGGTCGTCGGAGGAGCACAGCAGGGTGGTGGGGCCGGTGAAGTCGCAGCCCTGGACGTCGCGGACGGCGTGGTCCAGGCGGACGGCGGAGGCCTGCGGGAGGTCCGCCGAGGGGGAGGTGGCGGGGTTGACGCCCGGGGTCGGGAAGACCAGCAGGCGGGTCATGGTGCCCCACTCGCCGGACAGCATCCACCGCCCGTCGGGCGTGACGGCGGCCCAGGAGTTGTTCAGCGCCTCGCCCGGGCCCAGCGTGTGGACGTACTCCGACCAGGCGCCGCCGGGCGCCTGTACCCGGAACATCTTCGAGTTGCCGGAGTCCCGCTGGTAGGGCTCGATGTAGAAGCCGTCGTAGGAGGCGTCCGGGTCGCCGACGTGGTTCCATCCGCGGCCGGCCAGGCCCGGCGGGATGGTGCCGACGCCGGTGTACCGGTTCGGGCTGCCCGCCGGGACCTCCACCGAGGTCAGTCCCTGGCTCTCGGTCAGCGGGTCGGCGCGGTCGGAGCCGGTCTCGGTCCAGGTGCCGGCCGCCGAGGCGGGCGCGGGGGCGGCGAGGGACACGACGGCGGCGGTGACGAGGGTGACGAGTCCGGCGAGGACTGTGTGACAGCGTTGCCGGGCGGACGCGGGCATGGCCGGCTCCTCGGACGGGCGACGGGGCACTCGGACGGCGGACAGTCTGGCGTGGCGTCATAGTCATGTACAGACCAATCACGCAACATGAGCGTGAACTCTCACGGCCCGCCGGGACCACGCGGTACGGTCCCGGCGGGAGCCCCGAGCCGCGCGCACCACCGGCGCGACGGCTCCGGCGGACGTCCGCCGCCGTGTTGAGGGATGGTGGAGGGAGAACGGCGACGGCGGCGGAGAGTCGGGTGTGAGCGCGGTAGAACGAGGGCAGTCGGCACGAGGCACGGCGTGCCGTGCGGACGGGCGAAGGCGGTGCGTGGCATGAGTGCGGCCGAGGCTCCGGTGACGGAGAGCGGCGAACCCGCGCGCGGGCCGGTCCCCCCGGGCGGCCTGCTGGACGTCCTGGGCGTGGCGTCGGTGGTGCTGGACACGGACGGCCGGATCGTGCTGTGGAGCCCGCAGGCGGAGGAACTGTTCGGGTACACCGCCGAGGAGGCCCTCGGCCAGTACGCCGCCCGGCTGATGGTGCACGAGGAGCACAGCCGGCTGGTGGGCAGGCTGTTCGCCGACGTGATGCGCACCGGGCAGAGCTGGGCGGGCGGCTTCCCCGTCCGGCACAAGGACGGCAGCACCCGTCTGGTGGAGTTCCGCAACATGCGGCTGCTGGACGACCGCGGGGACGTGTACGCGCTCGGGCTGGCCGCCGACCAGTCGACCGTACGGCGGCTGGAGCAGGACGTGGCGCTGTCCGAGCGGATGGTGAAGCAGTCCCCGATCGGCTACGGCGTGCTGGACACCGAGCTGCGGTTCGTGTCCGTCAACCCGGCCCTGGAGCGGATCAACGGGGTGCCGGCCGCCGAGCACGTGGGCCGGACGCTGCCGGAGGTGGTGCCGCTGCTGAACGTCGGCGACCTGGAGGCCGCGGCCCGGCGGGTGCTGGAGACGGGCGTGCCGCTGATCGACGACACGCTGGTCGGCCGCACCCCGGCCGACCCGGACGAGGACCACACCTGGTCGCACTCGCTGTACCGGCTGGAGGACACCCTGGGCCATGTGCTCGGGGTGGCCGTCTCGCTGGTCGACATCACCGAGCAGCACCGGGCCTCGGTCGAGGCGGAGACCGCGCGGCGCCGGCTCGCGGTCATCGCCGACGCCTCGGCCCGGATCGGCACCACGCTGGAGCTGGAGCGCACCGCCTGCGAACTGGCCGAGGTCGCGGTGCCGGAGCTGGCGGACGTGGCGGCGGTGGACCTGCTGGACGCGGTGGTCGAGGGCCGGCCCAGCGCGCTGGGTCCCTCGGAGTCCGCGGTGATCCGGGCGCTGGCCGTGCGCCCGGCGGAGGGCAGCGACGCGGTCCGGGCCGCCGACCCGCCCGGCCAGATCGCCCGGTACGGACCGGACCGGCTGGTCACCGAGTGCGTGCGCACCGGCGAGGCGGTGCTGGTGCCGCAGGTGAAGGACGCGGACCTGCCGTTGATCGCACGCTCCGCCGAGGCGGCCGTGCTGCTCGGCCGGGCGGGCCTGCACTCCTACCTCGCGGTGCCGCTGATCGCGCGCGGGGAGGTGCTGGGCGCGCTGGACCTCAAACGCACCCGCAACCCGGCCCCCTTCGACGAGGACGACGTGCTGCTGGCGCGGGAGCTGGCGGCCCGCGCGGCCGTGCAGATCGACAACGCGCGCTGGTACCAGAACGCCCGCAACACCGCGCTCACCCTCCAGCGCAGCCTGCTGCCCAGCCATCCGCCGGTCACCACCGGCCTTGAGGTGGCCTCCCGCTACCAGCCGGCCGGGGCCACCAGCGAGGTGGGCGGCGACTGGTTCGACGTCATCCCGCTGGAGGGCGGCAAGACCGCGCTCGTCGTGGGCGATGTGATGGGCAGCGGGGTCAGCGCCGCCGCCACGATGGGCCGGCTGCGCACCGCGACCACCACCCTGGCCGCGCTCGACCTCGACCCGGCCCGGCTGCTGGAGCACCTGGACAAGACGACCTCGGCCCTGGACCACTCCATCGCGACCTGCGTGTACGCCGTCCACGATCCGCACGTGCGCCGGTGCCGGATCGCCAACGCCGGCCATCTGCCGCCGGCCCGGGTACGGCCCGGCCGCCCGCCGGAGCTGCTCGACCTGCCCACCGGGGTGCCGCTCGGGGTGGGCGGGGTCGGCTTCTCCACCGTCACGGTCGATTTCGAGCCCGGTGACGAGCTGGTGTTCTACACCGACGGGCTGGTGGAGACCCGCTCCCACTCGCTGGACGAGCGGCTGGCCCTGCTGCTGTCCCTGCTGGACGATCCCGCCCGCCCGCTGGAGGAGACCTGCGACCACCTCCTGCGCACGCTGCGCCACCCGGACAACCACGACGACGTGGCGTTGCTCATCGCCCGGGCGCAGCAGCTGCCGTAGAGGGGCGGGCGGACGCCGGTCAGCGCGCCGCCCCCTCCCCTTCCGGTGCGGGGCGTACGCCGATCACCACGTGCGCGTACAGGTCCTCGTCGACCGCCAGACGGGTCGTCAGGCCCGCGTCGGCGAGGGCCCGTACGGCGGCGGGTGCCTGGCGTTCGCTGGTCTCGGTGAGCAGACGGCCGCCGGGGGCGAGCCACTCGGACGCCCCGGCGGCGACCCGGCGCAGCACGTCGAGCCCGTCGGCGCCGCCGTCCAGCGCGATCAGCGGTTCGTGGTCGCGGGCCTCCGCCGGGAGCAGGGGCACCTCGGCGGTGGGGACGTAGGGCACGTTCGCCGTCAGCAGGGCCACCCGGCCGCGCAGGCCGGGCGGCAGGGCGTCGTAGAGATCCCCCTGGTGGGCGCGGCCGCCGAAGGGGGCGAGATTGCGGCGGGCGCAGCGTACGGCGGCCGGGTCGATGTCGGCGGCGTGCACCTCGGCGCCGGGCAGGGCGTGGGCGAGGGCCGCGCCGAGCGCGCCGGAGCCGCAGCACAGGTCCACGACGACGCCGGCGTCCGGCGCGGTGGCCAGCGCCTGGCCGGCCAGGAACTCGGTACGGCGGCGGGGGACGAACACCCCGGGTTCCACGGCGATGCGCAGTCCGTGGAATCGGGCCCAGCCGAGGACCTGTTCGAGGGGAAGTCCGGCGGCGCGCCGGTCCACCATGCCGGCCGCCTCCTCGGGGGTGCGGGCGGTGGCGAGGATCAACCCGGCCTCGTCCTCGGCGAAGACGCACCCGGCGGCGCGCAGCACGGAGACGATGGCGGAGGGGGTCATGGGGGCGGGTACGGGCATGGAAGCGGAAGGCCTTTCGGGAGCGCTTAACTTCAGGGCGCTCCCGCGGTCACCGCTGCCGGCGTACCGCGCCGTCACGAGGAGAGAGCACCCCAGCCGACACAGCGGTAATGGGTCTCACCTCCTCGTCCCAGGGGCCGCGGGTCTCCGCGGCCGGACGGCCACCCTACCCCACGGCCCTACGGGCCTGCCGCCCCGGGGAGTTCGTCAGACGGCGACCGATTCCTCGGCTTCCTCCTCGGCCTCCCGTTCGACTTCCCGCGCGGCGTCGTCCCTGGCGTGACGCGGGCCCGTCCGACCGGTCTCGGACCCGGCGGGCGCGGCACCGGTCCCGGTCCCGGGGTCGGCGGCTTCCCGGCGGGTGCGGCCGGCGCCCTCGTACAGGGCGGCGCCCGCGGTCACCAGGACACCGGCCAGCAGCCAGAGCACCAGGGTCCACACCGTGCGGCCGAGGCCGTCGTCGCCGAAGTACAGCAGGCTGCGGACGCCCTCCACGAAGCCCGCGCCGTTCCAGAAGGCGTGCAGGGTGCCGAAGAAGCCGTTCTGCAGCTCGGGCCGGAACAAACCGCCGGAACTGGTGAAGTTCAGCATCACGAACAGCACCATCATGGTCAGCGTGGTCCACCGCTTCAGGAACGTGTGCAGGCCGACGCCGATGAACAGGATGCCCGCCGAGTACAGCCAGGCCATGCCCCACACACCCGCGAGGTCGTGGTGGGCGAGGTGGAACACCGGCCCGGCGAGCAGCGCGCCGATACCGCTGACCACCGCGGAGACACCGAGGGCGAGCAGCGCGCGGATCCGCATCGCGAGGGCGGCACCGGCGGCGCCGAGCGCGGCGACCGAGGCGTAGGAGCCGATGCTGACCGCGATCATCAGGAAGAACAGGCCCTGCCCGGTGGGGTCGTCGGCGACCGGCTTGGCCACGTCGGTGACCTTCAGCGGCACGCCCTGCCCGGCGGCGACCGGGGTGAAGACCTTCTGTACGGCCATGGCGCCCATGTCGGAGGCGGCGCTCGCCACCAGCAGCTCGGGCGCCTTGGCGCTCGGCAGGTAGGCGCCGGTGACCTCGCGGGACTTGAGCAGGTCGACGGCGTCGGCGCGGGTGGCCACCGTGCGCACGTCGAGCTTCTCGCCAGCGGTGTCCTTGACGGTCTGCGCGAAGACCTTGGCCTCGGGGGTGGTGCCGACGACGGCGACCGGCAGGTGGTGCGGCTCGGGGGTGACGAACGCCCCCATGTAGGCGAGCCCCATGCCTATGCACATCAGCAGCGGGGTGATCAGGTGCGTGAGCACATGGCGCAGTGCCGGTGACCTCATCGCGCGCGTCCTCCAAAGGTTGGCTTATACAACTTTTACTTCAAGTTGTACTATACAACTAGAAACCCCGGAGGAGGTACTGCCCGTGAGCGCAGCGGAGTCGGCCGTCGAGACGATCCAGCGCGAAATGACCATCTTCGCCCGGCGGGCCCGCGCCTCGGCGGGCCGTATGCACCCGGAGCTGTCCCTGGTGTCGTACACGCTGCTCGGACACCTGGAGGAACGCGACGGCTGCCGGGCGACCGACCTGGCGGCCCACTACGCCCTGGACAAGTCCACGGTGAGCCGGCAGGTGGCGGCGCTGGAGCGGGCCGCGCTGATCGAGCGCCGACTGGACCCGGAGGACCACCGGGTCCAGGTGCTGCATCTGACGGAGGCCGGCCGGGAGATCCTGGCCCAGGTCACCCGCAGCCGCCGGGCGGCCTTCCGGGAACGGCTCGCCGAGTGGCCGGAGGAGGACCTGGTGCGGTTCGCGGCGTACCTGGAGCGGTACAACGCGGGGCCGGCCGGCGCGGACACGGAGTGAGGACGGCACGCCGGGCGGCGCCGCACGCGCGCACGGCCGCGTCCTGCGAGCGGGCGCACCGGCGGCCGTCGCCCGCGCGCACGGCCGCGTCCTTCCGGCGGGCGCGTCGGCGGCTACGGAACCGGTACCGCCGCGCGGTCGTCCGGCTGGCCCTGCGGTGCCCGCGCCTCCAGGAACACCGTGCGGCGGCGCAGCCGGAAGCCGAGGGACTCGTACAGCCGGATGGCGCCCGTGTTCCCGGCGCTGGTGTGCAGGAACGGCGTCTCCCCGCGCTCCCGGATGCCGTGCGCCACCGCCCTGATCAGCCGGGTGGCCAGGCCCTGGCCGCGGACGGCGGGATCGGTGCAGACCGCGCTGATCTCGGTCCAGCCCGGCGGGTGCAGCCGCTCCCCCGCCATGGCGACCAGCGCGCCGTCGCGACGGATACCGAGGTAGGTGCCCAGTTCCACGGTGCGCGGCAGGAACGGTCCGGGCCGGGTGCGCGCCACCAGGTCCAGCATCTCGGGCACGTCCGCCGGCCCCAGCCGCACCGCCTCGGGGTCCGGCGCGGTGTCCAGTGCGTCGTCCACGAGCTGGACGCCCTCCAGCCGGAAGGTGACCTCCCACCCCGCCGGGACCCGGCCGCCGAAGCCGGGCAGCGGGACCTCGGCGCCCGGACCGGCCAGCGCGGCCAGGTCCGCCCAGTCCCGTTCGTCGGGGTCGTCCGGCA
The DNA here is from genome assembly GCF_039532885.1 of Streptomyces nogalater. Taxonomy (NCBI): domain Bacteria; kingdom Bacillati; phylum Actinomycetota; class Actinomycetes; order Kitasatosporales; family Streptomycetaceae; genus Streptomyces; species Streptomyces nogalater. Next base: position 82,911 of record NZ_BAAASM010000075.1, on the reverse strand, counting down.
GCGCGAGCCACGGCGAGACGTCGACGGGGTAGCGCAGCACCCGGCCGCGCCGCTCGGCGAAGCGGGCGTGCGGGCCGGTCAGGGAGGCGAGGGCCGGGTTGTCGAGGACGTGCGGGACGCCGGCGGCGGCCCGGTCCGGGCCGGCGTCCGGGCTGCTCACGACGCTCATGCGGGCACCTCGATCACGGCCTGGGACACATCTGCCTGGGGCATCCTCGTTTCCTCGCTTCTCTCGACCGGTCGCTCGCTGTGTCACCGGCCCACCGGGGCCGGCACCGATCGTGCAAGGAGCGGCGCGGAGGCGGTATTCCCGGGCCCCGGCAGAGTTCATACGGCCGCAACGATGCGGGCGCCGACCAGGGACGGAGCACCCGGAACGACAGCGTACGGTTGAACCATGAACGTCACGCGAGGCTTCACGGGCCGCCCGCGCGTCCACAACCCGGGGCTGCCGCCCGGGCAGTACGACGCGCGCGAGGACTGGCCCGTCCTGTCCGCCGAGGTCACCCCGGACCTCTCGTCCGCCGACTGGTCCTTCCGCGTGGACGGCCTGGTCGACCGCCCGCACACCTGGGACTGGGACGCCGCGCACGCGCTGCCGGCGTCGGCGTACGAGGGCGACATCCACTGTGTGACCGGCTGGTCGAAGTTCGGCGTGCGGTTCGGCGGCGTCTCACTGGACGCCTTCTTCGATGTGGCCCGGCCACATGGGTCCGCCGCACATGCCCTCGCCTACTCCCACACCGGCTACACCACCAACCTGCCGCTCGCCGACCTCACCGGCGGGCGGGCCTGGATCGTCTGGGAGTACGACGGCGCTCCGCTGCCGCCCGAGCACGGCGGCCCGGCGCGGCTCGTGGTACCGCACCTGTACTTCTGGAAGAGCGCCAAGTGGATCGCGGGCATCACGCTCCTCGACCACGACGAGCCGGGCTTCTGGGAGCGCAACGGCTACCACGCGCGCGGCAACCCGTGGGAGGAGCAGCGGTACTCCGGTGACTGAGACGACGACTCCCGTGACACGGTTCGCGGTCCCCGGGCGGATCGCGGTGAGCGGACAGACGGCGGCGCGGTGGCGGACCGCCACGCTGACGGAGATCCGCCGCGAGACGCCGCGCGCGGCCACGTTCCGCCTGGCGGTGCCGGGCTGGGCAGGGCATCTGCCGGGCCAGCACCTGATGCTGCGGCTGACCGCCCCGGACGGCTACGCGGCCCAGCGCCACTACTCGATCGCGTCGGCGCCGGACGCGTCCGGGCACATCGAGCTGACCTTGGACCGGGTGCCGGACGGCGAGGTCTCCGGCTGGTTCCACAGCGTGGCCCGGCCCGGGGACACGGTGGAGGTGCGCGGCCCGCTCAGCGGCTTCTTCGCCTGGCCGGGCGACCGGCCCGCGCTGCTGCTCGGGGCCGGTTCCGGGGTCGTACCGCTGATGTCGATGGTGCGGCACCACCGGGCGCGCGGCCTCGCCGTCCCGCTGCGGATGCTGGTGTCGGCACGCAGCCCCGAGGAGCTGATCTACGCGGCCGAGCTGGGCGCGGAGACGACCCCCGTGTTCACCCGCAGCGCTCCTCCCGGGGTGCCGGTGGGACGTATGGCGGCCGCACATGTGGCGCCGCTCCTGGCCGAGCAGCCCATTGGTGGATGGGAAGCCTATGTGTGCGGCTCCAACGCCTTCGCCGAGCACGCTTCCCGGCTGCTGGTCGCGGCGGGCCAGCCGGTGGAACGCATTCGCATCGAGCGCTTCGGCTGACGGCGGGTACCGGAGACCGAGCCCGGCCTCCCGCCCGCGGGACCGGCTGGGAGCACGTACCCTCCGGCTGCGGGCCGGCTCGTTCACTCGGGGCGCACGCCCCGGCCGGGCATCGGCACCCTGCGCCGAGCGCGCGCATCCCGGGGGACCCGGTACCCTCCGCCGACGGACGCGCCCGCCCGGGACGCGGGGTCCCGGTGGTGCCGACACCTACGCCGAGAAGCGCGTCCGAGGGGAACGCGCCTGCCCTGCACACCGCGCGCGGTCGCTCCGGCGCCCCGGTCGCGCGGCGGCGCCCGGCACGCGATCGTGGGGGCGCGCGGTGTCCGCCGTGCGCCATTCGGGCCGGAACTCGCGGTTCGCGGCATGCGCGAGGTGCGCCGAACGGGGTACGAGACGGGTGTCGACGTTCGTGCGCGTGAGTGGCGCGGGCGGCGGTCCGGGAACCCGGCTCCGCCGGCTCGGTAGCTCCTGCGGTGGCGAGGAGGTGGACATGCGTACCCGGGTGCGTGGCTGGCGCTGGCGGCGCAATCCGCTGCGACGCCGGTCGGACGTCGTGGAGGCGTGGACGGTCCTGCTGTTCACCGTCCTGCTGTGTGTGGCCGCGCCCCTGGTCGGGGTGTTCGCCGGCCTGCACGCCCATGACAAGGCCCGGGCGCTCGCCGCGGTCCAGCGGACCCAGCGTCACGAGGTGCGCGCCGTCGTGGTGGGCGACCCGGCCGAGCGGCCGGCCGCGGACCAGGGCGAACGCCGGCAGCCCTACCGCGCCCAGATCCGCTGGACCGAACCGGGCGAGGGCGTACGGACGACGTGGGCCCAGGTACCGGCCGGGGCCCGCCCCGGGGAGCCGGTCTCGGTGTGGTTCGACTCCCGGGGCCGCAGTGTGGCGCCGCCGCCGGGCGAAGCGGCGGTGTGGCAGCACGCGGTGACCGTCGGGCTGTGCGCGGCGGGCGGCACGGCGACGGCGGTGTTCCTCGGCCGCGCGATCGAGCGCCGGATCGCCCTGCGTCACCGGCTCGCCGAGTGGGAGCGGGAATGGGAGCGGACCGGGCCGCGGTGGACCCAGCCACGGATGTGACCGGCGGGTGACCCGGGCCCCCGGGCGCCCGCCGCAACCGCGCGCGGCCACCGGGAAGCAAGCGTTTGCTCAACCCCGGGCCTGGCACATCGATCCGTCGCGCGAAGGGGTGGGAAAGGGCACCGGCAGCACCGGTCCCCTGGCCGGAGATCCGATCACCCACGTACCGTGAGACCGCTTACCCTTCCTTCACAAAGGCGGTTGCTGATGGCCCTGTTCGATCTGCCCCTGGACGAACTCCGCGCGTACCGCAGCGAGTCCACCGAACCGGAGGACTTCGACGCCTTCTGGGACAAGACCCTCCAGGAGGCCCGCGAGTACGGCCTGGACGCACGCTTCGAGCCGGTGGACACCGGCCTGACCACGGTCGAGGTCTACGACGTGACGTTCGCCGGGTTCGGCGGCCACCCCGTCAAGGGCTGGCTGCGGTTGCCCGCCGGGGCCACCGGACCGCTGCCCCTGGTGGTGGAGCTCCTCGGGTACGGCGGCGGGCGCGGCCTGCCGCACGAGAGCCTGCTCTGGGCGTCGACGGGCCGGGCGCACTTCCTGATGGACACCCGCGGGCAGGGCAGCGCCTGGGGCGGCGGGGGTGACACCGCGGACCCGGTGGGCGCGGCGCCGGCCTACCCCGGCTTTATGACGCGGGGCATCGACGCACCCGAGAACTACTACTACCGCCGGGTGATCACCGACGCCGTACGCGCGGTGGAGGCCGCCCGTTCGCACCCGCTGACCGACGCGGCCCGGACCGTGGTGCTCGGTGCCAGCCAGGGCGGCGGCCTGGCGATCGCGGTCGGCGGCCTGGTCCCCGATCTGGTCGCGGTCGCCCCGGACGTACCGTTCCTGTGCGACTTCCCGCGCGCGGTCACGCTGACGGAACGTCACCCGTACCGGGAGATCGGCCTGTTCCTCAAGACGCACCGCGGGCGCGCCGCCGAGGTGCTGCGCACGCTGTCCTACTTCGACGGGGTGCACTTCGCGGCCCGTGGCCGGGCGCCCGCCCTGTTCTCGGCGGCCCTGGAGGACCAGACGTGCCCGCCGTCGACGGTGTTCGCGGCGTTCAACGCCTGGGGTCACGAGGACAGGACCATCGAGGTGTACGACTTCAACGACCACGAGGGCGGCGGCCCGTTCCACGAGGCGGCGAAGGTGCGCTGGCTGCGCTCGTACGCCTGAGCCCGGCCGGCGGGCGGGACGGCAGGGGCCCCTTCCGCACGGGCCGGCCGGGGGCCGCTCGACCCGCCCCGGGGCCCCCGGAGGCCGCCGGGTGGCCCCCGGGGACCAACAGGGCCCGAACCCGCGGGCTTTCGGCCATGACGGCTCCGGTGGCTCCCGGGGGCAGCACGGCCCGAGGCCGGGGTGCCGCCGGGCCGCGTCATGAACCGCACGGGGCACCGCCGCGCCGATGATCCACGGAAGTCGGCGCTGGTCGACACCCTCTCCCGCCCCCTGTGAGCGCACGTCACGGCGCCCGGTGACCGTCGTGGCGGGCGGGGTGGATTTCGGTCGAAACCACCGGCCGCCCTTCCCTCGTGGTTTAGACCAATGCTAATTGTGGTCGCGCAATGAACCCGTACGACTACGTCTTGTCACCGACAGGAGGGCGCGGCATGGCCCGCACCACCCCGCACGATCCCCCGCCCGACGACGGCCGGCCCCTGTACGGACGCATAGCGGCGCTGCTGCTCGGCGAGCTGCGCGACGGCACGATTCCGCCGGGTGAACGGCTGCCGGGCGAACGGCACCTGGCCACACACTTCGGGGTCAGCCGGGAGACCGTCCGCCAGGCGCTGGAGGTGCTGCGCCGCAGCGGTGTGGTCGCCACCGACCGGCGGGGCAGCCACGCCATGCTGCCCGGCCGACCGGTGGAGTCGCCGGACTCGCTCGCCTTCCCGGTGGGCGCCCGGCCGGCGGACCCCTGTGCGGTCGACCGGGCCACGGTGACCTGGGAGGTGCCGACGCCCGAGCACGCGCGGGAACTGGGCCTGGCCCCGCACCGGCCGACGCTGGTGCACCGCTACCGGTCGGTCTCACCGGACGGCCGGTCGCTGCGGACGGCGGTGACATCGTTCTCCGCGGTGGCCCTGGCCGAGGTGGCGGAGCTGGCGCGCTACCGGGAGCGGGCCGACGGCGTGACGCCCGTGCAGCTGGGGCGGGCCTACGACTGGATGCGCAAGGCCGGGCTGAGCCTGCACCACCGCGATTCCATCACCCAGGTCTCGCAGGCCGCCTCGGTCCGGGTGACCCGGCGTGTGCACGACCAGTACGCGCGCCCGCTGGAGATCACGGATCTGGTGGTGCACGCCGAACAGGACGCGCTGGTCTACGAGTTCACCCTGCCCGCCGCGGTGTGACCGCCGGGTCCGGCGCGCCGGCGCGCCGGGCCACCACCAGCCGGCCGCGCGGGCTGCCATCGGCTCGCCGGCCGAACCCCGGCAGCACGCGCGGTTCGACCGTGAACCCGGCCCGCTCCAACTCCCCGAGGAAGGAGCCGAGTCGGAGCGAGCGGTAGTACATGACGAACGGCGGTCGCCACAGCGCGTTGCGCACCCGCATCACCGCGTCGAATCCGGCCAGCAGCCAGAATCCGGGGTCCGTGGGGCGGGGCGGCGCGAACACCGGGAAGGCGAACCGGCCGCCGGGCCGCAGCGCCGCGCGCACCCCGGCGAAGAGCCGCGGCAGTTCCGCCGGGAGGAAGTGGCCGAACGCCCCGAAGGAGACGACGAGATCGAAGGCGTCGGCGAACGGCAGGGCCCGGGCGTCGCCGCGTACCCAGGCGACCCGGGGCACTTCGGTGGGCCGCACCCGCTGCCGGGCGACATCGAGCATGCCGGCGCTGAAGTCGACCCCGGTGACGCTGCGGCGGCACAGCCGGGCGAGCGGCCGCATCCCGGCGCCGGTGCCGCAGCACAGGTCGAGTCCGTCCGTGAACGGCCCGAGCGGCGCGAGCGCCTCGGCCACGGCGTCCAGCACAGGACCGGGGGTCCGGAAGGGCGTGTGGTCGAACTTCGGCGCGAGCAGGTCGTAGCCGTGTTCCACGGACGACAGTGCCTGTACGGCGAGTTCGCGGAGTGTGGGGCCTTCGGGACCGAACATGCCGGCAGCCTACGACGCCGCCCGGACCGCCGTCGCACGGCCCGGGCCCGGTGTCAGCCGTAGGTCTCGTGGCAGAGGCGGACGATCTCGGGCGCGGCCACGCCGTCCGCCTGCCGGCACAGGTCGCGCATCACGGCGGCGGGCGGGCGGGAGGCCGTACGGCGGTGGGGGGCCGGGTGCCGCGCGGGCGCACGGCGCTCGGCGCGCGGGAGGGGGGCCGGTACGGCGGGGGTGACCCGGCCAGGCGCGGCGGGCGCCGGTCCGCCGCCGGACGCGGGCCCTCGGGTACGGGCGGCCGGGCCGGGCCGGTCCGGGCGCCCGTCGCCGGTGCGTACGAGCGCCTCCTCGGTGGCCGGCTCGCTCACCGGGACCTGGAGGACCGACGGTCGCCCCGGGGCATCCGGTGGGAGGGCGCGCCGGGAGCCGGCGGCTCCGGGGTGGGGGGCGGGGTTGACGGTGGTGCAGCCGGCGACGCTCACCAGAACGGCGACCACCAGCGGAAGGAGTCGGCGAGGCACCCGCCCACTGTGCCGCACCGGCCGGGGCGACGCCCCGCTCCACACCGGATCGCCACCCCCACGAGCGACCGGCCGGGGTGACGGCCCACCGTCACGACGACCGGACGCCCACGCCAGTCCCGTGCAACTCCCGTCCGGCCTCCTGCCGTTGCGTGGTACGGTCGGCGGATCCGGCGGGCGTCCGGCTCCGCGGGAATGCCACGATCCGGTGGTTTGTTGACCGCATCACGGACACCGCGCCCCATCCAGTGGTAGCGTGCTATTGGCACTCGTGCACGCCCAAGGTGGGCGCCGGTGCCGGTCTCCCCTTCTCAGCTGATCGGTTCGCCGCTGTCCCGGATCCCCCGGTCCCCGGCGCGTCAGTTTCCCGGTACCGCCTCGTGACGGGCCTTCCCCGCCGTACCCGAGGCGCCGTCTCCGCCGCCCGGAGGCAGTCGCAGACGCCTCCCGCTCGCGGCCTCACCCCGCTTCTCCTCCCTGTTCCGTCCGCGAAAGGACACCCGCATGACCACCACACTCGCGACCCCTCCCGAGGCCCGGCAGGCACCGGCCGCCCCGCTCGTCACCGGCGTCCTGGACATCGACGCGCACGGGAAGGGATACCTGAGGGCCGCGCACCTGCTGCCCTCCCCCGCCGATCCGCAGGTCACGCCGGCGTTCGTGCGCCGCCACGGACTGCGCAAGGGCGACCTGGTCGAGGGCGTCCGGGGCGCCCAGCGCACGCTGACCGAGGTCGCGCGCGTCAACGGACGTGCCCCCGCCGAGCCCCGCGCGCGTCGCCACTTCCGCGATCTCACCCCGCTCCATCCGCACCGGCGCCTGCGCCTGGAACACCCCGGCGCCGGACTGACCGGGCGCCTCACCGATCTGCTCGCGCCGGTCGGCAAGGGCCAGCGCGGCCTGATCGTGGCCCCGCCCAAGAGCGGCAAGACCGTGCTGATCCAGCAGCTCGCCGCCGCCGTGGCCGGCAACCACCCCGAGTGCCGGCTGATCGTCCTGCTGCTCGACGAACGGCCCGAGGAGGTCACCGAGATGCGCCGTTCGGTGCGCGGTGAGGTGTACGCCTCCACCTTCGACCGCTCGCCGAAGGACCACATCGCCCTCGCCGAGCTGGTCGTGGAGCGGGCCAAGCGGCTGGTCGAGGCCGGTGAGGACGTCGTCGTGCTGCTGGACTCGCTGACCCGGCTGTGCCGCGCGTACAACAACGCCTCCGCCGCCGGCGGCCGCACCCTGAGCGGCGGCGTCGACGCGGGCGCGCTGATCGGCCCCAAGCGGTTCTTCGGCGCCGCGCGCCAGGCCGAGGAGGGCGGCTCCCTCACCATCCTCGCCTCGGCGCTGGTGGACACCGGCTCGCGCGCCGACGGCTACTTCTTCGAGGAGCTGAAGAGCACCGGCAACATGGAGCTGCGCCTGGACCGGGAGCTGGCCGTCCGGCGCGTCTTCCCCGCCGTGGACATCGACGCCAGCGGCACCCGCCGCGAGGAACTGCTGCTGACCCCGGCCGAGTTGACGGCCGTACGCGGACTGCGCCGCGCCCTGCGCTCCCGGGAGGGCGGTCCGTCCGCCCTGGAGACCCTGCTCGAACGGCTGCGTGCCACCCCCGACAACGCCACGTTCCTGCGGAAGGTCCGGCCGACCCTCCCGGCCGGCTGACCCCGGCCCCGGACGCCCCGGTGCGGCATCCGGGTTGCTCGGCACCCCGAACGGCCCCGGCGGGGTGAGGGACCCGCACCCTGTTCATAGGTTGATCGTATGATCTCCGGATTCTCGTATCGTGCGGCGGTGTCGGCCTGCTCCCTCTGTGTGACGGGCCTGCTGGTGCTCACACCGGCCGCTGCCGCCGCCGGACCCCCGGCCGGGGAGCCCGCCCCGCCCCGCCCGCCGGCGGCGATGCCCGGGCCGTCCCTGCTGTACAGGTCCGGCACCCAGGTCCGGCCGCACCGGGGCGCCCCCGAGCTGCCCGACGTCTCGGCGCTCTCCTGGCTCGTCGCCGACGCCGGCGGCGGGGAGGTGCTGGCCGCGCACGACGCGCACCGCGAACTGCCGCCCGCGAGCACCCTGAAGACCCTGTTCGCGCTCACCGTCCTGCCCGTGCTGCCCGGCGGGCTCCAGCACACCGTGCACTACGACGAACTGGCGGACGTCGGTGAGGGCAGCAGCCTGGTCGGCGTCGAGGAGGGGCACACCTACCGGGTGGCCGACCTGTGGCGGGGGGTCTTCCTCAGCTCCGGGAACGACGCCGTGCACGTCCTCGCCCGGCTCGGCGGCGGCTGGGAGGCCACCGCCGCCCGGATGCAGGACAAGGCCCGCTCGCTCGGCGCGCTGGACACCCATGTGGTCTCCCCCGACGGCTACGACGCCCCCGGCCAGGTCTCCTCCGCCTTCGACCTCGCGGTATTCGGCCGGGCGGGCCTGCGCGACCCCGACTTCGCCCGGTACTGCGGCACCGCCGAGGCCAGCTTTCCCGGTGACGGCTCGTCGTACCCCATCGAGAACACCAACCGGCTGCTCACCGGCGAGGACGGCGTGGCACCGTACCCCGGGCTGATCGGCATCAAGAACGGCTACACCAGCAACGCGGGCAACACCCTGGTGGCCGCGGCGCGCCGCGACGGGCACACCCTCGTGGTGAGCGTGCTCAACCCTCAGGCGGACGGCGGGTTGACCGTGTACGAGGAGGCCCGCGCGCTCCTCGACTGGGGGTTCGCGGCGGCCGGGCAGGTGGACCCGGTGGGCTCGCTGGACGGACTGCGCCCGCCCTCCCGCGCCGAGCCGTCGGCCGTGCCGCTCGCCGCGGCCGGGGCGCCGGCCGCGGACGACGACTCGGACTGGTCCCCCGCCGCCGTCGTGGCGGGGCTCTCCGCACTCGGCGCGGGAGCCGTGGCGCTGGCGCTGCGGGGCAAGGGCCGCCGGGCGGCCCGCGGCTGACCCGCCGGCAGACCGAGCAGCAGGCCCAGCGCGACCCAGACGTAGGCGTTGGCGCCGAGGAACCCGTCCGGACCCGAGGCGTCGCCGGACCACAGCCACACCATGCTGGTGCACAGCACCGCGTAGAGGGCGCCCGCGGTCCGCCGGTGCCCGGCGCGCACCAGCACCGCGAAGGACGGCAGCAGCCACACCAGATGGTGCACCCAGGTGATCGGGCTGACCAGGCAGGCCGCGATGCCGGTGAGGGCGAACGCCGCCGGCCAGTCACCGGCCGCCACCGCCCGGCGGGCCCGCCACGCCCACACGCACAGGGTCACCAGGACCACCGACGCCCACAGCGGGCGGCCCGGCTCGCCGAGGCGGGCCAGCACCCCTTGCAGCGACTGGTTCGACACATAGTCAAGCCGGCCCACCCGGCCGGTGTCCCACAGCGCCTCGGTCCAGTAGAACCGGGAGGCCGCCGGATCGACCCAGGCGGCCAGCGCGGTCGCGGCGGCGGCGACGGCCGTCGCGGTGGCCGCCGCCCGGCGGCGCCCGGCGAGCAGCAGCAGGCCGATGAACAGCACGGGCGTGAGCTTCACCGCGGCCGCCAGTCCGGTACCGACGCCCGCCCAGCGGCCCCGGCCGGCCGTCAGCAGCAGGCTGTCGGCGAGGACGAGGGCCAGCAGCACCAGGTTCACCTGGCCGAAGCTGACGGTGTCCCGCAGCGGCTCGAACATAGCCAGCAGGCACAGGCACAGCGCCCACCGGTACCAGCCGTGACGGCCCCCGCCGGGCCCGGCCAGGATCCGCAGCACCGCCGCGAGCGCGGCCAGGTTCACCAGCAGGGACATGGCGATCGCCGTGGTCCGGCCGAGCAGGGCCAGCGGCAGCATGGCGACGGCGGCGAAGGGCGGGTAGGTGAAGCCGTACACCGTGCCCGGCACTCGGTAGTCGTAGATCCGGCCGCCGTGGTGCGCCCAGGTGTGCACGGTGCCGTAGTACACCCGCAGATCGAAGAAGTCCCGCAGCAGCGGCACGGTCGCCGTGAACGCGGTGACGGCGGCCACCAGCAGCAGCACGAGCAGCAGCCGGCCCCGCTCCGTGCGCGGTCGCAGCCGTGCCGGCCGTGCGCGTACTCCCCCGGATCGCCGCGGCCCCCTCATGCCGGGCGTCCCGGGACCGGGGCCTGGGCGGCCAGGCGGGCCTGCCACAGGACGACGACGCCGAGGGCCCCGCCGGAGACCGCCAGCACCAGCTGTCCCGCATCGGCGGGGCCGCCGCTGGGCAGCACGGCGAGGGCGAGCACCCCGGCCAGGACGGCCGCCCGGTGCCGTACCGGGGTGCCGGGCGCGGCGGCGGCGACCAGGAACAGGCCCCACAGCGCGTACCAGGGCCGGATCGCCGGGCCGAGGACCGCCACCGCGAGCAGGCTCAGGCCGAGCGCGTACACCGGCCGGGCGCGCAGTCTGCGCGCGGTCAGCAGCACGGCGACGGCGGCGGCCGCGAGCCCGAGCAGATGCCAGGCGGGGACGGCCAGCGGGGCCAGTCCGCTGCCGAGGCGGGCCAGCAGGGCGCCGGTCGCCCGGCCGAGCAGGCTGGTCAGCGCCCAGTTGCCCGGGGAGACCGGGGTGCCCAGGGCGCCGAGCCAGCCGTACCCGGTGCCGGCCACGGCCGTGGCGGCGACCGTGGTCGCGGCGGAGGCCGCCGCCGTGGTCAGGACGGCCGGCAGCGGGCGGTCGCCGGAGCGGACGCGGAGCGCGACCACGACCGGCAGGCCGAGCGCCGCCGGGACCTTCACCAGGGCGGCGAGGGCGACGAGAACCGCGCCGACGGCCCCCGCGGCGGGCCGGCGGCCGTGCGCGGCGACCAGGCCGAGCCCGAGCAGGCCGAGCATGAGCGCGTCGTTGTGGGCGCCCGCGACCAGGTGGAGCAGCACCAGCGGGTTGAGCGCGCCGAGCCAGAGCGCGGCGGCCGGGTCGGCGCCGTTGTGCCGGGCGAGCCGGGGCAGCGCCACCGCCATGAGGGCCACGCCGGCCAGCGCGACCAGGCGCATGCCGAGCAGGCCGGCGGGGACCCGGCCGTCGGTCAGGCCCGACAGCGCGGCGGCCAGGGCCACGAAGGCGGGGCCGTAGGGCGCGGCGGTGTGCCGCCACATGGGGGCGACCTCGTCGGCGAGCGGGCCGCCGAGCCGGTCCGGGCCGTGGGCGTAGACGTCCATGTGGGCGTCGGCCATGGCGCCCTGCGCGAGGTAGCTGTAGACGTCCCGGCTGAACAGCGGGGGCGCGAGCAGCAGCGGGGCCGCCCAGAGGGCCAGGACCAGCAGCAGGGCGCGCGGGGTGGGCGGGCGCGGGCCGCGTACCAGCCGGCCTGTCAGCAGCCAGGCCGCGGTCAGCAGGACGATGCCGAAGTACACCCCGACCAGGCCGAGGGCCGCGTGCGCCGAAGCGGGCGCCCACAGCTCCCGGACCGGCAGGGCGCCGGCCGTCCCGCCGCCGAGCGTGAGGAAGGTGGTGCCGGCCAGGCCCAGGGCCTGGCAGTGGCGGAGATCGACGGGGAAAGCCATGGCCAACACCGGGGCAGCGTGGCAACGCCGGGTGGCCGGGGGGCGACGCCGGTCCTGCCGTGCGGGAGCGGATGCGTGACCGGCGGGAAACGGGGCGGAGCCGTTGCCGGACCCGGGTGTGTGGTGGCCGGTGAGACGGTTCCTCCGGTTCGCAAGCCGGTGTTTCCCGGTTCAGAAGACCGACAGGCCCGTGAGGGTGGTGAAGCGGTCCAGGGCCGCGACCCCGGCGACCGAGTTGCCGCGTTCGTCCAGGCCGGGGCTCCACACGCACAGCGTGCACCGGCCGGGTACGACGGCGATGATCCCGCCGCCGACCCCGCTCTTGCCGGGCAGGCCCACCCGGTAGGCGAAGTTGCCGGCCGCGTCGTAGGTGCCGCAGGTCAGCATGATCGCGTTGACCTGCTTGGCCTGGCTGCGGCTGAGCAGCCGGCTGCCGTCGGCGCGGATGCCGTGCCGGGCGAGGAAACCGGTGGCGAGGGCCAGGTCGGCGCAGGAGGCGGCTATGGAGCACTGCCGGAAGTACTGGTCGAGCAGGACCGGTATGTCGTTGTCGATGTTGCCGTAGGACGCCATGAAGTGGGCGAGGGCGGCGTTGCGGTCGCCGTGCGCGGTCTCGGAGGCGGCCACCTCCGTGTCGAAGTCCAGGGCGGGGTTGCCGCTCTCGGCGCGCAGGAAGTCCAGCAGTTCGCCGGCCGCGTCCCCGGTACGGGTGTGCAGGCGGTCGGTGACGACGAGGGCGCCCGCGTTGATGAACGGGTTCCGCGGGATGCCGTTCTCGTACTCCAGCTGGACCAGCGAGTTGAACGGGTTGCCGGAGGGCTCGCGTCCCACGTGCTCCCAGAGCTCGTCGCCCTCCCGGGCGAGGTCCAGGGCGAGTGTGAAGACCTTGGTGATCGACTGCGCGGAGAACGGCTCCCGCCAGTCCCCCACCCCGTACACCGTCCCGTCCGGCTCGGCGACGGCCATGCCGAAGCTGCGCGGGTCGCGGGACGCGAGGGCCGGGATGTAGTCGGCGGGACGGCCCCGCCCGGGCGTGTGGCCGATCTCCTCGGCGATGCGCTCCAGGACCGGCAGGAAGGTGGCGGACGACGTCGCTGTCATGATCACCATTGTGCCTCCCGGCCGGTTCCCGGGCCTTGTCGAGGTGGCGTTATCGCAGGTCAGGCAGCCGGGGCGCCGCTGCCCGCGACGACCTCCGGGCGCAGCAGCTCGGCCAGTCGGCCGGCCGGCAGCAGGCCCTTCTCCAGCACCAGTTCGGCCACGCCGCGGCCGGTGGCGAGGGCCTCCTTGGCGATGTCGGTCGCGGCCGTGTAGCCGATGTGCGGGTTGAGCGCGGTGACCAGGCCGATGGAGTTCTCCACGGTCGCGCGCAGCCGCTCGGTGTTGGCGGTGATGCCGGAGACGCAGCGCTCGGCCAGCGTGCGGCAGGCGCTCTCCAGGTGCGTGATCGACTTCGACAGGGAGTGCAGGATGATCGGCTCGAAGGCGTTGAGCTGGAGCTGCCCGGCCTCGGCGGCCATGGTGATGGCGACGTCGTTGCCGATCACCTCGAACGCGACCTGGTTGACCACCTCGGGGATGACCGGGTTGACCTTGCCCGGCATGATCGACGAACCGGCCTGGACCGGCGGCAGGTTGATCTCGCCGAGGCCCGCGCGCGGACCGGAGGACAGCAGGCGCAGGTCGTTGCAGCTCTTGGAGAGCTTGACCGCGATCCGCTTCAGGACGCCGGACATCTGGACGAAGGCGCCGCAGTCCTGGGTGGCCTCCACCAGGTTGGCGGCGGTGACCAGCGGGAGGCCGGTGAGGGCGGACAGATGGCGGCGGGCGGCCTCGGCGTATCCGGCGGGCGCGTTGAGGCCGGTGCCGATGGCCGTGGCGCCGAGATTGATCTCGTGGACCAGCTCGACGGCCTCGGCGAGACGGCTGCGGTCCTCCTCGATCATGACGGCGAACGCGGAGAACTCCTGGCCCAGCGTCATGGGTACCGCGTCCTGCAACTGTGTACGGCCCAGCTTGAGCACGTCACGGAACTCGACGGCCTTGCGGGCGAAAGCGTCCTGGAGTACGGACATCGCCTTGAGCAGTCCACGTACCGCGAAGACCGTCGCTATCTTGACGGCGGTCGGGTAGACGTCATTGGTTGACTGGCTCAGGTTGACATCCTCGTTGGGATGCAGATGGGTGTACTGTCCCTTGGCGTGGCCGAGCAGTTCCAGCGCACGGTTGGCCACGACCTCGTTGGCGTTCATGTTGGTGGACGTGCCGGCGCCGCCCTGGACGACGTCCACCACGAACTGGTCGTGCAGCTTCCCGGCGCGGATCTCGCGGCAGGCGGCGACGATCGCGGCGGCCTTGGCGGGCGCCAGCAGACCGAGCTCCTCGTTGGCGAGGGCGGCGGCCTCCTTCACCGCGGCCAGGGCGTCGATCAGGTGGGGGTAGGCGGAGATCGGGGTGCCGGTGATGGGGAAGTTCTCTGTCGCGCGCAGGGTGTGGATACCCCAGTACGCGTCGGCGGGGACGTCGCGGTCGCCGAGCAGGTCGTGCTCGCTGCGGGTGGCGGCGGTCATGAGGGTACGGGTCTCTTTCCGGGGTTCGGAGTCCGACGGGACTAAACGTGGGCGGCGGCCGGGGCGGGGTCGGGGTCGAGCGCGCGCACGGGCCGCACGCTGCCCACCGGCTTCCCGCCGCCGAGCAACGGCTCCCCCACGAACTCGGTGAGCAGCGCGGGGTCGACGCCGGCGCGGGCCAGCGCCGCCGCGGCGACGGGGATCCGGGCCCGGTTGGCCCCGTCGGCGATCTTCACGGCGACGGCCGTGCCGTCGGGCAGCGCCGCGACCTGGACGCCCTCGAAACCGTCCTTGGCGAGCAGTCCGGGCACGGCCCGCATGAGCGCGGCGACGTCCCGGCCGGAGCCGGAGGCCATCTCGGCGTGCTCGCGCATCGCGTCGGCGACCTTGGCCTCGGGGGTGCCGGGGACGGCCGTGGTGATCCGGGCGAGGGCGCGGGCGAGGCCGTGCAGGGAGATGGCGAACAGCGGGGCCCCGCAGCCGTCCACGGTGACCCGGGCGGCCCGCTGTCCGGTCAGGTCCTCGACGGTGGCGGCGATCTCCCGCTGGAGCGGATGCGCCGGGTCCAGGTAGTCGTCCAGGGACCAGCCGTTGAGCTTGGCCGTCCACAGCATGGCGGCGTGCTTGCCGGAGCAGTTCTGGGCGAGCCGCGAGGGCATGCGGCCCTCCCGTACCCAGGCGTCCCGGACGACCGGGTCGAACGGCATGTCGGGCACGTTGCGCAGGTCGTCCTCGGCGAGGCCGGCGAGTTCCAGGATGCGCCGGGTGCCGGCCAGGTGCCGCTCCTCGCCGGAGTGGCTGGCGGCGGCCAGCGACAGCAGCTCGCCGTCCAGTGGCAGCCCGGCCCGCAGCATGGCCACGGCCTGGACGGGCTTGATCGCCGAGCGCGGGTAGAAGGCCGCCTCGGTGTCGCCGAGCCGGAAGCGCACCCGGCCGTCGGCGCCGAGGACGACGACGGAGCCGTAGTGGATGCCCTCGACGACCCCGCCGCGCACGAGGTGGGCGACGGGGGCGTGGAGGGGTTCGCGGACGACAGGGGCGTCGGCGGGGGAACTGCTGTACATCACTGCCTGCATCAAGGGGTCGGGGTCGGCCGGAACGCGGGTCACGCGCCGGCGCCGGTGGAGGTGTTGCGGGTCGCGCGGGCGCGGACGGCGTACCAGCCCGCGACCAGCGCTGCGACGATCAGCGGCAGACAGAGCACGGTGGTGCGTCCGGCGCCGCCGTCGGCGTACATGAGGACCAGGACGGAGGCGAGGAACGCCAGCGTCACGAGTTCGGTCCAGGGGGAGCCCGGCAGCCGGTAGGCCGGCCGGGACAGGTCGCCCTGCCGGGTCTTCCGCCAGAAGAGCAGGTGACAGACCATGATCATGGCCCAGGTGGCGAGGATGCCGATCGCCGCGAAGTTGAGGACGATCTCGAACGCGTCGTCGGGGACCACGTAGTTGAGGCCCACGCCGAGGACGCAGATCCCGCTGGTGAGCAGGATGCCGCCGTAGGGGACCTGGCTGCGGCTCATCCGGGCGGTGAAGGCGGGGGCGGAGCCGCTCATCGCCATGGAGCGCAGGATGCGGCCGGTGGAGTAGAGGCCGGAGTTCAGCGACGACAGGGCCGCGGTCAGGACGACCAGGTTCATCACCCCGCCGGCCGCCGGGACGCCGATGTTCGACAGGACCGTGACGAACGGGCTCTCGCCGGCGGAGTACGTGTTCCACGGGAGCAGCATCGACAGCAGGACGACCGAACCGACGTAGAACAGGCCCACCCGCCACATGATCGAGTTGATCGCCTTCGGCATGATCTTCTCGGGGTTCTCGGTCTCGCCGGCGGCGACGCCGACCAGCTCGACGGAGGCGTAGGCGAAGACGACGCCCTGGATGATCAGCAGCATGGGCAGCAGGCCGTGCGGAAAGAGGCCGCCGTTGCCGGTGATCAGGGCGGGGCCGGGGTGGTGGCCGTCGACCGGGTGCTGGGTGACCAGCAGGTAGATGCCGATGCACATGAACAGGAGGAGCGCGCCGACCTTGACGATCGCGAACCAGAACTCCAGTTCGCCGAAGATCTTGACCGATATCAAGTTGACGGTCAACACGACGGCGAGGGCGATCAATGCGATCAACCATTGCGGGATGTCGGAGAACATGCCCCAGTAGTGGGTGTAGGTGGCGACCGCCGTGATGTCGGCGATCCCGGTCGTCGCCCAGTTGAGGAAGTACATCCAGCCCGCGGTGTAGGCGCCCTTCTCCCCCAGGAACTCCCGGGCGTACGACACGAAGGCGCCGGAGGACGGGCGGTAGAGCACGAGTTCGCCGAGGGCCCGGACGACCAGGAAGGCGAAGACGCCACAGACGGCGTACGCGAGGAAGAGGGAGGGACCGGCGTCGGCGAGCCGGCCGCCCGCGCCGAGGAAGAGGCCGGTGCCGATGGCGCCGCCGATGGCGATCATGTTGACGTGCCGGTGCTTCAGGCCCTTGCTGTAGCCGGCGTCTCCGGCGTCGATGTGGCCGGTCGAGGGGCGCGTCTCGTCTTTGAGGTGCTGTTCGCTCACGCCTCGGCTCCGCCTTCCGCTGGGGGGTCCGTCCGCTGGGGACGCACGATGTCGGTGAGGGTCGTCTCGACGCGGTCCAGGTGGTGGCTCATGGCCTGGACGGCGTCGTGCTCGCTGCCGTCGACCAGCGCCTCGACGATCGCCCGGTGCTCGCGGTTGGACTGCTCGCGGCGCCCGCCCAGCTCGTTGAGGAAGGCCGACTGACGCGCCAGTGCGTCGCGGATCTCCTCGATGACCCGGCGGAACACCGGGTTCTGGGCGGCTTCGGCCACGGCGAGGTGGAAGAGGGTGTCCATCGCCACCCAGGCGGTGGTGTCCGTCTCCCGCTCCATGCGGTCGAGCAGGTGGGCCAGGTGGTCCAGGTTCTCCGGGGTGCGGCGCACGGCCGCGTAGCCGGCGACCGGGATCTCGATGTGGCGGCGCACCTCCAGCAGGTCGCTGGCCGCGTAGTCGCCGAAGGTGGGGTCCTCGACGGTGTTCGCGACCACGAAGGTGCCCTTGCCGGTGCGGGAGACCGTCAGGCCCATGGTCTGCAGCGCGCGCAGCGCCTCGCGGAGCACGGGCCGGGACACCTCCAGGGTGCGGCACAGCTCGGCTTCGGAGGGGAGCTTGTCGCCGATGGCGTACCGGCCGCTCTCGATGGCGCCGCGGAGGTGGTCGAGTACCGCTTCCATGGCGCTGACACGCCGGGGGACGAGACCACCTGTCTGGCTGTCTGACAGGTTCACGGGAGCGATCCTGCGGGGTGCGGACGGACACTGTCAAGGCAGGCGGTAAGAAAGGATTCACGGGGTGCGGCACCTGAATAAGGCTTACCGCACCCCGTGGGTGAACAGCGGCGCCGGTTCAGCTGCCGAGCGTGCCGGTGCCGAGCAGGCCGAGCAGGAGCACACCTACGACGATCCGGTAGATCACGAAGGCGTTGAAGGAGTGCTTGGCGACGAACTTCAGCAGCCAGGCGATGGAGGCGTAGGCGACCACGAACGACACGACCGTGCCGACGGCGAGCGGGGCGGCGCCGACCCCCGCGCCGAGGGCGTCCTTCAGCTCGTACAGGCCGGCGCCGGTCAGGGCCGGGATGCCGAGGAAGAAGGACAGCCGGGTGGCGGCGACGCGGTCCAGGTCCAGGATGAGCGCGGTGGACATGGTGGCGCCGGAACGCGAGAAGCCGGGGAAGAGCAGGGCGAGGATCTGCGAGCAGCCGACCCACATCGCGTCCTTGAAGGACGTGTCGTCCTCGCCGCGCTTGTGCCGGCCCATCTGGTCGGCGGCCCACATCACACCGGAACCGGCGATCAGCGAGCCGGCGACCACCCACAGGGAGGCGAGCGGGCCGTCGATCAGCGGCTTGGCGGCGAGGCCCACCAGCACGATCGGGATGGTGGCCGCGATCACCCACCAGGCGAACTTGTAGTCGTGGTGGTAGCGCTCCTCGCGGTCGGCCAGGCCGCGGAACCAGGCGGTGACGATCCGCCGGATGTCCTTGAAGAAGTACACGAGCACCGCGGCGATGGCGCCGACCTGGATGACGGCGGAGAACCCGACGACGGACGAGTCGTCGACGGGGATGTCCATGAGCCCTTCGGCGATCTTCAGGTGTCCGGTGGAGGACACCGGGAGGAACTCGGTCACCCCCTCGATCACTCCGAGGACGACGGCCTGACCGACGGAGATGGCGCTCATGGGATCCGATTCTGGGGAGGGGTTGGTCGACAGTCCTGGAGACAGTACTCACTGTTCCCGGCCGCGCGGCACACGCCTAGGCCCACAGCAGACCGGCCAGTGAGATACCGGTGAAAGCCGCGGCGAGTCCCGCCGCCACACTTGCCACGACGTTCCAGGCGGCGTAGAGACCGGAGCCGGCCTCGCTCAGCCGGAGGGTCTCATAGGAGAAGGTCGAGTACGTCGTCAGCGCGCCGCACAGCCCGGTGCCCAGCAGAAGCCGCAGGTGGGGGCCGGCGGCCCCGGCGGAGGCGGCGCCCGTGACCAGCCCGAGGACCAGGCAGCCGACGACGTTCACCACGAAGGTGCCCCACGGGAAGAGCGAGTCGTGCCGGGCCTGCACGGCACGGTCGGTGAGGTAGCGCAGGGGTGCGCCGACCATGGCGCCCGCGACGACCAGCAGCCAGTTCACAACGACTTCTTACCCTCCGGGTCCGTTCCGTCCGGGCCGGCCGGGGCCCCCGTCCACCGGACGACCTCGCATGCGTCCAGGGTGACCAGGCACCCGCCGGCCAGTTCGCCGAGCCGGGGCAGGAACGCCCGGATCCGCTCCTCGGTGTCCACCACGACCACCGCGACCGGCAGGTCCTCGCTCAGGGACAGCAGCCGGGAGGTGTGGATACGAGAGGAGGCGCCGTAGCCCTCGATGCCCCGGAAGACACTGGCGCCGGCGAGTCCGGCGGCGTGCGCGCGGTGCACGATCTCGCAGTACAGGGGGCGGTGGTGCCAGGTGGCGTTCTCGCCGGCGTACACGGTCAGCCGCAGGGCGCGGGCGGTGAGCGGGGTCATCGCCGCCGCCCGGCGAGGACCCGGCGGGCGGCGGCCGAGGCCAGCCACACCGCCGCGAGGGCCGCGCACAGCGTCGCGGCCAGATAGGCGAGGGCCGGGCCGGGGCGGCCGGCGTCGGCCAGGTGGCGGATGTCGACCGCGTAGGTGGAGAACGTGGTGTAGCCGCCGAGCACGCCGGTGCCGAGGAACGGCCGCAGCAGGCGGTGGGCGGCCCACACGTCGGTGACGAGCACCATGAGGACGCCCATGGCGGCGCAGCCGGAGACATTGGTCCAGAAGGTGGCCCAGGGAAAGCCGCCGGGTGGTGCGGGCCAGGCGAGGGTGAGGGCATAGCGGGCCGTCGCGCCGACCGCGCCGCCGGCCGACACGACCGCGACGACGGGCGCCTGCGCACGCCACTCGGGCCGCCGGGATGCTGCGGGGCGGGCGCCGCGGGTCTCCGTCTCCGGGGCAGTCATGTGGTCACGTCTCCTCTTCCGGCCCCTGCCCCGCCGGGCGATCAAGGCCGGAACCCAGCGTACCGCCGGGTCAGCGGGCGGCGGGCCGGGCGCAGACCGCCACCCCGGGCTCCCACAGGCTGCCCAGCACCAGGTGGTCGCCGGTGGCGCAGACGCTGGTGACCATGCGGAAACCGGACCGGCGGCGGGTGAGGTGGTGGACGACGCGTCCCTCGTCGTCCACGGCGACGACGCCGGTGGTCCCGCTCGGGCGGTACGGCAGGCGGACGGCGGCCCGGGCGGCGCCGCGGCGGACGGCCGGCGAGGAGCGGTGCAGCGCTTCCAGCGGGGGGACCCTGGGGCTGGCCAGGGCGACCCAGACCGGGCCGCCGGGGCCCTCGCGCCAGAGGTTGTCCGGCATGCCGGGCAGCTCGGCGAAGGGTTCGGCGTGACCGGCGCGGGGGCCGGTGAGCCGGTAGCGGACGAGGCGGCAGGCACCGGTCTCGGCGAGCACCAGGCAGGAGCCGTCGGCCGTGACGGCGAGGCCGTTGGCGAACCGCAGCCCCTCCAGCAGGACCTCGGGCTCGCCGCCCTCCGGGGCGAGCCGCAGCAGGCGCCCGGTGCCGGTGTGCTCGACGATGTCGCCGATCCACCGGTCGAGGGGGTAGCGGCGGCTGGAGACGGTGAAGTACAGGGTGCCGTCGGGGAGGGCGACGGCGTTGCTGCAGAAGCGGAGCCGCTCCCCCGCCACCGAGTCCGCGAGGACGCGGACGGTGCCGTCGTCCGTGCCCACGCGCAGCAGGCCGCGTTCGGCGTCGCACACCACCAGGTCGCCGTCCGGGAGGAGCTCCAGCCCGAGGGGCCGGCCGCCGGTGCGGGCCAGCACCTCGGTGCGGGCCGTGAGCGGGTCGCCGAGGTGGTGGACGCGCAGGATCCGCCCGTCGGCCACTCCGGTCAGCACGCGCCCGTGCGGGTCGGGTACGACGTCCTCGGGGCCGCGCGCGCCGAGGGAGACGTAGTGCAGCGGCACGAGGTCCGCGGGTCGGTCCATGGGCGTCACCTTTTCACCGTCCTGTGCCGTCGTCAGCGTGCGTGTCCACCGGTCCCGTGCGGGCGCGGGGCGAGGGCGTGCGCCGGTGTCACCAGCCCTTCTCGAACATCCTGGCCACCTCGGCGATGCGGATCTCGTCGCGCCGGTAGTGGGTGCGGCAGCGGATCCGGCGGGTGCGCAGGAGGCCGAGGCGGGCGAGGAAGTCCAGGTGGGCGCGGACGGTCCGCGGGGGCAGGCCGAGTTTGGCGGCGACGGCCCGCGCGGTGACGCCCGTGGCGGCGAGGTCGCGGTGGTGCCCGGCCGGGAAGTGGGCCGCCGGGTCCTTGAGCCACTCCAGGATGGTCTGCCGTATCCGGCCCGTGGGAGTCCCCGAGGAAGTCACCGTCATCCGTCCGCCTCCCGTCCCCGGCCTCCTCGTACGCAGTGTTCCCACTGTGGCCCGGGCGACGCCGCCGCGTCCGGGACTCGACGGCCGTTGTCCGGTAAGGAACGGCCCTGTTCCCAGAGGGAGGTGTAACGCCCCAGGCCCGTGGCGGGGGCCCGGTCGCCGCGCGGCGGCCGGGCCCGGTCCTCATGGCCCGGCCGTGGCCGAACCGCGTCGTGTCAGCGGTGGCCGAACCACGTCATGGAGGAGAGCGCCTTGTCGTCGTAGCCGAAGAGGGCCTGGTTCTCCCAGCCGTTGCCGGAGGCGGCGTCCGCCGGGTCCCAGCCGTTGCCGGAGACGGCGGTCCAGGTGGCCTCCCAGCAGAAGACGCCGAGACCGCGGCCGTTCGGGACGGCCTCCACGATGCTCGCCACGTCGTTCAGCCACTTGGTCTGGCCGGCCACGGTCGCCGGGTAGCCGGGGACGAGTTCGCCGGTGGTGTCGATCTGGTTGGTGAGCGCGTCGTCGCTGTCGAGACGGAAGGGGTAGGCCGTCTCGGCGACGAACACCGGCTTGCCGTAGCGGGCGGCCGCGTCGTCCAGGGTGGTCTGGAAGTCGGAGAGCGCGCCGTGCCAGTAGCCGTAGTACGACAGGCCGATCACGTCGAACCTGACGCCGTTGGCCACCGCGTTGTCGAACCACCACTCGGTGCCGGCCTTGTCGCCGCCCTTGGCCAGGTGCAGCGCGACGGGGGTGGACGAGTTGACCGCCTTGACGGCGCTGTAGCCGGAGTTGATCAACCCGGCGAGCTGGGTCCAGTTGTCGGTCGATCCCTCGGACCACAGCATGCCGCCGTTGATCTCATTGCCCACCTGGACCATGTCGGCGGTGGTGCCTTGAGCCTTCAAGGCGTTCAACGCGTCGTACGTGTGGTTGTACACGTCGGTCTTGAGTTGACTGTATGTATGGCCCGTCCAGGCGGCCGGCTTCTTCTGGGCGCCCGGGTCGGCCCAGGTGTCCGAGTAGTGGAAGTCGACCAGGAGCCTCATGCCCTGTGCCTTGACGCGCTTGGCCATCGCCAGGACGTGCGCCTTGTCGTTGAAGCCGTCGGCGGGGTTCACCCACACCTTCAGGCGCGCGTAGTTCATGCCGTACGACTTGAGGATGGGGAGGGCGTCGCCCACGGCACCCGAACTCGTCCGGTAGACGCCGCCCTTGGCCTCGCTCTTGGCCAGGGAGGAGATGTCGGCGCCATGGATGGAGGTACCCGTGGTGCCGGACGTGAAGGTCAGATCGTCAACATTGATCCAGTTGCCCGCGTTCGCGTCACTGTTGACGGAGACGGTGCACTGGTTGCCGGTCACGTTGACCGGCGTGACGATCCGGATCCATCCACTGGACGAGACCGGAAGCTCGGTGCGCTGTTCGGCACCCCCGCAGTTCTTGAGCGCTATGTACGCGGCCTTCTGTCCGCCGCTGGACCGCACCCACGCGGTCAGCTTGTAGTTCCCGTTGGCCAGCCCGGACAGGTACTGGTAGGTCTCCACCTTGTAGGCGGAGGCCGAGTAGTGGCTGAGGCGGTGGCTTCCGGCGTGGCCGCCGGCCTCGGTGTAGGAGGCGCCGGTTTCGCCGTACTCGGACCAGCCGGCGGGCACGGCCGCGCCCGTGCCGTCGGACTCGAAGCCGCCGTTGGTCAGCGTGCTCGCGGCCTGGGCGGTCTGGGCGGGCAGGGCGGTGAGGGCGAGCCCGGCCGCGAGCGGCGGCAGCAGGGCGGTGATGGTGCGTCTGGGATGGAACTTCATCGTCCGTCGTCCCTTCGACGTAACTGGGGAGGGGCCCCTCCGGTGGAGCCGGAGGGCAGGCCCCTGCGCCCGCGGCTCACACGGCTCACGCGGGCGCAGGGGAGTCGGCTCAGCCGTCGAGTCGCACGACCCGGACGGCCCCCGCCGGGACCGCCAGGCGGCCCGCGGCGCGTTCGCCCGTCAGCAGCTCGGTGCCGGGCGCGGTCAGCGGCACCTTGGTGTCGTCGGCCGTGTGGTTGACGACGAAGAGGAAGGTGCCCGACTCGCCGCCGCGGCGCACGACCTCGACGTCGCGGGGCAGTTCGGCACGCGGGTCGAGGCCGGCGTCCTCGGCCGCGCGGCCGAGGAGCGTGTCCAGGCCCCGCGTGTCGAGGCGGGTGGAGACGTACCAGGCGGTGCCGCGGCCGAACCGGTGCCGGGTGACGGCCGGGCGGCCCGCGGTGAGCCCGTCGGCGTACCGCCACACGGTCTCGGCGCCGCGCGGGACGACGAACTCGCTCCACACGTCGCCGGCCGGCCCGGGCCCGTCCGGGCCGGTCAGCCGCACCCGTTGGTCCTTCAGCAGCGGCGAGAACTCCTCCACGGTCAGTCCGAGGACATCGCGCAGCACGCCCGGGTAGGCGCCCTCGTGGACGGCGTCGTGCTCGTCCACGATCCCGGAGAAGTACGACACCACGAGCGTGCCGCCGTTCTCGACGTAACCGCGGACGTTGCGCCCGGCGGCCTCGGTCATCAGGTACAGAGCCGGCACCACGACCAGCGGGTAGGCGGACAGGTCGGCTTCCGGGTGGGCGAAGTCGACGGTGAGGTGGCGGTCGTAGAGGGCCTCGTAGAAGGAGTCGGCGCGCTCGCGCGGGTCGTGGTCCTCGCTGGGCCGCCAGTCCAGGCTCTGCGCCCACCAGGACTGCCAGTCCCACAGCATGGCCGCGTCGGCCTCGGTGCGGGTCCCCCGGATCTCGCTCAACGCGTCCACCGAGGCGCCGAGTTCGACGACCTCGCGCCAGACGCGGGTGTCGGTGCCGCCGTGCGGGACCATCGCGGAGTGGTACTTCTCGGCGCCGCGCCGGGACTGGCGCCACTGGAAGAACATCGCGCCCTCGGAGCCGCGGGCGACATGGGCGAGGGAGTTGCGGGCCATCTGGCCGGGCGCCTTGGCGGGGTTGCGGGGCTGCCAGTTGACGCCCGAGGTGGAGTGTTCCAGCAGCAGCCAGGGGGCGCCGCCGGCGACCGAGCGGGTGAGGTCGGCGGCCATCGCGAGGTTGACGTGGGTGCGGCGGCCGTCGGTGATCAGGTAGTGGTCGTTGGTGACGAGGTCGACCTCGCGGCCCCAGGCCCAGTAGTCCATGGAGTCGCACTGGCTGAGGGCGGTCATGAAGTTGGTGGTGACCGGGATGCCGGGCGAGAGGCGGTGCAGGATGTCGCGCTCGGCGCGGAAGTTCTCCCGGATGACGGCGTCGGTGAACCGCTTGTAGTCGAGTGCCTGGCCGGGGTTGCCGACGGTCGGGGTGGTCCGGGGCGGGTTGATCTGCGCGAGGTCGGTGTAGCGCTGGCCCCAGAAGGCGGTCCCCCAGGCCTCGTTGACCGCGTCCACGCTGTCGTAGGTGTCCGCGAGCCAGCGGCGGAAACGGGCCGCGCAGGAGTCGCAGTAGCAGGCGGAGACGGGGACGCCGTACTCGTTGTGGACGTGCCACATCGCGAGCGCGGGATGGTCGCCGTAGCGCTCGGCGAGGCGGGTGGTGATGTTCGCGGCGGCGGCGCGGTAGTCGGCGTTGCTGTGGCAGATCGCGCCGCGCGAGCCGAATTCGTAGCGCACGCCGTCGGCGGTGACCGGCAGGGCCTCGGGGTGGGCCCGGTAGAACCAGACGGGCGGTACCACCGTGGGTGTGCCCAGGTCGACGCGGATGCCGCCCTCGTGCAGCAGGCCGAGGACGCGGTCGAGCCAGCCGAAGTCGTACTCCCCCGGCGCCGGTTCCAGCAGGGCCCAGGAGAAGATGCCGACGCTCACCATCGTGACGCCGGCCTCCCGCATCAGCCGGACGTCCTCCCGCCAGACGGATTCCGGCCACTGCTCGGGGTTGTAGTCCCCGCCGAAGGCGAGCCCGGTGAGGCCCTTGGGGGCGGTGTCCGGCATGGATGACTCCCGGAAAGTCGATCAAATGGGAACGTGCACACACAGCGGCGGCGGTGCGGGCCCAACATAACCGCACAGCAACAACCATTGACAAGTGTCCGGGATGTTTCTCTACTGTGAACGCTCACAGAAGCATGGCAGGGTTCCCGGCAGGCGGGCGCCCGGGTCATGTGAGCGTGCACAACTGCGTGACAGGTCCCCGCAGCGGGCGGGGACCCGGGTCAGGGGAGAAACCATGCCGCACACGAAGCGCCGTCGCCTCGTGACAACCGCCGTCGCCGTGTCGCTCGGCGCCACCGCCCTCGCCGCCTGTGGCTCCGGGGACGACGGCAAGGCCGAGTCGGGTCCCGTGTCGCTGACGTACTGGACGTGGACACCCGGCATGGACAAGGTCGTCGACCTGTGGAACAAGGGGCCGGGGAAGAAGGAGCAGATCACCGTCACGGTGAAGAAGCAGGCGTCCGGCGACACGCTGGTCACCAAGATCCTCACCGCGCACAAGGCGCGCAAGGCCCCCGACCTGGTGCAGGCCGAGTACCAGGCGCTGCCGACCCTGGTCAGCAACGACGCCCTGGCCGACGTGTCCGGGGACGTCGACGGCGTCGAGGACAAGTTCGCCGAGGGCGTCTGGCAGCAGACCACGCTCGGCACGGACGCCGTCTACGCGGTGCCGCAGGACATCGGCCCGCTGATGTTCTACTACCGCGAGGACCTCTTCAAGAGGTACGGCCTGAAGGTCCCCACCACCTGGGAGCAGTTCGCCGAGACCGCTCGCGAGCTGAAGAAGAAGGCCCCCGACAAGGACCTGACCACCTTCTCCGCCAACGACTCCGGGCTCTTCGCGGGCCTCGCCCAGCAGGCCGGCGCCAAGTGGTGGACCACCTCCGGCGACACGTGGAAGGTCGGCATCGACGACGCGGCCACCCGGAAGGTCGCCGGGTTCTGGGGCGGCCTGGTCAAGGAGGGCGTCATCGACAACCAGCCGATGTACACCCCGTCCTGGAACAAGGCGCTGAACACGGGCAAGCAGATCGCCTGGATCAGCGCCGTGTGGGCGCCCGGCACCCTGACCACGGCGGCACCGGACACCAAGGGCAAGTGGGCCATGGCCCCGCTCCCCCAGTGGTCGGCCGAGCAGGACGTCACCGGCAGCTGGGGCGGCTCCTCCACGGCGGTCACCACCGACTCCGCGCACAAGGAGGCCGCCGCCAAGTTCGCGGTCTGGCTGAACACCGACCACGACGCCCTCAACGCGCTGGCGAAGGAGGGCGGCATCTACCCGGCGTCCACCTCCGCCCAGCTCAGCGGCGCCTTCTCCAACCCGCCGGCGTACTTCTCCAACCAGCCGGACTTCTACACCAGGGCCGCCGGCATCGCGAAGACCACCGCGCCCGGCTCCTGGGGCCCGAACGTGAACGTCGCCTACACGTCCTTCAAGGACGCCTTCGGCGCCGCCGCGAAGAACAAGTCGGACTTCGCCGCCGCCCTGGGGAAGATGCAGGACGACACGGTCGCCGACATGGAGAAGCAGGGCTTCGGGGTTTCCCGGTGAACAGCCCGACCAGCCGGAGGGGGTACGGGGTCAAGGCCGCCCCGTACGGCTTCCTCCTTCCCGCCACCATCCTGTTCGCCCTCTTCTTCGCGCTGCCCATCGGCTACGCCGTGTGGCTCAGCTTCCGCAAGGCACGCGTCTCCGGGCTCGGCCTGGGGTCGGGCGCCCGGCAGGAGGTCTGGGCCGGCTTCGAGAACTACCGCGCCGCCCTCCAGGACAGCGAGTTCCTGCACGGTACGCTGCGCGTGCTCGGTTACGGCTGCATCGTCGTCCCGGTGATGCTGGGCCTCGCCCTGCTGTTCGCGCTGATGCTGGACTCCGAGAAGGTGCGGCTCGCCCCGTTCACCCGGCTCGCGATCTTCCTGCCGTACGCCATCCCCGGCGTGGTGGCCGCGCTGCTGTGGGGCTTCCTGTACCTGCCGGACGTCAGCCCGTTCTACTTCGTGCTCGACACGCTGGGCCTGCCGCAGCCGGACCTGCTGGACGGCGGTCCGCTCTATCTCGCCCTGTCGAACATCGCGGTGTGGGGCGGCACCGGCTTCAACATGATCGTCATCTACACCTCGCTCAGGTCGATCCCGGCCGAGGTGTACGAGGCGGCGCGGCTGGACGGCGCCACCCCGCTGCAGATCGCGCTGCGGATCAAGATCCCGATGGTGGCGCCCTCGCTGGTGCTGACCTTCTTCTTCTCGATCATCGCGACGCTCCAGGTGTTCAACGAGCCGACCACCCTGAAGCCGCTCACCAACTCGGTCAACACGGCCTGGAGTCCGCTGATGAAGGTGTACCAGGACGCCTTCGGCCGCAACGACATCTACTCGGCGGCGGCCGAGGCGACGCTGATCGCCGTGGTCACGCTGGTGCTGTCGTTCGGATTCCTGCGGGCCTCCCACCGCCGCGACAAGCGGGACGTCAGTCAAGGAGGGGCGCGATGAGCGCATTTGCCGTCCAGAAGGCGGCCCCGGCCGCCGGTGCCGCCCCGGGTACGGCGCGGCGCCCTCCGCTGCGCCGCCGGATCGCGCTGGTGCCGACGGTCACCCTGCTGCTCGGCGCGGTCTACACCCTGCTGCCGGTCGCCTGGGTGGTGATCGCGTCGACCAAGTCCGGGCACGAGCTGTTCTCCACGTTCACCTTTCTGCCCGGCACCGGATTCGCCGACAACATCAGGGATCTCGACGCCTACCGTGGCGGGGTCTACTGGACGTGGATGGGCAACTCCGCGCTGTACGCCGGTCTCGGCGCCCTGCTGTCCACCGCCGTGTCGGCGTTCAGCGGCTACGCGCTCGCCACGTACCGCTTCAAGGGCCGCGAGACGATGTTCAACGTGCTGCTCGCGGGCGTGCTGATGCCGCCGGTGATCCTGGCGATCCCGCAGTACCTGCTGCTGGCGAAGGCCGACCTCACGGACTCCTATCTCGCCGTGCTGCTGCCGCAGATCCTCTCGCCGTACGGGGTCTACCTGGCCCGGATCTACGCGTCCGCCGCCGTGCCGGCCGACGTGGTGGAGGCCGGGCGGATGGACGGGGCGAGCGAGTGGCGGATCTTCACCCGGATCGCGCTGCCGATGATGATCCCCGGCATGGTGACGGTGTTCCTGTTCCAGTTCGTCGCCGTCTGGAACAACTTCCTGCTGCCGTACATCATGCTCAGCGACGACGAGAAGTTCCCGCTGACGCTGGGCCTTTACACGCTGCTGGAGCAGGGTGCGAACACGCCCGCGCTGTACACCCTGGTGATCACCGGCGCGTTTCTCGCGGTGCTTCCGCTGATCGCGCTGTTCCTGGTCATCCAGCGGTTCTGGAGCCTGGATCTGTTGTCCGGGGCCGTAAAGTCATGACCATGAGCAATACGGGGGGCCGGCGCAGGGCACCGACGATCCACGATGTGGCGCGCGAGGCCGGGGTCTCGCGCGGCACCGTCTCGCGGGTGCTCAACGGCGGTCACTACGTCAGCCCCGCCGCCCAGGAGGCGGTCAACGCCGCCATCCGCAAGACCGGTTACGTCGTGAACCGGCACGCCCGTTCGCTGATCACGGGGCGCTCGGACTCGGTCGGCTTCCTGCTGACCGAGCCGCAGGAGCGGTTCTTCGAGGACCCGAACTTCAACGTCCTGCTGCGCGGCTGCACCCAGGCGCTGGCCGCGCACGACATCCCGCTGCTGCTGATGCTGGCGGGCACGCGGGACGAACGGCGCCGGATCACGCGGTACATCACGGCCGGGCACGTCGACGGGGTGCTGCTGGTCTCCAGCCACTCCGGCGACCCGGTCGCCGAGGAGCTGCGCGCGGCCGGGGTGCCGCTGGTCGCCTGCGGCAAGCCGATCGGCCTCGGTTCGAAGGTGGGTTACGTCGCCGCCGACGACCGGGACGGCGCCCGGGACATGGTGCGGCACCTGCTGTCGCTGGGGCGGCGCCGGATCGGCGTGGTCACCGGTCCCCTGGACACCCCGGGCGGTGTGGAACGGCTCGCCGGGTACCGGGAGGTGCTGGCCGAGGCGGGCCTTCCGGCCGACGAACGGCTCGTCGTCTCCGGCGACTACAGCCGTGCGAGCGGTGAGGCGGGCGCGGAGCGGCTGCTGGCCCGGGCGCCGGACATGGACGCCGTGTTCGTCGCCTCCGATCTGATGGCGCAGGGCGTGCTGGCGGCCCTGCACCGGGCCGGGAAGCGGGTGCCGGAGGACATCGCCGTCGGCGGTTTCGACGACTCCCCGGCGGCGACCGCCGCCACTCCGGCGCTCACCACCATCCGGCAGCCGTGGGACCGGATCAGCAGCGAGATGGTGCGGGTGCTGCTCGCCCAGCTGGGCGGTGAGGAGCCCGCGGCGGTGATCCTGCCCACGGAGCTGGTGCGGCGCGAGTCCGCTTAGTCGCGGGGCAGGTGCCGGGAACCGCCGTCGGGCGGCCGCTGCTTCGTCGTGGCCGGTCGCGCGGTTCCCCGCACCCCTTCGGGCCCTCCCTTCGTCACCGTGCGCCCGGTCTCACCAGGCCCGTCTCGTAGGCGACGACCACTGCCTGGGCGCGGTCGCGCAGGCCGAGTTTGGCGAAGATGCGGGCCACGTGGGACTTGACCGTGGCCTCGCTGAGCGTCAGTTCGGCGGCCAGTTCCGTGTTGGACAGGCCCCGGCCCATCAGGGTGAGCACCTCCCGCTCGCGCGGGGTGAGCGCGGCCAGGTCGGCGGGGACGGCCGGGGCCGTCCGGCCGGCGTCGGCCGCGTACCGCTCCACCAGGCGCCGGGTGATCTGCGGGGCCAGCAGGGCGTCGCCGGTGCCGACCAGCCGTACGGCCGCCGCCAGATGCTCCGGGGTGACGTCCTTGAGCAGGAAGCCGCTGGCTCCCAGGGACAGGGCCGCGTACACATACCGGTCCAGGTCGAAGGTGGTCAGCATGAGCACCCGGCAGCCGGGTGCTTCGGCCAGGATGCGCCGGGTGGCCTCCAGGCCGTCCATGACCGGCATGCGGATGTCCATGAGGACGACGTCCGGCCTCAGTTCACGGACCGCGGTGACCGCCTCGGCCCCGTCGGCGGCCTCGCCCGCCACCTCGATGCCCCGGGCGGTGAGGATCAGCCGGAAGCCGGTCCGGATCAGCCGCTGGTCGTCGGCGATCAGGACGCGCGGCGCCCGCCCGGGCGCGTCCAAGGTCACGGCCGGTCCAGGGGTATGCGGGCGCGCACCCGGAAGCCACCGCCGAGTCTGCGCCGGGCGTCCAGCTCACCGCCGTAGACGGCGACCCGTTCCCGCAGGCCGAGCAGACCGCGTCCGGTGCCCTCGCCGTGTGGTCGCGGAGCGGGGGGCGCGCTGCCGCTGCCGGGGGCGGACCGCGCGGTGCCGGTGAGCACGCTGGGGCCGGTGCTGAGGATCTCGACGCGCAGGGCGTGGCCGGCGTAGCGGACGGTCACCTGGGCCTTGCCGCCGTCGCCGTGCCGCAGGGCGTTGGTCAGGGCCTCCTGGATGATGCGGTAGGCGGTCACATCGACGCCCTGCGGCAGCGGGCACGGCTCGCCCGCTACGTGGACCTCGACGGGCAGTCCGGCGAACGATATCCGGTCCACCAGCGGGCCGAGCCGGTCCAGGCCGGGCTGCGGGGCGAGCGGCTCCACCGCCGGCCCGCCCGGTCCCGGGTCGCCGTCCGTGCCGTCCTGCGCGGGCGCCAGCAGGCCCAGCAGGTGTCTCAGTTCGGTCATCGCGCCCCGGCCCGCGTCCTCCACGGCGCGGAGCGCGGTCGCCGCCTCGTCCGGCATGGTGCCGAGCACCTCGCGGGCGGCGCTCGCCTGGACGACCATCAGGCTGACGTTGTGGCTGACGATGTCGTGCAACTCCCTCGCGATCCGGTCCCGTTCGGCCGCGATCGCGGCCTCGGCGGCGCTCTCCCGCTCCCGTTCCAGCAGCCAGCCCCGCTCGCCGACCGCCGCCTGCCAGCGGCGCCGGGCCCGCGCCAGCGCCACGGCCAGCCCCAGGACGGCCGCGCACGCCACCGCGAGCGCCGCCGTCAGCACCTCGTACTCCCCCATGGCCACCACTGTCGCAGACACCACTGACATCCGCATCGGCCTGGGGATTCAGCGCCCTGCATCCCCGGGACGAGTCCCGCGGCCCAGTGCCATCCGGGGAGGGATGCCCGGGACGCGGGCTCGCGTCTAGCGTCCTGCCCATGGTCACCGAGGTGAGAACGGAAGACCCCGTCATACGGCTCGACGGGGTACGCAAGGAGTACGGCGAGACGGTCGCGCTCGACGGGGTGTCGCTGGAGATCCGGGCCGGGGAGGCGGTCGCGGTGATGGGCCCCTCGGGGTGCGGCAAGTCCACGCTGCTCAACATGATCGCCGGACTGGACCGGCCGTCGGCCGGGCGGATCGTCGTCCACGGCGAGAACGTCGGGGAGTTGGGCGAGAAGGGGCTGGCGCTGTACCGGCGGCGCCGGATCGGGATGATCTTCCAGTTCTTCAACCTCGTCGACGACCTGTCGGCGCTGGACAACGTGGCGCTGGCCGCCCAGTTGACGGGGACGCCGGCCCGGCAGGCCCGGCGGCGGGCGCTGGAGCTGTTCGAGGAGCTGGGGATCGCGGACCGGCGCAACGCGTATCCGGCGGTGCTCAGCGGCGGCGAGCGGCAACGGGTCGCGGTGGCTCGGGCGTTGATGAACCGGCCCGCGCTGCTGCTGGCCGACGAGCCGACCGGCGCGCTGGACAGCCGGGCCGGGGAGCAGGTGATGGACCTGCTGATCGACCTGAACCAGATCGGCCAGACCCTGGTCATCGTCACCCATGACGAGCATCTGGCGCAGCGCTGCGCGAGCCGGCTGGTGCTGCTGGCCGACGGCCGGGTGACCGGCGGGCACACCCTGGAGCCGTCGGTATGAGGGCGGTGTGGCAGGCGGCGCGGGCGGCCGTGCGCCGGCGGCGGCTGCAGACGCTGGTGATCTGGCTGGTCACCCTGGTGTCGACGGGGTCGACGGTGGTGGCGCTGGGGCTGGTCGACGCGGCGTCGGCACCCTTCGACCGCGCCTTCGAGAAGCTGCACGGGCCGCATGTCGTGGCCGCCTTCGACAGCGGAAAGGTGTCGGACGCCCGGCTGGCGCGCGCGGCCCGGCGGCCCGGGGTGGAGGCGGTGGCGGGGCCGTTCGCGCGGGCGACGGTCGGTATTCCGCGCGGTGCGGCGGACTTCGGGCTCGGCGGTGAGATCACCGTGGTGGGCCGTCCCGGTCCCGGCGGGCCGGTGGACCGGGTGGATCTGTGGGCGGGCCGCTGGCCGACCCGGCCGGGCGAGATGATCCTGAACCGGCAGCGCGACTGGACCGCCGACGACCTCGGCAAGGAGTTCCAGGTGCCGTCCGGCCCACGGCTCACCATCGTCGGATTCGCCTTCGACCTGAGCCACACGGCGGACGCCTGGGTCGCGCCGGAGCAGATCGAAGCGCTGCACCCGGCCGGCCGGCAGATGCTGTTCCGGTTCCGGGACGCGGGGTCGGAGCGGGAGTTGCGCGCGGAACTGGACGCGGTGACGAAGGAGTTGCCGCCGGGCTCGCTCGCCGGGTCGCAGACGTATCTGGCGCTCAAGCACCGGATCGGCGGCAACGCGCGCGCGTACGCGCCGTATCTGATGGCGTTCGGGGTGCTCGGCATCCTGGTGGCGGTGCTGATCGTCGCCAATGTGGTCGGCGGGGCCGTGGTCTCCGGGTTCCGGCACATCGGCATCCTGAAGGCGCTGGGCTTCACCCCGGGGCAGGTGCTGGGCGTCTATCTGACGATGATCTCCGTGCCGGCGGTCCTGGGCTGCGGGCTCGGCACCGTGGCCGGCAATCTGCTGGCGAAGCCGTTCCTGGATTTCGTGTTCTCCGGACCGGCCTCGGGAGTGCTGCACGACAGCCTGGGGATCCCGCTCCGGGTGAACCTGGTGGCCCTGCTCGGCATGCCCCTGGTCTGTGTGCTCGCCGCCCTCGGCCCCTCGGTGCGGGCGCGGCGGCTGCCGGCGGCGCGGGCCATCAGCGCGGGCAGCGCGCCCCGGGCCGGACGGGCGCTCGGTCTTCAGCGGCGCCTGGCGGGCACCCGGCTGCCCCGCTCGGTGAGCCTCGGCGCGGGGCTGCCGTTCGCCCGGCCCGCGCGCAGCGCGCTCACACTGGCCGCCGTGGTCCTCGGGGTGACCACGGTGACCTTCGCGACCGGGCTGGCGGCGACGCTGAACAGCTTCGGGGACGGCGGTGACCGCACCTACGACGTCACCGTCTACGTGGGGACGCACCACAACGGCAAGGAGGTGCGGCCGGCGCGCGGCGACCGTGAACTCCAGGCGCTGCTGGCCTCCTTGCCGGGCGCGCGTCACATCACGGCGCGGTCGGACGACGAGGTGCTCCTCGTGGGCAGTACGAACGTGGTGATGTTCGAGGGCCGGCGCGGCGGCCGGTCCCTGGACACCATGCTGGTGAAGGGACGTTGGATGAGCCGGACGGGGGAGGTGGTGGCCGGGTCGCCGTTCCTGCGCCGCAACGGGGTGCGGCTCGGGGACCGGCTGCGGCTGCGCAAGGACGGTCACGAGGAGCGGGTGACCGTCGTGGGCGAGACCCTGGACACCGACGACCGGCTGGTCATCGGCGACTGGCCGACGGTCACCGCGCTGATACCCGAGGTGCGGCCCATCGCGTACCACGTGAAGCTGGGCGAGGGCGTGGAGCAGGAGGCGTACGCCCGCGCGGTCCAAGCCGCCGACCGGGGGCTGTCCGTGCAGTTGAGCGGGGGGAACAGCGTCACCGGCACCATTGTCGGTTCCGCGACCGCGCTGACCCTGATGCTGGCGCTGGTCGCCTCCCTCGGTGTCTTCAACACCGCCGTGCTCAACACCCACGACCGACGCCGTGACCTCGGGATGCTGAAGTCGATCGGGATGACCCCGGGCCAGGTGACGGTGATGACGGTGACGTCGATGGCGGTGCTCGGCGTGCTCGGGTCGCTGCTGGGGGTCCCGCTGGGCATCGCCGCCCACCGGATGGTGGTGCCGCGGATGGCGGCCGGGCTGGACATCACGCTGCCCGGTTCCATGACGGAGGTCTGGCATCCGCCTCTCCTGGCCGTGCTCGCCCTCGCCGGGGTGCTGATCGCCGTCGTGGGGGCGCTGGTGCCCGCGCGCCGGGCGGCCCGGCTCACCGTCGCCGAGGTGCTGCACAACGAATGACACCGCGACCGGCCGGCAACGTGCCGCACAGTGGATCCGGGAGATGTGCCGCACAGCGGGTGGCGGCAACCGGTCAGGATCGGAGAAGCCGCCGCGGGCTCGCCCGTCCTAGCGTGGGGGCACCGGCGGGGAGCCCGTCGGTGCCCCGGTCCCGTGAGGCCGGGCGACCGCTGTGCGAAGGAGTGGGCATCATGACCGCAGGCCTGCGGACGATCATCTACCCGGTGAAGGACCTGGACCGCGCCAAGGCCCTGTTCGGCGCGCTGCTGGGCGTCGAGCCGTACGCGGACGAGCCGTACTACGTGGGCTTCAAGGCCGCCGGCCAGGACGTCGGGCTGGACCCGGCCGGGCACGCCAAGGGCATGACCGGTCCGGTGCCGTACTGGCACGTCACGGATCTGCGGGAGCGGCTCGCGGCGCTGCTGGCGGCGGGCGCCGAACTGCTCCAGGACGCGCAGGACGTCGGCGGCGGCCGGCTGATCGCCTTCGTGAAGGACCCCGACGGCAACCACCTGGGGCTGCTCCAGGACCCGTCGGCGCCGGCGGACCCCTCGGACCCGGCGGCCTGAGTGCGGGGCGCCCACCCGCCCCGGCACTAGTTGCATACTCAACGAATAGCCGGGACGGTGCTACCGTGCGGTTATGGCAGTCAACACGGCCGAGACCCGGCTGGAGGAACGCTGGCGGGACATCCTCGCCGTGCACGCGCGCACGATGTGCGAGATCGACCGCGTCCTGCACCCGCACGGGCTGGGCGCCAGCGACTTCGAGGTGCTTGACCTGCTGGCCACGGAGCCGCCCGAGCAGGGTGAGCAGTGCCGGGTGCAGAACCTGGTCGGCCGGGTCCACCTCAGCCAGAGCGCGCTGTCCCGGCTGATCGGCCGGCTGGAGAAGGACGGTCTGGTGGAACGCTCGGTGTGCGCGGAGGACCGGCGCGGGGTGTGGGTCGCGCTCACCCCCAAGGGCCGCGCCCTGCACGCCGAGGTACTGCCGCTCCAGCGGGCGGTGCTGCGGCGCATGCTGGCCGGGCAGGAACTCCAGGGGGCATGACTGCGGGCGCCGCCGGGGTCGGTGCCCCGGCGATGCCCGCGGACGGTGGCCGTGCGCTCAGCGGGCCAGCAGTGTGCGGACCCCCTGTGACGTGAGGGTCAGCGCGTGGGACGAGCTGCCGTCGATGGCGAGGGACAGGTTCTCGTCGGGCCACTGCGCGGCGAGCGCGCCGAGCGGGATCAGTCGGTAGCGCGAGACGAAGGGCAGCAGATCGGCCATCTCGCCCTCCGTGGTGAACACCGGGACGACCGCATCGCCGCCGGGCTGTTCCAGGACGGGCAGGGCCACCGTCGTTGCATCGGCGCCCTCTCCGTCCAGCGCGTCGTCCGGCACCGGGACGAGTACGTCGCTGTGGGCGAGGGTGTCCAGGGCGGCCTGGTCCTCGGCGTTCACGGTCAGCGCGTCCAGTGCCTGCTGGGCCGGCGTCGGCGGGTCGGCGTGTGCGGGTGTCTCCATGGCTGGTCCCCAGGTTCGGCGGTCGTACGGGCTGCCGGGACGGCTCGGCGCCCCGGGCGTGCTCCCGCGTCGCGTACCCGGTGGGGTGCGGGGCATGCGTACGCGCGACAGGTGGATCCCCGGCACATGGATCGCGAGCACATGGATCGCCGGCACACAGGTCGCGGGGCGCCCCTGGGCCGGGCAACCGGTCACGGCGCCGTTTCCGGGACTCATGGGAGCGGCAGCTGCTCGCGCGCCGGGCCGGGGACTCGCGCCTCCTGGCGCCGTATCCGGGCCCGGCCGGTCGACAGCGTGCCCAGGAAGGCGAGGACCAGGGCGGCCAGGACACCCAGGTTCGCGTACGCCCAGGGGCCGGTACGGCCGCCGAGGCCGAGCGGCGCCAGGAGGTAGCCCTGCCAGGCCAGCCAGTGCGCGGCGGTGTTGGTGACCAGGCCCCAGCCGACGGCGGTGGCGGCGAGGGTCACGCCCGGCGGGAGGAGGGGCACGTCGCCGTAGCGGCCGTGCGGCCGGTACAGGTCGGCTTCGTCGTAGTCGCGGCGGCGCAGCGCCAGGTCGGCGAGCATGACGCCGGCCCAGGCCGCGATGGGCACGCCGAGTGTGGTGAGGAAACCCGTGAACTGGCCGAGGAAGTCGTCGGCGAAGAACACGATGTAGACCGAGCCGGCGATCATCAGGATGCCGTCGAGGAGGGCGGCCAGGTAGCGGGGCGCCCGCAGGCCGGCCGAGAGGAGGGCCAGGCCGGAGGAGTAGATGTCGAGGACGGCGCCGCCGACCAGGCCCAGGACGGCGACCACGGCGAACGGCACCAGGAACCAGGGCGGCAGGACGGTGGCCAGCGCGCCGATCGGGTCGGCCGCGATCGCCTGGCTCAGCTCCGGGGCGGAGCCGGCCAGCAGCAGGCCGAAGACCAGCAGCACCAGCGGGGCCAGGCAGGCGCCGAACGTGGTCCAGCCGATGACTCCCCGGCTGGAGGAGCCCCGGGGCAGATAGCGGGAGTAGTCGGCGGCGGCGTTGACCCAGCCGAGTCCGAAGCCGGTCATCATGAACACCAGCGCGCCGATGAACCGCTGGGCCGGACCGGCCGGCAGGGCGTCGACCGCGCTCCAGTGGATCCGGTCGGCGACGAGGGCGACGTAGACGATGGTGAGGATGCCCGTGACCAGGGTGATCCAGGTCTGCAGCCGCATGATCAGGTCGAAGCCCATGACTCCGCCGACGACGGTCAGCGCGGCCACCACCATGAGGGCGGCGGCCTTGGTCCCGGTGCCGCCGCCCCAGCCGAGGGCGCCGAAGACGGTCGCGGTGGCCATGGTGGCGAGCGCGGTGAGGACGGTCTCCCAGCCGACGGTGAGCACCCAGGACACGACGGCCGGCAGCCGGTTGCCGCGCACGCCGTACGCGGCCCGGCTGAGCACCATGGTCGGGGCCGAGCCGCGCTTGCCGGCGACCGCGACGAAGCCGCACAGCAGGAACGAGACGACGATGCCGAGCGCGCCGGCGGCCAGGGCCTGCCGGAAGGAGATGCCGAAGCCCAACGCGAACGCGCCGTAGCCGAGGCCGAGGACGGAGACGTTGGCCCCGAACCAGGGCCAGAAGAGGGTGCGCGGGGTGCCCTTGCGTTCCGCGTCCTCGATCACGTCGAGGCCGTGTGTCTCCACCCGCAGGGGGCGGCCGGCGGACGCCCCGTCCGGGGTGCCGTGCGGATGGGCCGTCACCGAGCCTCCTGCCCTGCCTGTTCTGATGGGTGCGTCACGCTAGGCGGGGCTCTCGAAGCGGTCAAGGCTCCTTCGGCCGTCCCAGGGGCCGGTTCAGCGGTCGAACTCCTCGTGGATGGGTGTCTTCGGCTCTTCCCGCAGGTGCTGGGAGAGGCCCGGCTTGCCGCCGCGCCGGGCCTGTCCGGCCCGCCGGCCGGCGTCGGGTCCGAGGTCGGAGTCCGGGTCCACCCGGACCGACCTCGCGACCTCGGCGCGGCCGGCGTACTCCTCGGCGGGCATGCCGCGCAGGGCCTTGACGACCTCCTCCGTGGCGCCGGCCCGCCGGGCGGCCGAGACCAGCTGTTCCTTGCCGGCCGGGTAGGTCACGTCCTTCACCGCGTCCAGCACCTCCGGCACGCTGGTGTGTGCCGTGCTCATGATGCCTCCCTACGCGTCGTCGTCTTCCTCGTCGGGGGTCTCCTCGGCGGTGTCCTCCCCCTCCGCCTGGGAGGGGGTGGTGCGGGCCGGCTGCTCCGTGTCCGGGGCGTCCGTCTCGCGCTCGCCCTCGGCCTGGGACGGTGTGTTCTCGCTCATCCGGTCCTCTCCTCGTGGTCCCGTGCCTGTCGCGGAACCGTCGGGTACCCGCGCCCGGCTCGGCCCATCACCAACCGGAATATTTGAATCCGCTTCCGTGGGAGGGGTACCTGAGCAGTCCCGGCGCGGCATCCGCGCCGACGATCCCGATTCACTGCCAGGAGGAGCCATGGCGGGTATCACCCCACCTGACCTGCAGAAAGCCCTGTCCGGCGTGGACTACCCGGCCGGTACCGACGACCTTCGGAAGGCGGCCGAGAGAAACCACGCGCCCAAGGAGATCACGGAGCGGATCTCCCACCTCGGGAAGAAGAAGTTCGAGAACCCCGCCGAGGTCAGCAAGGCCGTCTTCCAGAACGAGTGACGGCGCACGGCCGACAGCGTGGGGACGGATGCGCGGCGGCCGGCCGCCCAGGCTCCGGCCGCCGCGCACGCCGTCCCACGGCCACCGGCGACTCGCGCATCCGGTCACCGGGTCACCGCTCCCGGTCACCCGCTCCTGCGAGTCACCCGGCCACCCGGTCACCCGCCCCCGTGAGTCACCCGGCCGGCCACCCCCGGAGCGGGGCCGTCGCCGGTTCGGACGGTGGGCAGGCCGAGGGCGACCGGCCCCGGCGCCCCGGCTCCGCGCTTGCAGGAGTCGTGGCAGTCCTTCTCCAGACTGCAGCACAGCGAACAGACCGGCCCCTGATGGAAAGGGCAGCCCGCCATGTCCGGCCGTTCGAACCCGGTCGCGCACACGGTGCAGGTCAGCACGGCGGCCGAGAGCAGCCCGTCCGCACCGAGCAGCGGCTCGTCCAGGCCGTCGGGGCGGGCGAGGTAGTAGCGGCCCCGGGTGAGCACCGCGAACAGCGGCGAGAGTGCCATGGCCAGGAACAGCGCGATGAACGGCGAGAACGCCTTGCCGTAGGCGCCGAAGGCGTCGAAGTAGGCGGCGATGGACACCCCGGAGGCGATCAGCATCGAGCCGAAGCCGACCGGGTTGAAGTGGTACAGGTGGGCCCGTTTGAACTCGATGTACGACGGGCTGAGTCCGAGCGGTTTGTTGATGACGAGGTCGGCGACGACCGCGCCGATCCAGGCGATCGCGACGTTGGAGTAGAAGCCGAGAACGGTGTTGAGGAAGCCGAAGACACCGCCCTCCATCAGCGCGAGCGCTATGCCGACATTGAGGAAGATGTAGACGACCCGGCCCGGGTGACGATGTGTCAGGCGGGAGAAGAAGTTCGACCAGGACAGCGAACCGGAGTACGCGTTGGTCGAGTTGATCTTCACCTGGGAAAGGATGACGAAGAAGGTCGCCAGGCCCAGGGCGACCGGCGCGGCGAAGGTGCCGAACCCGTGGACGTACTGCCGGATCGGCTCGTCGGCCTTGCCGAGCCCCGCGGTTCCGGCGACGCAGAAGGCCAGGAAGGCGCCACCGATCTGCTTCAGCGCCCCGAGGACCACCCCCGAGCACGGCGGCCCACCACCGCCTGCCGTTGCGCGGGGTCTTGTCGGGCATGAACCGCAGGTAGTCGACCTGCTCGCCGATCTGCGCGATGAGCGACAGCGCGACACCCGCGCCCGCGCCCACACCGAGCGCACCGAGGTTCGAGCCCGTGGGCGAGTCGCCCGCGAAGTGGGTGAACTCCGAGAACTTCCCGGGCTCCTGGATCGCGATGGACACGAACGGGGCGACCATCAGCACCAGCCAGACCGGCTGCGTCCACACCTGCATCTTCGACAGCGCGGTCATGCCGTGGATCACGAGCGGCAGGATGACCAGCGAGCAGACGACGTATCCGACGGGGAGCGGGATGTGCAGGCCGAGTTCCAGCGCCTGCGCCATGATGGAACCTTCGAGGGCGAAGAAGATGAAGGTGAAGCTCGCGTAGATCACCGAGGTGAGGGTCGAGCCGAGGTACCCGAATCCCGCGCCCCGGGTCAGCAGGTCCATGTCGATGGAGTACTTGGCCGAGTAGTACGAGATCGGGATGCCGGTCAGGAAGATGACCACCGCGGCGGTGAGGATCGCCACCAGGGCGCTGGAGAAGCCGTGCGCGACGGCGATCGAGCCGCCGATGGCGAAGTCCGCGAGGTAGGCGATGCCGCCGAGGGCGGTGGTGGCCACGACGTACGGCGTCCAGCGGCGGAAGGACTTGGGCGCGTAGCGCAGCGAGTAGTCCTCCAGCGTGTCGTTCCGCGTCCAGCCGTTGTACGTACGGCTGCCGGGCGGGGCCGGTGGCGCTTGGCTGTCGACGGTCTCCGTCACGGCACTCCCCTCGTCCTGCGCTGCGCCCGGATGTGCCGGGCAGGTTGCAGGGAAGGTTCGTGCCGCCGTGTTGCCCCGCCGTTTCCCCGTCTTTAAGAACAGGGTCCCGGCCGGAGGTGACAACCGTCACAGGGCTGTCGGCCACTAAGGGGGCCGGATAGTAGACGCGGCTCCCACGACATATGGGATTTGTCCGTCTTGCCGTGGGGGTGGGACATGGCGCACATGACGCCGGGACAGCCGACGGGCGGCTCGCCGTATTCCTCGCCCATGCCTGCCTCCTGAGGATCCGACAGCGCCGGGCAAACATCGCGGTCGCGAACTTCTGCATCTCCCGACACGGCTGGCAAGGCCCGGGCGGTGCTACGAGGCTCGGTAGTAGCCGGTCTCTTTGCGTCCCGTATGAGGCCGTCCCAAGAATGGGCGCTCCGCGATCACCGAGTGAGGTTGACGTATGGGACAGCACCGCAAGACCAAGCATTACCGGCGCATAGTCATCACCGCCGCCGCCGTCGGCGCCGTGGGCGTGCCATCCGTCGCCCTGGCCTGTTCCGACTGGCCGTACGGCACGGACGCGCGTCCGCGGGCCGGCGCGACGAGTACGCCCGGGACGCAGCAGCAGCACCTTCACAGGAATCACCATCGCAACGGTGTGGACGCGGCCGCGGAGCAGACCACCACCCCGCAAGCCATCGCACGGCAGACCTCCGCACCGCAGACCACCGCGCCGCAGACCTCGGAGCCGGTCGCCACCGTGCCGTCCCCGTCCGCGCCGGTCACGCCCCCGGCCAAGGCGCGGCCCACGCACGCGCGTCCGGCCGTGCGGCAGCCCGGGACGCGACCGGTGGTGACGGCCCGGCCCACCGCACAGCGGCCCCGGCCCACCGCCGTGCCCGGCACCCCCGAGGCCGCCCCGACGGCCGCCGCCACCCCCGCGGCCCCGACGGCCGCCGCGCCCGCTGCCCCGGCGCCCACCGCCACGGCGTCCGGGGTCACCGCCGAGATCCTGCGGCTGGTCAACGCCGAGCGGGACAAGGTGGGTTGCCGGCCGCTGACCCTGAACCCGGCGCTCACCAAGGCCGCGCAGGCCCACAGCGAGGACATGGCCGCCCACCGGAACATGTCGCACACCGGAACGGACGGGTCCGACCCCGGCCTGCGCATCACGCGCGCCGGCTACACCTGGAGCAGCTACGGCGAGAACGTCGCCTACGGCTACACCACGGCGGAGCAGGTCATGGCGGGCTGGATGGCCAGCTCCGGACACCGGGCCAACATCCTCAACTGCGGCTTCCAGGAGATCGGTGTCGGTCTGGCGCAGCCCGGCAGCTACTGGACCCAGGACTTCGGCACGGCCCGCTGACCGGGGCCGGCCGGCGGGTCCGTCCGCCGGCCGGGGCCCGCGGGCTCGGTCAGGCCGCGCAGCAGCAGCCAGCTCAGCAGCGGCATCAGCACCAGCGGGGCCAGCGCGGTGCGCAGGGACGTGGCGTCGGCGACCCGGCCGATGAGGGGGCTCACCAGTCCGCCGACGCTGACGGTCAGCCCGAGCGTGATGCCGCCGGCGGTGCCGACGCGCGAGGGCAGGTAGTCCTGGCCGAGCGTCACCTGGAGGGAGAAGGGGACGTACAGGCCGGCCGAGGTCAGCGCCACGCACAGGTACAGGGCGGGGCCGGGGACGAGCACGACGCCCGCGACCGCGGCGGCCGTCAGCAGGTACGACCAGCGGCACACCGTCACCCGGTCCAGGCGCCCGGCCAGCCGGCCGCCCAGCACGGAGCCGGCCGCGCCGCCGAGATAGAGCACGAACAGCGCGGCCGTACCGGCCGTCACGCCGCCGCCCAGGCGCTGGGCCGCGTACAGGGCCAGGAAGCCGCTCAGACCGGTGAACACGATGGAGCGGCACACCACGGCCAGCGACAGCCTCACGAAGGACGCCCGGTCGTCGGGGCCGGCGGCCGGCGCCGGGGCGAACAGGCGCTGCCGCTGCCCGGGCGCGCGCAGCACGGCCAGGCTCAGCGCGGCACCGGCGAGCGCCGGCAGCGCCAGCAGCGGGGTCCAGCGCAGCCCGCCGGTGCCGACGACGGCCGTGACCAGCAACGGGGCCAGGGCGAAGCCCACGTTGCCGCCCAGCGAGAACCAGCCCATGGCGCTGTGGCCGCCGTCCGCCAGCCGGGCGACACGGGCGGACTCGGGGTGGTAGGCGGCCACGCCGAGCCCGGACACCGCCACGCACGCCAGCGTCAGCGCGTACGAACCGCCGCCGCCGCTCAGCGCGATGCCCAGGCCGGCCAGGAGCGTACTGGCCGGGAGCAGCCAGGGCATTGGGCGGCGATCGGTGAGGGCACCGAACAGCGGCTGCGCCACCGAGGACAGCAGCGAGGCGGCGAGGACGACACCCGAGGCCGCCGCGTAGCCGTAACCGCGCTCGGCGACCAGAAACGGGATCAGGGACGCGACGGCTCCCTGGTAGACGTCGACGCAGGCATGCCCCACGGACAGCAGGGTGATCGATGTTTTCCTTCGCACCCGGTCATGCTGCGGCCCCGGCCGTCTGTCGCGCTTTCGATAAACTGCCATGTGATGACGCGGATCCGCCATCAGCCGGTGGCACCCACCCGGACCCAGTGGCTGGACTCCGGCGCGGCGATAGACGCCCACCGGCACGACGACCACCAGATCGTCTACGCGGGCCGGGGCGTGCTGGCCGTCACCACCGACACGGGTTCCTGGATCGCCCCGGCCACCCGCGCCCTGTGGGTGCCGGC
Source organism: Streptomyces nogalater (assembly GCF_039532885.1). NCBI lineage: Bacteria > Bacillati > Actinomycetota > Actinomycetes > Kitasatosporales > Streptomycetaceae > Streptomyces > Streptomyces nogalater. Next base: position 39,550 of record NZ_BAAASM010000075.1, on the reverse strand, counting down.
CGGCACCGTGCACGCCCATCAGGCGCACGGCGCGCTGGAGTTGCACCTGCTGGGGCTGCCCGCAGCGGAGAACCCGCTCGGCCTGGACTCGCCGACCGTGCTGGCCGTGGGCCCGCTGCTGCGCGAGCTGATCGTGGCCTACACCCGTGGCCCGCAGGACGGCAGCCCCGAACGCGCCCGCCTGCGCGCGGTGTTGCTGGACCAGTTGCGCGCCTCGCCACAGCAGCCGCTGCATCTGCCGGCGCCCGCGTCACCCGTGCTGCGCGCGCTGTGCGACATCCTGCGCGCCGATCCGGCCGACCGCCGGACGCTGGCGGAGCTGGGCCGGGAGGTCGGGGCGAGCGACCGTACGCTGTCCCGGCTGTTCCGTCGCGACCTCGGGATGACGTTCCCGCAGTGGCGCACCCAGCTGCGGCTGCACCACGCGCTGGTCCTGCTGGCCGAGGGGACACCGGTGACCACGGTGGCGCACCGGTGCGGCTGGTCCTCGGCCAGCGCGTTCATCGACGTCTTCCGGCGCGCCTTCGGTCACACGCCGGGCAACGCTCCCACGGCGGCCCGGCCCGGGAACGGGTGACGGGCCGGCGGAGGGACGGGTGACGGCCCGCGGTTCAGAGTTTCGCGCCGAAGTTCTGGGTCCACCAGGGGCCGCCCGAGCCGTCGTGGACGCCTACGCCGATGTTCTTGAAGGAGCAGTTGAGGATGTTGGCCCGGTGGCCGGGGCTGTGCATCCAGGAGTCCATCACGGCCTGCGGGGTCCGCTGGCCCCGGGCGATGTTCTCGCCGTACGTGGACCAGCGGTAGCCGGCGGCGGTGACGCGTTCGCCGGGCCCGGCGCCGTCGGGGTTGGTGTGGTCGAAGAAGCCGCGCGCGGCCATGTCGTCGGAGTGTCCCCGGGCGGCCCGATCCAGCCGCGGGTCCTCGGTGACCGGGCCGCAGCCGGCCGCCGCCCGCTCCTTGTTCACCAGCGCGACCACCTGCGCCACGGTGCCGGCGGGCGCCGGACGCGTCCGCGGGACCGTCCGGGAGGGGCTCGGCGTGGCGGAGGCGGCGGCGGGGGCGGACGGCTGCGCCTTCGGGGTGCCGGTCGTGTGCGCGGGGCGGGGGCTTTTCGCGGGGCTCGGCTTCTTCGACCGCGAGGGCGACGGCGACGAGGAGGCCGAGGGCGGCGCCGAGGTCCGGACCGGGCCGGGGGCGGACAGGTCGGCCATGAAGGCACCGCTGGTGGGCGTGGCGGTCGCCTCCTTGGTCTCCGGTCCGGAGCCGGCGCCGAAGTACCACAGGCCGCCGCCCGCCACGCAGGCCGCCACCACGGCCCCGCCGACGGCCCGGCGCCGGGTCCGCCGCCGTCGCCGTGCCTCGCCGCGGACGGTCGTACGACGACGGGAGGCGCGCACACCGACGGGACCCGGCCGCCCGGTCCGGGCGCGCGCAGGACTGTCACCGGCCCGCTCGGTCCCGGTGTGCGAGCCATCCGGTCCGGTGAACTCCGTGTCCGGCGCGGCCGGGTCGGCGTACGCGGTCGGGTCGGCGTACGCGGTCGGGTGGAGGCCCGCCGCCACGGCGGACCGTATCGTCGCCGGCAGTGCCGCGGACACCGCGACGAGCGCGAGCCCGGCGAGCAGCCCCTCCGCCGGGAGCAGGCCGTTCCACAGGCCGCCGCAGCGCCCGCAGTCGCGGGCGTGCCGGGCTATCCGCTTGCGCCACAGGGCGGAGGGCAGGCCGTCCCAGGAGGCCAGCACACCACCCAGTTCGGCGCAGGCGGGCCGGGTGTCGAGCGCCCGTACCACCACGCGGGCCGACTCCAGCCGCGCCTTCATCCGCTGCACCCGTACCGCCGTGTGCTGCGGTGACACCCCGAGGGCCGTGGCGACCTCGGCGCGGGTCAGCTCGCCGGCGCACTCCAGCCACCACAGCGAGAGCACCTCGCGGTCCTCCGGCTCCAGCCAGCGGGTGGCCCGCGCCGTCTCCCGGCGCTGGCCCGACAACTGGAGCCGGACGATGGTCAGATCCACGAAGTCGGCGCCCGGGTCGGCGACGTCGGCGGCCTCCTCCACGGCGCCGGGGGCGAGCTGGCGGTCCCGCCAGTGCGCCCGGACCCGGTTCATCGCGATGGCCACGAGCCAGGAGCGGAAGCTCTCCGGGGTACGCAGGCCGCCGAGCGAGCCGAGGGCCCGGAGCATGGTCTCCTGGACCACGTCATCCACGTCGACCGAACCGTTCAGGGCCCGCCCCACGATGTTGTACACCAGCGGCAGGTAGGCGCCGACCAGGGCGTCCTGGGCCGCCGGGTCTCCCGCCCGGGCGGCGTCGACCAGTGCCGCCGTATCCACCGTGTGCTGTGTCCTCATCAAAGCTTCCCTGTCCTCTGCGCCGAACGATGGTGTGCGTCACCTGGGAGACCGTCCGGCGCGGGGCCGATAACACTTCTTCGCGGGACAGTTCTTCGCAGGACAGTTCTTCGCAGAATCGTTCGAGTGGAGGCTCACAGGGCGGTGCGACGGCCGCAAGGAGGGAGATCACACCGGGCGGACCGGAGCGTCGTCGCCCGCCTCCCCCGCCGGCCGCTCGGCGGGTTTCTCCGGCCGGTCGCTCAGCGAGTTGGCCCGGTCGACCTCGGCCATATGCTCCTCGGCCCAGTCCCGTACGGCGGCGAGCACCGTGTCGAGCGACAGGCCGAGCGGGGTGAGCCGGTAGTACACGCCGGGCGGCACGGAGGGCTCCACCCGGCGCTCGGCCAGGCCGTCGCGGACCAGGCTCCGCAGGGTCGCCGAGAGCATCTTCTGCGAGACGCCCGGCATCCGGCGCAGCAGTTGGGCGAAGCGCACCTCTCCCGGCGCGGCCTGGGCCAGCACCTTCACCGCCATCGACGTCCATTTCGTGCCGATCCGGTCGAGCAGCCGGCGGGTCGGGCACGCGGGGTCGAACAGGTCGCCGCGCACGGCGGACGCGTTCTCGGCCTGGGAGGTCACCTGAAGCTCACCAACTGACGGGAAAGTGCGGTCTGTTGCCGCCGACCTTAGTTACCTACCGTTCCCTTGTCACTATTCGTTACCCACGGAATTCCAGGGACCGCTCATGACTGTCACCTCCCTGCCCGGCGTGCGGCTGCGCCGGGTCACCGTCGACGGGACCGGACTCAACGTCGCCACGGCCGGCACGGGCCCGGCCGTGCTGCTGCTGCACGGCTTCCCGCACACCTGGCGGCTGTGGAGCGAGGTCATCGGGCCACTGGCCCGCCGGTACCGGGTGATCGCGCCGGACCTGCGCGGGTTCGGCGACAGCGACCGGCCGGTGGACGGCTACGACGCCGGGACGCTCGCCGCCGACGCCGCGGGCCTGCTGGAGGCGCTCGGCGCGGGACCGGCCGCCGTGGTCGGCATCGACCTGGGCACCCCGCCCGCGTTCCTGCTGGCCATGCGGCGGCCGGACCTGGTGCGGCGGCTGGTGCTGATGGAGTCCCTGCTGGGCGACCTGCCGGGCGCCGAGGAGTTCCTCGCGGCCGGGCCGCCGTGGTGGTTCGGGTTCCACGCGGCGCCCGGCCTGGCCGAGTCGGTGCTGACGGGCCACGAGGAGGCGTACGTGGACTGGTTCCTCCGACGTGGCACGCTGGGCCGGGGCGTACGGCCGGACGTGCGCGCCGAGTTCGTCCGGGCCCACACCGGCGGTGAGGCGCTGCGCGCGGCGTTCGGCCCCTACCGGGCGCTGCCCGCCGGTGCCCGGCAGATCCGGGATGCGGTGGCCGGGGCCCGCCTCACCGTGCCCGCCCTCACCGTCGGCGCCCACCCGGTGGGCCGGTCGCTGGAACACCAACTGCGGCCGCACGCCGACCGGTTGACCGGGCATGTGATCCCCGACTGCGGCCACATCATCCCGCTGGACCGCCCGGAGGCGCTGCTGGCCGTACTGGCGCCGTTCCTCGCGGCAGACGATGCCCAGGGGTGAGCCGACGCCGACGCCCGGCGGCGGCCCTCCGTACGGCATGTCCGGGGCACCGTGCCGCCCGGCGGCGTGGCGTGCGCCGGGCCGGTGCCGTCCGCGGCGAGGATGACGCCGGGCAGGAAACCGGCTGGGAGGCGGGTGTGCGGGTATGACGGTGAACCGTGTCGGCCTGGTCGTGCACGGCGGGCACGCCGAGGCGGTGGCCGCCGCGCGCGAGGTGCGCGCGTGGTGCGCCGGGCACGGGGTGGGCTGCGCGGACATCGACGTGTGGCGCGAGGGCGCGCGGCACAGCGCCCGCGAGGAGCTGGACAGCGCGGGCGATCCGGACCTCATCGTCACCCTGGGCGGCGACGGCACGTTCCTGCGCGGTGCCCGGCTGGCGGCCGAGAACGACGCCCTGGTGCTCGGTGTCGACCTGGGCCGGGTCGGCTTTCTGACCGAGGTGCCCGCCCCGGCGGTCCGGGCCGCCCTGGACGCCGTACGGGAGGGCCGGATCCATGTGGAGAACCGGATGCTGCTCACCCTGCGCGCGTCCTGCCGGCTGGAGGTGCCCGCGCAGATGGAGGCGCTGCTGGGTTACGGGCGCGGGCCGCTGCTGCCCCCGCCGCCGGTGCGCACCGAGTGCGAGGCGGGCGGGGACTGGGGGGTCGCCCTGGACGTGACCGCGCTGAACGACGTGGTCCTGGAGAAGCTCTCCCGGGACCGGCAGGTGTCGGTCGGGGTGTATCTGGCGGGCCGGCTGCTGGCCTCCTACTCGGCGGACGCGCTGCTGGTGGCCACGCCCACGGGGTCCACGGCGTACAGCTTCGCCGCGGGCGGTCCGGTGGTCTCGCCCCGCGCGGAGGGCCTGGTGTTCACGCCGGTCGCGCCGCACATGGTGTTCAACCGGTCGGTGGTGGCCGCGCCGGACGAGCCCATCGCGCTGCGGGTGCTCCAGCGGTCGGGGCGGGCCGCGGTCAGCGTCGACGGCCAGCTGCGCGGGGTGATCGGCCCCGGGGACTGGATCGGGGTGTACGCCGCTCCGCGCCGGCTGAAGGCGGTCCGGCTCGGTCCGATGGACTTCTACGGCCGGCTGCGGGAACGGATGAACCTCACCGACGCGCCGGCCGCGCTCGCCGACGGGGAGGCCGCCCCGCTGTGGCCGGTGACCACGCCGCCGCCGGGCGACCTGGCCCATCTGGCGCTGCCCCCGGCCCCCGGCGACACGCACCGGCGGTCCTGACACCGACTGGACGGGGCGGCGCCACGACGCGGCGGCGCCACGACGGGGTGGGAAGGGCCGCGGACATGGGTGCGCGCGGCCGTCCGGGCGCCTCGTCATGACCCGGATGGCCGTTCGAGGCCGGGCGCCGCGGCGTCGTACGCGTGCCCTGTGGTCGTATATTCCATGGGGCCCTCGGGCCGTCTGACCGGCGCGCCCGTCGGTCGCACCGGAGAACGGCCGGCCGGTCCGTACCTGTAGCGTGGGCGAGTCCCACCGGAATGAGGAGATTTTTTCATGTCGACAGTCGAGCTGAACACGAGCGCCGGCCAGATCGTGCTGGAGCTGAACGACGCCGAGGCGCCCAAGACGGTCGAGAACTTCCTGGCGTATGTGCGCAGCGGCCACTACGACGGCACGATTTTCCACCGGGTCATCAACGACTTCATGATCCAGGGCGGCGGTTTCACGCCGGAGATGCAGCAGAAGCCCACCCTGGCGCCGATCCAGAACGAGGCCGACAACGGGCTGAAGAACGACAACTACACCGTGGCGATGGCGCGGACGAACGACCCGCACTCGGCGACGGCCCAGTTCTTCATCAACGTTTCGGACAACGCGTTCCTGAACTACTCCTCGAAGACCCCGAACGGCTGGGGCTACGCCGTGTTCGGCCGGGTCGTCGAGGGCAAGGACGTCGTCGACGCCATCAAGGGTGTCAAGACGGGCAGCAGCAGGGGCCACCAGGACGTTCCCGTCCAGCCGGTGGTCATCGAGTCCGCCACGATCAGGGGCTGACGCCCTCCCGCCGGGCGGCACCGTCCCGACCGGTGCCGCCCGGCGCACGCGTCCGCCGGGCTCAGACCGCCGCCCCGGCGCCGGGCGCGAACCGCCGCAGCCCGGCCTCGATCCGGGCCAGGACGTCCTGCTGCCGCGCGACCAGGTAGAAGTGGCCTCCGGGGTGGACGTGGCACTCGAACGGGCCGTCGGTCTCCCGGGCCCAGGCGCGGGCCTCGTCGGGGGTCACCCGGGGGTCGGCGTCGCCCGTCAGGACGACGAGGGGGCAGCTCAGCCGTGGTCCGGGGGCGGGCCGGTAGGTCTCCACGACGCGGTAGTCGGCCCGCAGCGCGGGCAGGACCAGCTGGAGCAGTTCCTCGTCCTGGAACACGGCGGCGTCGGTGCCGTCGAGCCGCATGACCTCCTCGATGAGCCGCGCGTCGTCGTCCAGGTGGACGGTCTCGGCGCGCTCGGCGGTGGGGCCCTGGCGGCCGGAGAGGAAGAGCACCGCGGGGGGCCGGCCGGCGTTCTCCAGCAGCCGGGCCGTCTCGAAGGCGACCATGGCGCCCATGCTGTGCCCGAACAGTGCCAGCGGTGTCGTGTCCCGCTCGTCCAGTTCGTCGAACACCCCCTGCGCGAGTTCCTGCACCGAGTGCGCGAAGGGCTCGTCGGCGCGGTCCTGACGGCCGGGGTACTGCGCCGCGCGCACGTCCACCGCGGGCGACAGCGCCTTGGAGACGGCGAAGTAGAAGCTCGCGGAGCCGCCGGCGTGCGGCAGGCAGAGCAGCCGAGGCGCCCCCGGCTCCGGATCGTGGAAGCGGCGCAGCCACTTCGGGTGCCCCGCGCTGGACCGGTCTGCCATGCGTCCCCCTAGACGGTACGTGCCATGCGAAACCTGCTGGTACGGAGGGTAGTTGACGACGGGCGACGGTGCGGGCCGGAACGCCTGGACAGCGGAACACCGCACAGCTTAGACTTCGCGTCCAGATGTAGACCGTATGTCGAGGTCGGCGGGGGAGGGTCCCATGGACCAGCGGGCGGACGCCACGGGTGAGGACCGCGCGGACGAACACCTCATCCGGGAGGCGGAGAAGATCGCGGTCGCGCTGGGCCGCATGTTCCCCGGCCTGTGCGAGGTCGTGCTGCACGACCTGCGCGACCCGGACCACGCGATCCGCGCCATTGAGAACAACCTGTCTGGCCGTCAGGTCGGGGACCCCGCCACGGAGTTGGGCCTGGCCCGCATCGCCGACCCGGACTACCCCGGCGTCGTGCAGAACTACCCGAACCGGTTCCCCGACGGCCGTCCGGCCAAGAGCACGTCCATCGGCATCAAGAACGCGGCCGGCGAGTACGTCGCCGCCCTGTGCCTGAACCTCGACGTGTCCGTCCTCTCCCCCGTCACCCTCGCCCTGTCGAACCTGGTGGCGACGGACTGCGAGCACCGCGAGCGGCCCCTGGAGACGCTGCGCGACCGCACCGCGCGCGAGCTGCGCGAGGCGGTGGAGGCCCGCGCCGCCGAGCGCGCCGCCACCCCGCGCACGCTGAGCCGGGAGGAGAAGAAGGCGCTGGTACGGCAGTTGCAGCGCGACGGCTACTTCGACTCGCGCGACGCCGCGCAGACCATCGCGGACCTGCTCGGCGTGTCCCGGGCAACGGTCTACAACTACGCGAAGTGAGGGAACGCCCGCCCATGAGTACCGCCTTCTCCCCCGCCGCCGTCCGGACCCTGGCCGGCCCCGACACGCCGTTCGCCGTCGTGGACGCGCACCGGACGCGGCGCAACATCGCCCGCCTGCGGGCCCGGGCGGACCGCCTCGGGGTCGGCCTGCGCCCGCATGTGAAGACGGCCAAGAGCCTGGACGCCGCCGCGCTCCTGCACGACGGCGCGCCCGGCCCGGTCACCGTCTCCACCCTCGCCGAGGCCGAGGCGTTCGCCGACGCGGGCTACCGCGACCTCACCTACGCCGTCGGCGTCGAACCGCGCAAACTCCCGCGTGTGACCGCCCTGGTGCGGCGCGGTGTCACCCTGCGCGTCCTGCTGGACAGCACCGAGCAGGCGGAGTTCGTCGCCGCGGCGGCCCGGGAGGCCGGGATCGCCCTGCCCGCGCTGATCGAGATCGACTGCGACGGCCATCGCGGCGGCCTCAAGCCCGACGCCCCCGGGCTCACCGGGATCGGCCGTATCCTGCATGACGCGGGCTGCCTGGACGGCGTCCTGACGCACGCGGGCGAGTCGTACTCCGCCTTCACCGCCGAGGAGCGGCGCGCGGCGGCACGGAACGAACGCGACGCGGCGGTCACCGCGGCGGAGCGGCTGCGGGCGGCCGGTCTTCCGGTGCGCACCGTCAGCGTGGGCTCCACCCCCACCGCGCACGCCGCCGACGACCTCGCCGGGGTCACCGAACTGCGCGCCGGGAACTACGTGTTCTTCGACCTGGTGATGGCCGGCCTCGGTGTCTGCGCGCTGGACGACCTCGCCCTGTCGGTGGTGGTCACCGTCATCGGGCACCGCCCGGAGTACGGGTGGATCGTCACCGACGGCGGCTGGATGGCCCTCTCCCGCGACCGCGGCACCGCCGGCCAGCCACAGGACCAGGGCTACGGCCTGGTCACCGACCTGTCCGGCACCCTGATCCCGGGCCTGGTCATGACCGCCGCCAGCCAGGAGCACGGCACCCTCACCGCCCGGGACGGCGCGGCCCTGCCCGAGCTGCCCATCGGCACCCGGCTGCGCGTCCTGCCCAACCACGCCTGCGCCACGGCCGCCCAGCACCACGGCTACCACGTCGTCGACAGCGGCCGCGACACGTCGGCGTCCCCCGCGATCGAGGCGTACTGGCCCCGCGTCTCCGGCTGGTGACCGCCTCTCCCTCTCCCTCTTCCCGTCCCGTCGCCCGAAGGACCAGCCCATGGCCGACGCACCGCCCATCACGCTCGCCGACGTCCGCGAGGCCGCCGCCCGCCTCAAGGGCGTCGCCCACCGCACCCCCGTCCTCACCTCCCGCACCCTGAACTCCCTGGTGGGAGCGGAGGTGTTCATCAAGGCCGAGAACTTCCAGCGGATCGGCGCCTTCAAGTTCCGCGGCGCCTACAACGCCATCGCCCAACTCCCCCCGGAGCAGCTGGCGAAGGGCATCGCGGCCTACTCCTCCGGCAACCACGCCCAGGCCGCCGCGCTCGCCGCCCGCGAACTGGGCACCCGCGCGGTCATCCTGATGCCCGAGGACGCTCCCCGCTCCAAGCGGGAGGCGACCGCCGGGTACGGGGCGGAGGTCGTCACCTACGACCGCTACACCGAGGACCGCACCGCGCTCGGCCACGCCCTGGCCGAGGAGCGTGGTCTGGCGCTGATCCCGCCCTACGACCACCCGCACGTCATGGCCGGACAGGGCACCGCCGCCCTGGAACTCCTGGAGGAGACGGGCCCGTTGGACGCGCTGGTGGTGCCGGTGGGCGGCGGCGGCCTCATCGCCGGATGCGCCACCGCCGCCACCGCGCTGCACCCCGGTATCCGGGTCGTCGGCGTCGAGCCGGAGGCGGGCGACGACACCAGGCGTTCCCTGGCGGCCGGTGCGCGCGTCACCGTCCCGGTGCCCCGCACCATCGCCGACGGGCAGGCGCTGCCCACCCCGGGCGAGCTCACCTTCCCGGTCAACCAGCGGCTGGTCGACTCCATCGCCCTGGTCGGCGACGACGAGATCGTCACCGCGATGCGGTTCGCCTTCGAACGGCTGAAGATCGTCCTGGAACCGAGCGGTGCCACGGCGCTGGCCGCGCTGCTGGCCGGCCACGTGGACCGCCTCCCGCGGCGGATCGGCGTCATCGCCTCCGGCGGCAACATCGACGCCGGCCGCTTCACCGCCCTCGTCGGCGGCTGACGCCCCGCCGGCCGCGGCTCGGACCGCCACACCGGGTACGCGCCACCGGTGAGGCCGACACGAGTGTGGTGCCCGGCGCCCAGGAGGCGGCCGGCTCGGGCACCACGGCCCGCCGAGTCCGCGCGCCGGGGGCTCGGCGTACCGGGGGCTCGGCGTACCGGGGGCTCGGCGTGCCAGGGCCTCGGCGCACCGGGGGCTCGGCGTGCCGGGGGCTTGGCGCACCGGGGCGGTGGCGGACTCGGCGGTGTCGCCGCCGTCCCGTCGCCTCGCCCGTCCCGCCGTCCTGCCTGTCCTGCCCGTCCCGCCGGACGCCCGTCCGCCGGGCGCGGCCCGGCCGCCGGGGTGCTCAGCGCCCGCTCAGCGCCGGTCCTCCTCGGCTCCGGCGCCCCCGAGCCCCAGCTCGCGGTCGCCGAGCGGGGCGAAGAAGCGTTCCACGTCGACGTCGGTGACCTCGGCGAGGGTCGCGGGGGACCAGCGCGGACGGCGGTCCTTGTCGACGATCTGCGCCCGGATGCCCTCGACGAGGTCGGGGCTGCCCAGGGCGGCGCAGGAGACGCGGTACTCCTGGTCGAGGACCCGCTCCAGCGAGCCGAGGCGCCGGGCGCGGCGGATCGCGGCCAGGGTGACCTTCAGCGAAGTGGGCGACTTGGCGAGCAGGGTCTCGGCCGCCTCCTTCGCCTCCGGGTCGCCGTGGGCGGACAGCCGTCCGACGATCTCCTCGACCGTGCCGGCGGCGTAGCAGGCGTCGATCCAGGTGCGCTGATCGGCCAACGGCGCACGCGGCGGCCGCTGTTCGTGGCGGGCCAGGGCGTCGGCCACGGGGCGGGCGGCGAGGTCCGCCACGAAGGAGGGGAGGGACTCGGACGGCAGAAAGTGGTCGGCGAGCCCGGAGAGCAGGGCGTCCCCGGCACCGACAGGGATGCCCGTCAGCGCGAGGTGGGTGCCCAGTTCGCCGGGGGCGCGGCCGAGCAGGTGGGTGCCGCCGACGTCGGGGACGAAACCGATGCCGGTCTCGGGCATGGCGATGCGGGAGCGTTCGGTGACGACGCGGACGCGGCCGTGCGCGGAGACACCGACTCCGCCGCCCATGACGATGCCGTCCATGACGGCGACGTACGGCTTGGGGTAGCGGGCGATGCGGGCGTTGAGGCGGTACTCGTCGCGCCAGAACGCGGCGGAGGCGGCGCCGTCGCCGTCGCGGGCGTCGTCGTGGATGGCGCGGATGTCGCCGCCCGCGCACAAGCCGCGCTCCCCCGCGCCGGTGATGACGACGGTCCGCACGGCCGGGTCGTGTTCCCAGGCGGTCAGGGCCTCGTCGATCCGGCGGACCATGACATGGTTCAGGGCGTTGAGTGCCCCCGGCCGGTTGAGCGTGAGGTACGCGGCGCGCCCTTCCGTGCGCAGCAGGACGGGTTCGGGGGTTTCGGGCGCGTCGGTCCGCGCGCTGCCGGTCATCCGGAGGCCTCCATCGGACCACCGGCCACGATGACACGCATAGCTCGTCGCTTCCTTCCGGGTCGGGTGCACCCACGGTCGCGAACGATCTTCTCAAGAGGGTGACGCAGACCCTCCTGCCGGGGTCGCGCAGTCAGCGGCGAGTGGCGGCGCGCCACCTCCGGCGACCTCACCAGCGCCTTCCGCTTCCGGGCCGCCCGCACGCGCGGGCCGCCTCCGTGTGTGCGAGGCCGGTGATCCGGTCGTACCGGCGCGCGGGCCCGGGACGTGCGCGCCGGGTCCGCGCGCCTCGCCGCTCGCCCGCCGCGCGGTGAACGAGCCAGTGCGGGGCCGCGCCGGCGTCGGTGGGTCAGGGCGTTGTCGGCCTCAGCACGAGGCAGACGAAGCCGAAGGCGTCCCGGTAGACGCGCAGCCACTCGTCGCGGTGGGCCGTGGCCGTCGCGAGCGCCTCGGTGCTGTCGGGGTGGCCGGGGTGGTCCAGCGCCCAGGAGGCGAGCGACCCCGTCCAGGCCCACTCGTAGTCGTCCAGTTCCCGGCGGGTGCTGACGTGCCCGTGGACCGGTGTCCAGCCGTCCGCGGCGACCCGGTCCAGCGTGCTCGGCAGGTCGTCGAGGTCACCGAGCAGCGCGACGGCCTCCGCGGCGGGCTCGCGCTCCCAGAACCCTTCCCCGACCAGTACGCGTCCGCCGGGCGCGAGGTGCCGGCGTGCCGCCGCCAACGTCGCGGGCAGGCCGCCGAACGCGTGCGTGGCCCCCACGCACAGCACCAGGTCGAAGGCGTGCGGGGCGGTGAACCCGGCGGCGTCCTCGCGGTGGAGGACCAGGCGGTCCTCGACACCGAGCCGGCGCGCGGCCCGGCGGGCGTCCTCCAGCGCGCGCTCGGAGAGGTCGACGCCCTCGCCACGCAGTTCCGGACGCGCGGTCAGGGCCCGCAGCAGCCACTCCCCGCCGCCGCAGCCGAGGTCGAGCACGCGCCCGTCGGCGCGCGGCAGGGCCCGCTCCAGCAGCCCGCGCACGGCGTCGTCGTCGAGCGGCGCGGCTATCGGATGATCCGCGTGAGCGCGCCTGGAGATCTCCTCACGGTCCATCGGCGGAGCCTGACACGTCCGGCGGCACCCGCGCACCCGGATTTCCGCGGGGCGGCGCGCCCGGGGCGGGCCGAAACCCTCCGCCACCCGAAAGGGGCACGCGCCGGGCCTCGTCCGGCGCGGGCCCGGGACGACCGCCGCCGGACCCGGGACCGGCCCCCCCGCTCACCCGAAACGACTAATGACGCAGCGTGCACCCCTTGTGCCCACTGGGCCCTCCCCCGTTCGGAGTTGCGGCCGTACGGGCGACATGAGTCCGTGGGAGTCGTGTCCCACCGGATCTCACTCAGGAGGAGACATGGGCACCAACCACCAGGGCCGACCGGCCGACACGCTGGGCGTCGTCTTCGCGGTCCGCGTCATCGAGGGCCGGGAACAAGGCTTCCTGGACCTGTACGAACAGCTCCGGAAGTCCGTGGCCGGCACCCCCGGCCACATCGTGGAAAGGCTCGGCCGGCCCGCCGACGACTCCCGTCAGTGGGTGATCACCAGCGAGTGGCAGTCGGCCGAGCAGTTCTTCGCCTGGCAGCAGAGCGAGGAGCACCGTGAACTGGTCGCGCCGCTGCGCGAGTTCGTCGACCAGCGGCAGTCACTGCGCTACCGGGTCGTCAAGGAGACGCGGGGGGTGGCGTCGTGACGCGTACCGCCCACGGCCCCGTCGCCGTGCTCGGTCTCGGCGCGATGGGCGCCGGGCTGGCCCATCGCCTGCTCGACCAGGGCATACCGGTCCGGGTCTGGAACCGTACCCCGGACCGGACCGCGCCGCTCGCCCAGGCCGGCGCGCACGTCGCCGCCCACCCCGCCGAAGCGGTCGCGGGGACCAGCGCCGCCATCTGCGTCGTGGCCGACGGCGAGGCCCTCGGCACCGTACTGCGCGGACCGGACGGCGTGCTGGCCCACGGCCCCTACCCGGGCACGCTGCTGTGCGCCAGCACCGTGGCCCCCGAGGAGATCGTCCAGATCGCCGGGGACCTGCCCTCCGCGCTGGACGTGGGCATGCTCGGCAACCGCGACCACGCCCGCGACGGCGAGCTGCGGTTGTTCGTCGGCGGTCCGCGGGAGGCGTTCGCCGCCGCCGGTCCGCTGCTGCGGGCGCTGGGCAAGGACGTCGTCCATCTGGGCGCACTCGGTTCCGGCATGCGGATGAAACTGCTCCTCAACCTGCTGATGGGGATCGAGGTGCAGGCGCTGGCCGAGGCCACCGAACTGGCGGAGGCCTGCGGACTGGACCGGCAGCTGGTCCTGAAGACCGTCGCGGGCAGCGGTTTCGCCTCGCCGGTCATGGCGTTCAAGTCGCGGCGGCTGGCGGCGGGCCGCTTCGACGAGCCGGACTTCCGGCTGCGGCTGATGGCGAAAGACCTCATGCTCGCTACCAAGCAGGCGGCAGCCGCCGGCCTGAGCCTGCCGCTGGCGACCGCCGCGGCGGAGACCCACGTCCGCGCCACCGAGCAGGGACTGGGCGACCAGGACTGTGCCGCGATCACCCGCGCACTGAGACCGAAACCGGGAACCGACACGTGATCATCGACATCCACGGGCACCTGTCCCCACCGGAAGCCGCCGCGCGCTTCCCCATGCCCCCGGCCCTGACCGACGTCGACGGCATGCTCGCCGCCCGCGCCGAGGCCGGGATCGACCTGACCATCATCGGCAGTCCCGTCGGAGCCGGGGCGATGGCACGGGTGCCCGGCGTGGACAACTACGCGCAGCCACGTGACCGGCTGCGTGCCTTCCACGCCTGGATGTCGGGCCTGATCCGCCGGTTCCCGGACCAGTTGCGCGGCTATGTGTACGCCAACCCGTTCGGGGACGACGATCATCTGGAAGGGGTGCGGGAGACCCTGGCGGACCCCGCGTTCGTCGGCCTGATCACCACCTCCAGTGTCCACGGGGAGCTGCTCGGCTCGCCCCGCGCGGACCCGTTCTTCGCGCTGGCCGCGGAGGCGGGGGTGCCGGTGCTGGTGCACGCCCCGGCGGAACCGGCCGGCACCGAACGGGTCGAGCAGACACCCTTCGTCGAGCAGATCGGCCGCTTCGGCGACGTCACCCTGGGCATGGCGATGATCGCGTTCGCCGGATGGCTGGACAAGTACCCCGGTCTGCGGCTGATCGGCGCGACCGGCGGCGGCGCGCTGGCACTGCTGCCCGAGCGCCTGGGGACCGCGGCGCGCCCCCGGCACTGGGCCGGGGGCGCGCCCCCCGCCGGCCGGTCCGGAGCGCCCAAGGCCCCTGGTGCCGCAGGTGCTTCCGGCGCCCCCGGTGCCGCGAACGCGCCCCACACACCCGGCGCACCCGGCGCGTCCGGTCCGCGCCGAGCGCCCGCCGCTCCCCCGGCGTCCGCGTCCGCGCCCGCCTCAGCCTCCGCCCCCACCCTCACCCCGTCTCCGGACCCCGCCGCCGCCCTGCGGCGCATGTACGTCGACACCAGTCCGTTCAGCGCGGCGCACCTGAGCCTGAACGCGGAGGTGCTGGGGCCGGAGCGGATGCTGTTCGGCACCGACTCGCCGCCGATGGCCGCGCCGCTGGAGGACTTCGTCCACATGATCGAGAAGCTGCCGCTCGACAAGGCGTCCCAGCAGCTCGTCCTCGGCGGAAACGCCCAAGCCCTCTTCGACCTCAGGAGCCGTCCGTGACCACCACGCAGGAGGCCGTCACCGCGGCCGAGCGGTGCACCCCCGAGTTCCGCCGCGATCCGCACGCCGTGTACGCCCGGCTGCGCGCCGAGGCGCCGGTCTGCCCGATGACACCGCCGCACGGCAACGAGACGTATCTGATCACCCGGTACGAGGACGCGCGGGCCGCGCTGTCGGATCCGCGGCTGAGCAAGGACATGTACGGGGCCATGGACGCCTACCGGAGGATCTTCGGGGACTCGTCCATCGCGCTGGACGACAACATGCTCAACTCCGACGCGCCCAAGCACACCCGGCTGCGCAGGCTGGTGAACTCGGCTTTCACCCCGCGGCGGGTGCAGGCGCTGCGGCCGCGCATCGAGGAGATCGTCCGCGAGCTGCTCGACGCGTGCCCGCCCGGGGAGGCCGTCGATCTGCTGCCCGCGTTCGCGTTCCCGCTGCCGATCACCGTGATCTGCGACCTGCTCGGCGTGCCGGCCGAGGACCGGTCGCGGATGCAGCGGTTGTCCACCACGGTGGCGCAGACCGGTTTCGGCGAGGAGTTCAAGCGGGCCCAGCAGCAGGCGGAGGAGGACCTGCACGGGTACTTCACCGAGCTGATCGCCGCGAAGCGGAAACGCCCGGGTGACGACCTGCTGAGCGCGCTCATCGCGGTGCGGGACGGCGCGGACGGCTCGCTCACCCGGAACGAACTGGTCTCCACGGCCTTCCTGCTGATGTTCGCGGGCCACAAGACGACCGCGTACCTCATCGGCAACGCCGTGCACCATCTGCTGTGCCACCCCGCGCAGTGGGCCGCCGTACGGGAGAACCCGGAGCTGATCCGCGCGGCGGTCGAGGAACTGGTGCGCTACGACGGCTCGGTGGAGACCGCGACGTTCCGCTACGCGACCGAGGACGTGGAGTACGGCGGGACCCTGATCCCCAAGGGCGCCCTGGTCCAGATCGCGCTCAGCTCGGCCAACCGCGACCCGGCCAAGTTCGACTCCCCCGACGAGCTGAACGTGCGGCGGCCCGGCAACGCGCAGGACGCCCATCTCGGCTTCGGACACGGCGGTCACTACTGCCTGGGCGCCCCGCTGGCCCGGCTGGAGACGCAGCTGGCCCTGACGCTGCTGTTCGACCGGTTCCCCCGGGTGGCCCTGGCCGACCCGGCCGCCGGGCCACGGTGGCTGGAGGTGCCGTTCCCCGCCTTCCGCGGCCTGGCGGAACTGCCGGTCGTCCTGGACCCCGCCGGGTAAGGGCACCGGAAACCGGCCGACGGCGCCGAGGCCCTCAGGCGGGTGCGAGGGGCTGCGCGCAGGCGATCAGGAGGGCCACGTCGTCGGGGTCGGCCGGGTGCCGCAGCAGGCGCAGGAGCCGGTCGCAGGTCTCCTCCGTGGACCGGTCCGGCAGGGCCAGGAGACGCAGCAGGGCCGCCAGGCGCTCGTCGATGGCGTCGTCGCGGGTCTCCACCAGCCCGTCGGTGTAGAGCACGAGGCGGTCGCCGGGCTTCAGGTCGACGGTGGTGCTCTCGAAGGGGACGCCGCCGACCCCGAGCGGCGTGCCGGTGGGCAGGTCCAGCAGCCGCGGCTGCTCGCCGGTGCGCACCAGGGCCGGGGGCAGATGACCGGCGGACGCCACGTGCAGCCGGGCGCGGTGGGGGTCGTAGACCGCGTACACACAGGTGGCGATGTACGGGTCCAGCTCGCGGGTGATCTTGTCGAGGTGGGTGAGGATCCGTGCCGGGTCGAGGTCGAGGTCGGCCAGGGTGGCGGTCGCGGTGCGCAGCCGGCCCATGGTGGTGGCGGCCGGGATGCCGTTGCCCATGACGTCGCCCACCGCGAGGGCCGTGCGGTCGCCGTCGAGCGGGATCACGTCGTACCAGTCGCCGCCCACCTCGTCGCGGGCCTGGGCGGGGCGGTAGCGGACGGCGACCTCCAGGCCGGGGCGCCGGGGCGGGGGCTGCGGCAGGAGGCTGCGCTGGAGGGTCTCGGCGGCGCTGCGGATGTGCTGGTGCAGCACCGCGTTGTCGATGCTCAGCGCGGCGGAGGAGGCCAGTTCGCAGGCGAGGGTGAGGTCGTCCTCGTCGAACGGCAGCGGGTTGCGGGCCCGGGCCAGGCCCATGACGCCGATGATCTTCTCGCGGGCGATGAGCGGGACGGTCATGTCGGTGTGGACACCGGCCCGGGCGAACAGCGAGGCGGCCTCGGGGTCGGCGGCGATACGGGAGTGGTCGCCCCCGCCCAGGTGGGTGATCAGCAGGGGGCGGCGGCTGCGGATGCAGTGCGAGGCGGGGTGGTCGGCGTGGTAGGTGGTGAGGCGGCCGGGCGGCACCATGGCCCGGCCGGCGTCGGTGGGGTAGGCGGTCTTCACCGCCACGACGCGGAACAGCGCCGGGCCGTCGCCGAGGTCCGTACGGCCGGTCTCCAGGACCGAGTCGAGGAGGTCCACCGAGACCATGTCGGCCAGGCCGGGCACCAGGACGTCGGCCAGTTCCCGCGCGGTGCGGTCCACCTCCAGGGTGGTGCCGATCCGCGCCGAGCCGTCGGCGATGAGGCGCAGCCGCCGCTGGGCCTGGTCGGCCTTGCGCGCCGCCCGGTACCGGTCGGTGACGTCGACCACCACGTTCGCGATGCCGAGGACCCGGCCGCGGTGGTCCTCCAGCCGGTAGACGGACACCGCCCAGGCGTGGTCCTGCTCCGGGTCGGCGGGCGTACGGCCCACCACCTGCTCCTCCACCACGGGGGTACCGGTGTCCAGGACCCGCCGCATGAGGGCCTCGGCACCGTCGAAGGCCGGGTCGGACAGGATCTCGCGGAACCCGCGGCCGACGTGGTCGGCCGCGGGCACGCCGTGAATGGCCGCCAGGGCGGGGTTGACGGCCAGATAGCGCAGCTCGGCGTCCATGACGGCCAGCCCGATCGGCGCCTGGCTGACCAGCCGGTTGGACAGGGCCAGCTTGCGTTCCATCTGCCGCAGCGCGACACGGTCGACGGCCAGCCCGAGGGCGTAGTGGTCCCCGAGGCTGTCCGTCAGCCGGACGTTGCGGAATTCGACCATCCGGGTGCTGCCGTCCTTGTGCCGGACGGGAAAGGCCCCCGCCCAGCGCCGGCCGGTCCGCATCACCTCGGCGAACAGGGTGATGGCCGCGTCCTGGTGCTCGGGGTGGAGGAGCAGCGGTGCCGCGTACTGCCCGACCGCCTCGCCGCCGGTGTAGCCGAACAGCTCCTCGGCCTGGGGGCTCCACATGTCGATCTTGCCGTCGGCCTCCAGCAGCACCGCGGCGACGCCCAGCAGGTCCAGCAGCCCGCTGGGATCGGCCGCGGCGCCCGCCAGCGGATCGGCCTGCTCCGGGCGCCGCTTTGCTCGTCTCATCGAAACGCGCTCCTTCCCTCGGCCGCACCAACGGCACCACCGGTACCACCGGTGCGGCCTGCTCGCCCCCGCGGACCGGGCAAGACGGTCTTCCCCGCGGATCGGCAGCCCTCTCCACGATGCGGCACGGCGCCGGGGACGGCCACGGCGGCGGGCGGGAACCCCCACCGCGGCGCGCCGGGGGCTACACCGCGGAGGGACCCGCGCGGCACCGCGCGGACGTGGTCCACCGCGCGGCCGTGGTCGAGACCGCCCGCCGCCTCGCCGAAACGAACCGCGACCGGCCTACCAGGGGTGACGCCCCGAGCCCCGTGTGTCCGCGCCGCCCAGGGCCGTGTATCGCCCCGCCGGCGAATGCCCCGTGACCGGCCTTCGTCCCGTTTTGCGCCCAAGGGCGGCGGGAACCCCGGAGCGGACGACGCCGGACCGACACGGGGAGGGGAGCCCATGGACTGGTACCCGTTGCGCCTGACCACGCCGGTCAAGCAGCACGTCTTCGGCGGGCGCGTGCTGGCCGACCGGTGGGGCCGCGCGGGACTGCCGGACGGCCCGGTCGCCGAGACCTGGGAGGTCAGCGACGTGGACGGCGAGGGCGCGGTGGTGACCGGGGGCCCGCTGGCCGGACGCGCGCTGCGCGATCTGGTGCGGGAGCACCCCGAGGAGCTGCTCGGACGCGGCCCGCACGGCGGGCGCTTCCCGGTGCTGACGAAATTCATCGACGCCACCGGACCGCTGCCGGTCCATCTGCACGCCGACGACGAGACCGCCCGCCGTATCGAGGGCGAGCCCAACGGCAAGACCGAGGCGTGGCACATCCTGGAAGCGGCCCCCGGGGCCACCGCCCTGGCCGGTGTCCGGCGCGGGGTGGACCGCGACCGGCTCCACCGGGCGCTGCTGGCACAGGACTTCGACGCCGTCCTGCGCCGCCTGCCTGTGCGCGCCGGGCAGACCCTCTACGTCCCCGGCGGCACCCTGCACAGCTTCGGCCCCGGCACACTCGTCTACGAGATCGAGCAGACCTCCGACACCCAGCAGCACGCCATGCGCCACCGGATGGAGGACGGCGCCCCGATCCCCGACCGGGAGTGGCACGCCGCCATCGAACGGCTCCTGGAGGAGTGGCGGCCCGAGCCGCGCCCCGACTTCCACTCCGGTCTGAGCGTGCCGGTGGACGACGGCGTGGAACGGACCGTGCTGTGCGCCGGGCCCTACTTCGCGCTGGAGCGGTGGCGGGCCGGCACCGCGGCCCCGCTGGTGCACGAGTTCTCCACGGCGATGGTCCTGAGCAACGCCGGGGCGCCCGTCACCGTGACCACGCCGGGGGGACGGGAGCGGCTGGGCCGGGCCGAGAGCCTGCTGCTGCCGGCCGCGCTGGGCCGGCTGCGAATCGAGGGCCCGGCCGACGTCCTGCTCGGCTACGTCCCCGATCTCCCCACCGACATCCGCGCGCCCCTGCTCGCCGCGGGCCACGGCCCGGCCGCGATCACCGCGCTCGGCGCCTGAGGGGAACCGCCGGCCGGGACGGCCGCATCGGATCGCCGCGGGAAAGCGGGGCCGGGCGCGGGCGGCGCACCGCCCGCGCCCTCGCACCCCGCACCCCCGCTCTGGCCGACTCCTCGCTCCGGCCGACTCAGCACCCCCGGCATCGCCCCCGGTGCTCCGCTCCGCCGACTCCCCGCGCCGCCTGCCCCCGCGGCCCGCGCCGCCGACTCCCGCACCACCGCCCCCTGGCGCCCCGCTCCGCCGACCCCGCGTCACCGCCCCCGGCGCCCGCCGGCGCCCCGCCCCGCCGTAGCCCCGGCGGTGCTCGTCAGTCGTCGGCGGGGGTCTCGCCGGCGAAGGCCGCGGCCATGCGCAGCCAGGGCGTGGCCTCCTCGTGGCGGCCCTGCCGCTCCAGGGTGCGGCCCAGCATCAGATGGGCGTAGTGCTCCACCGGGTCCCGGTCGATGATCAGCCGCAGCTGCTCCTCGGCCCGCCGCAGCTGGGCCGAGTGGTAGTAGGCGCGGGCCAGCAGCAGCCGGGGCGCGGTCTGCTCGGGGGCCTCCTCGACCACGGCGGGGAGCAGCTTGGCCGCCCCGGCGTAGTCCTTGGCGTCGAACAGCAGCCGGGCGCGCTCCCAGCGCTCGGCCGTGGTCTCCTCGTGCGGGACGCCGGGGCCGTTGTCGAACAGGTGCAGGGCACTCGCCCAGCGGTCCGGCGCGACCCCGCCCATCGCCGAGTAGTCCTGGAAGGTGTCGCTCACGGGTCCTCACCTCTGCGGTACGCGATCGGTAGTTGATTCATCAACCACTCGGCCCCAACCCGTGCCGGTCCGCCGGTATTCCCGGTGTTCCGGGCGCCTCGGTTCAGTCCCCGTACGGCTCGTAGTCGAACCAGTCGAAGCGCGCGGCTCCCGTCGCGGCGTACAGGCCGATCACGCGGCCGGTGAAGCCGCCGGCGACCTCCGTGGACAGGTACCGGCCGTCGAGCCTGGCGAGTTCGGTGAACGTGCCGTCCGCCTCCCACACGCCGAGTGCGACGGTGTCCGGTCCCTCGCGCGGGTCGGTGCCCCCCTGCGCGGGGGTCGTCTCCACGCCGAGCACCACCGGGCCGCCGGTCGACGGGCGGGAGGCCACCACCGACCGCAGCGGGCCGATCCGGGCGATCACCCGCACCTCGCCCGCCGTGGCCTCGATCCCGTAGTGGTGCCGCTCGTCCAGGCGGACGGCCAGGCCGCCGCTCCCCTCCGCCGGGTCGACGAGGGTCCGCGCGCGGCAGGACAGGTGCTGCTGGCGGCGGCCGACGAAGGTGACGTCGGTGTCGTCCAGCGAGGCCCCGCGGGCGCGCAGGCTCAGCCAGCCGGCGCGTTCCTTCGTGGTGCAGTCCTCCTCGCGCCGCGAGCGCGGCGAGATCCAGCCCGGGGCGAGGCCGCCGCCGTCGAAGTCGTCCCGGACCGACGCCGGGGCGGGACGGCCAAGCGGCCACGGGGGCTGGAGGGGGGCGGAGGGCACCTCGCCGACGACCGGCCAGCCGTCGACCCAGGTCACCGGGGCCAGGAACGTCTCCCGGCCCAGCACGTGCCAGCCGGGTGACCCGCCGCGCGGCCTGACCCCGAGGAACACCATCCACCACGAGCCGTCGGGTCCCTGGACCAGGTCACCGTGGCCGGTGTTCTGCACGGGGTGGTCGGTGCCGCGATGGGTCAGGACGGGATTGGCCGGGCAGGGCTCGAACGGACCGTCGGGGGTGCGGCCACGGGCGACCGAGACGGCGTGGCACCGCTCGGTGCCGCCCTCGGCGATGAGCAGATACCAGTACTCGCCGATGCGGTACAGGTGCGGGGCCTCCGGGGCCTTGGCGCCGGGAGTCCCGGACCACACGCGCCGCGGCTCACCGAGGGTCTCCCCGGTGTGCGGGTCGATGCGGACCTGGCTGACTCCCGCCACGGTGCACCAGCAGGTGCCGTCGTCGTCCCAGGCGAGGTCCGGGTCGATGCCCCGCACCCCGGGCAGCCGGACCGGATCGGACCAGGGGCCGGCCGGGTCGGTGGCGGTGAACAGGAGGTTGCCGTCGCCGCTGACGTTCGTGACGATCAGCCAGAAGCGGCCGTCGTGATAGCGCAGGGTGGGGGCGTACAGGCCACCGGACGAGGGGCTGCCGGGCGGCAGCCGCAGCTGCTCCGGCCGGTCCAGGGCGTTGCCGATCTGGGTCCAGTGCACCAGGTCGCGGCTGTGGAAGACGGGGATGCCGGGAAAGTACTCGAAGCTGGAGCAGGCGAGGTAGTAGTCCTCCCCGGCCCGGCAGACGCTCGGATCGGGGTGGAATCCCGGGATCACGGGGTCGCTGAGGCTGATGCCGCTCTCGGGCGCGCTCGGCACATCGATTCCTCTCCGGGGTGACCCGCGCCTGGGCGAGCGAAAGTTTCGCTTGAACGTTCGAATGATGCCCGGTGAGGCTATCGACAGCCGTGGGAGCGGTCAATGGGTGGCGTCCCGGCGCGGTGGCGCTCCCGCAAGGTCGTCGCGGACCAGTCTGCGGATCGGGGTCTCCACGATCTCGATCGCGCCGGCCCGCTCCACCAGGGAGGTCATCACCCCGGCGGCCTCGGGGGCGGCGCAGACCCCCTGGAGGACCACCAGACCCGGGGCTGCGCCGGTGTCCAGGCGCCACCAGCGCGCCGGCAGCAGGGGTTCGGCGTGCGCCCAGCGGTCCGTGGGCAGGACGATGGTCAGCAGCCGGTGCAGGGGGCCGGCGTACGCGGCGCGCAGCAGGGTGGAGAGGGTACGGATCGTCGCCCGGGTGGTCCGGTCGGCCCAGGCGGAGGGGTTGGCGACGAGGTTCACCCCGCACCGTCTGACCGTGTCGAGCACCCGGAGGTCGTTCTGCCGCAGCGAGGAGCCGGTCTCGACGACCTCCACGACGGCGTCGGCGAGGTCGGGGATCTTGGCCTCGGTGCTCCCGTGCGAGTGCAGGACCGTGGCCCGTACGCCCGAGCGCCGGAAGTACTCCCGGGCCATGGCCGGGTACTCCGTCGCCACCCGCACCCCGTCCGCCAGGTCGGCCACCGTCCGCGCCGGGTGGTCCTCGGGCACGGCCAGCACCACCCGCCACCCGGAGCGGGTCGACTTGGAGTAGTCGAGGGTGTCCACCACCTCGACCTTCGCGCCCGTCTCGGCGACCCAGTCGGCGCCGGTGAGCCCGATGTCGCAGGTGCCGCCCGCCACGATCACGGGGATCTCCCGCGGCTTGTGGAAGACCACCCGGTCGACGGCCGGGTGGCCGGCGG
Source organism: Streptomyces nogalater (assembly GCF_039532885.1). Taxonomy (NCBI): domain Bacteria; kingdom Bacillati; phylum Actinomycetota; class Actinomycetes; order Kitasatosporales; family Streptomycetaceae; genus Streptomyces; species Streptomyces nogalater. The sequence goes on along the minus strand of NZ_BAAASM010000075.1, from coordinate 16,452 downwards.
TCCCGCGGTAGGCGCGTGGCGCGTGTCTGCTCACGGGCAGGTCCGCGGCGGCGAGAAGTTCGAGCGTCGGCGCTTCCAGGGAACCGGTGGGGAGCGCGAGAGAAACCATGTCTTCACCCCGAGCGTGGTAAGCGGTCTGCGGGCGTGCGTTCCGTTGAACAGTGCGCCGCCGTCCTCGTCCGCGCCGACGGCCGGGTGCGGGGCGGGCGGCCGGGTGCGGGGCGGGCGGCCGGGTGCGGGAGGGACGGCCGCTTCGGACTCAGACGTGCAGCAGCCGGTCGATACCGGTCACCGGGGGTGCGGGGAGGCCGGCCGGGCGGATCTCCAGTTCCCCGACGACCACGTCACGCGGCCAGCCGTCGATCACGGCCGCGACGCAGTCGCCGACCGACCCGGTGCTCATCTTGTACGGCGCTTCGTCCCCGTCGAGGTTGGCGATGGCGCCCGGGGAGATCAGGCAGGCGCGGACTCCGTTCCCGCGCTCCTCCAGCAGCAGCGTCTCCACCAGCGCCTTCAAAGCCGCCTTGGTCGCGCTGTAGGCGGCCCCGCCCTCGAAGAAGCGGGTCGCCGCGTGGCTGCCCATCGCGACGAACAGGCCCGCGCTCGTGCGCAGGGCCGGCAGGGTGTGCCGGATCAGGTGGAACACCGACGTCAGATTGATCGCGACCAGCCGGTCCCAGTCCCGGGCCGGCAGGTCGGCCAGCGGCCCGAAGGCCCGGTCGACGGCGTTGGCGACGCACACGTCCAGCCGCCCGGTCCCGGCGACCGCCTCGGCGACGCACTCGGCGATCCGCCCCGGGTCGGTCAGGTCGCAGCGCAGTTCGCCGAGCCAGTCCTCGCCCGAGAGGGTGCGGTTCAGCGACCGGATCCGGTAGCCGCGCCGGTGCAGGGCGGCGGCGATGGCCCTGCCGGTGCCCCGGTTGGTGCCGGTCACCAGCGCCACGGGGCGCTCCGCCTCAGAGGGCATCGAAGGCCCGCTTCCACTGGTGCACGATCTCGGCGCCCGGTACCCCGTCGCGGAACAGGTCCTTGTCGAGGGGCGAGCCGTCCGCGTGCCGCAGCCGCATGCAGTCCTGGGAGACCTCCGAGATCAGGCACAGTTCACCGTCCGCGCCGGTGCCGAAGACGAGGCAGAAGTCCCAGACCTGGAGCGGCGCGAGCCAGTCGCGCAGCACGTCGTTGACGACGAGCGCCTGTTCCCGCATGGTCCCGACCGGCAGGCCCAGCGCCCGCAGATAGTCCTCGCCGATGGGCTGGTCCTCCGGATCCACCCGGTAGTCGAACTTCACGACCGGGCGCGGCAGGGGCTGTCCGTCCGGGAACAGCCCGGGGTATTTGCGGGTGGTGGAGCCGGTCGCCACGTTCTTGACGATGACCTCGAACGGCGGGGCGGGCCGGTACTCCGCCAGGTACAGGGTCTCGGCGACCCGGCCGCGGAAGGCGCAGCGCACGCCGGCCTCGGTGAGCCGGGCGGCGGCGCGTTCGTAGAAGTCCAGGCGCAACGGGCCGGTCTCGGCCACGATCTCGTCCCGCGCGTAGGTGAAGCTGCGCAGGCTGGGGATGAGCCGGACCAGGCAGAGGTCGTCGGGCAGCAGCCACAGGTGCTTGCTGCGGCCGGTGATGTCGGGCGGCTTCGTCTCCGCCAGCCGCGTCAACTGCTCGGTGTCGTAGGGGCCGAGAGGGCCGGTGCTCATGTCGTTGCCTCCCGCTCGCGGGTCTGTTCGGGGGACGCCGGGGCGGTGCCGGGCGCTGTGCGGGCGGTCAGGAGGGGGTGCTCCCCAGGCCCGAGAACCTGTCGGCGATGAAGTCGGCCCAGGTGGCGTCCAGGACGGTCAGGTGTCCGTCCGTGGTGATCCGCCACTGGCGGGCGTCGTGCGGCGGGTAGGCGAACAGGACGGCCGACAGCCGTTCGTAGCCCGCCTGGGTGTCCGGGCGGTGCACCCGGTGGGTGGAGGGACGGAAGCGGCCGTCGGAGGCCTGGGCGAGCATCCTGCCGATGTTGCACAGCACGACGTCCGTGTGCGCGATCACCGGTTCGACCCAGGTGCCGTCGTGCAGGACGTACTGCAACCCCTGGTCGCTGGGCGGCAGTTGCAGGCCGAGCAGTTGGATGCCCGAGTGCTCGTGGGCGAGGACCTCGCGCCCGCCGGTGTCCCGGTAGCGGATGACCCGCAGGTTGGCCGCGTCGCGCGACAGCCGCAGCGGGGGCGCGTTCGGGGGCAGCATGCCGTGGATCACCTCGGCGAACAGCCGGACCAGGGTGAAGGCGGTGTCGAAGACGCCGGCGGCCGCCTTCCCGAACCGGGGGAAGGCGCGCAGGACTTGTGCGGCGCCCGGCGGCCGGTCGGCGATCATGGCGCCGCTCACATGGATGAACTCCTTCGGGTCGGCCACGCCGGCCGCCAGGCGCGGCACCTCCGACAGGTAGGGGAAGAACCCGTGGGTGCCGCCGCTGGAGATCTGGGGCACCCGCTGGTAGGCGTAGTCGGACAGGCGGGGTGCGGCCGAGTCGCAGGCTTCGGAGAAACCGCGTGTCAGCGCTTCGACGCGGGCCCCGATACCCGGTACCTCGACGGCCATGAAACCCCAGTCGGTGAGCTGGGTGGTGATTTCCCCGGCCGCGGACCGCATGTCCGCTTCCGCATTTCCGGTGCTTATCGAAGGGATACGGCCGCTGAGCTTCATGGGAGGAACACCCACTGGCACTCCAGACGAGCGTTTTGTGGAACACGCCGATGGCCTCGCACAGGGCAAAACAGTCTACCGAGGCCGGTCCACCCGTCAAGGAGTCGTCTTTCGGCGATCGGGGCCTGTTCGCCCTTGGCCGGATCGGCACCGTCGGCGGGTACGCCGGGCAGCGACAACCGGCCTGATGCCGCCGCGTACTTCCGCCCGTTGCGGCCATCCATTACGTTGCTGGCACGAATTGCCGCGGACGGCGGGAGTGGTTGCCGTGACCCACCCGTTCCATGACGATCACGAGCGGTTGCGCGAAACGGTACGCCGTTTTCTCGCCGATAAATCACCCGAAACCGAGGTCCGGCGTCTGATGGAGCGGACGGACGGCTTCGACCGGGCCGTGTGGCGGCAGATGGCGGAACAACTGGAACTGATGGCGCTGATCATTCCGGGGGAATACGGCGGGGCCGGTTACTCGTATGCCGAATTGAGCGTCGTACTCGACGAGATGGGCCGGGCACTGCTGTGCGCGCCGTACTTCGCGACCGTGGCGCTGGCGGCCAATCTGCTGCTCGCCTCGCGGGACGAGTCGGCCGGGGCGGACTATCTGCCCGGCATCGCGAGCGGCCGCACCATCGCCACCGTCGCGCTCGCCGAACGGCGGGGGGACTGGGGGGAGAGCGGCATCACCCTGGAGGCCACCGGCACGCCGGACGGGGCGTGGCGGCTGTCGGGGGAGAAGCACTACGTCCTGGACGGTCATGTCGCCGATCTGGTGCTGGTGGCGGCCAGGTCGAGGGCGGGCGTGTCGCTGTTCGCCGTGGAGAAGGGCGCCGTAGGTCTCACCGCCACCCCGGTCGCCACCCTGGACCCGACCCGCAAGCTCGCCCGGCTCTCCTTCGACCGGGTGCGGGCCCGCCCGGTCGGCGCCGACGGCGAGGGCTGGCCCGCCGTGGCCCGGATGCTGGACCTGGCGGCCGTGGCGCTGGCGGCCGAACAGGCCGGCGGAGCACAGCGGGTGCTGGAGATGGCCGTCTCCTACGCCAAGGTCAGGGTGCAGTTCGGGCGGCCCATCGGCAGCTTCCAGGCCATCAAGCACAAGTGCGCCGACATGCTGCTGGAGGTGGAGTCGGCGCGGGCGGCGGCCTACCACGCAGGCTGGGCGGTGGCCGAGGGCGACGACGAGGTGCCCGTCCTGGCGAGCCTGGCCAAGTCCTGCTGCTCCGAGGCGTACTTCCACGCCGCCGCGGAGAACATCCAGATCCACGGGGGCATCGGCTTCACCTGGGAGCACCCCGCCCATCTGTACTTCCGGCGGGCCAAGAGCAGCGAACTGCTCTTCGGGGACGCCGCCCACCACCGCGAGCTGCTGGCTCGGCGGATCGGAGTCTGAGCACCGACGGACCGGAGGAGACGTTGGAAGCAGCCCCGGGCACGCCCGCGTTCGCGCACCCGCCTGGCACCGAGCCGTTCCGCCGCCGGGTGCGGGCCTGGATATCGGCCAACGTCCCGCCCGGCCTCACGGCGGACGGCCCCCCGGCGGCACACGACGGCGGCCCCGGGGAGGATCCGGGGGCGGCGCGGGCCGCGTACGGCGGCCTTGGCGAGGCCCCGGGGCCCCGCGCGGCGGCGTACGCGGAGTGGGAGCGCAGGCTGCTCGACGCGGGGCTGGTGTGTCCCGCCTGGCCGCGGCGGTACGGCGGGGCCGGGCTCGGGGTGCCCGAGGTGCTGGTGCTGGAGGAGGAGTGCGCGCGCGCCGGGGTGCCGAGGATCGGCCGGGGAGCCGGTGAACTGGTCGTGGGGCCGGTCCTGCTGGCACACGGCACCGAGGAGCAGCGCGCCCGGCTGCTGCCCGGGATCAGGACCGGCCGGGACACGTACTGCCAGGCGTACTCGGAGCCGTCCCACGGATCCGACCCGGCCTCCGTCGAGACCCGGGGCACGGTGGCCGGCGACGAGATCGTGATCAGCGGCCGCAAGACGTGGGTCCACGGTGCGCGACGGGCCGGCCGGGCGCTGGTGCTGTGCCGGACAGGTCCGGCCGCGGGCCGTCACCGGGGCCTGTCGTGCGTGGTGGTGCGGCTGGCCGAGGGCAACGGCACCCGGGTGCGTCCGGTCCGGTCGGCGGACGGGTCGGCGGACCTGTGCGAGGTGGTGTTCGACGGCGCCCGCGCCGCGCTGCGCGATGTCGTCGGCGGGCCGGGCGGCGGCTGGCCGGTGGTCATGACCGCCCTGGCGCACCAGCGGGCCGGTCGCGCGGCGGCGGCGCTCACCGGTCTGGAGGCCGCGTTCCAGGACCTCGTCAGGCAGGCGCAGAAGGCCGGGCGAACGCGGGATCCCCTGGTCAGAGGCCAGTTGGCGGAGGCGTACACGCGGCTGGCGCTGCTGCGCCGGGCGGTGGCCGACCCGCCGGCGGCCGGGGCGCCGGGTGCCGGGGCGGCCGTGGTGGGGCTGATGCGGGCCGAGTACCGGCGCCGGTTCGGCGAGATCGCCCTCGCGGTCACCGGCGCGGCCGGTCTGCTCGGCCCGGGCCCCGGGGAGGAGGACGACCCGGCGGGCCGTTGGCAGCGGCTGTTCCTGTCGGGCCGGGGCGACACGATCGGCGACGGCACCGGTGAGGTCCTGCGGGACATCATCGCCGAACGCCTCCTGGGGCTGCCCGCGGAGCGCTCCCCCGCCGGGTCCGGCGCCGGAGTCCCGGATGGCCGAAGGTGATCGGTCCCGCGCGAGCGCGCGGCCCGGCTCACGCCCCGTCACTAGGATGCCGCGCATGGTCACAGCCCATCACGCAGTCCTCGATCTCCTTGCCCGCTACGAGCCGAAGAGCACCGCCGAACGCGCGGACGTGGAGCGGGTGCGCGCCCTCGTCGCCTCGGGCGACCCGTGGCGGCGGTCCAGTCCGCTGCACGTCACCGGGTCCGCCCTGATCGTGCACCAGGAGAGCGGCCGGGTCCTGCTGCGCTGGCACCAGCGTCACGCCTCCTGGCTGCTGGTCGGCGGGCACGCCGACCCGGACGAGTCCGACCCGCTCGCCATCGCCCTGCGCGAGGGGCGGGAGGAGACGGGCCTGACCGATCTCGTGCCCTGGCCGGACGCCGAGGTCCGGCACCTGGTGATCGTGCCGGTGCCGGCCAACGCCCGGGAGGAGGCGCACGAGCACGCCGACATCCGCTTCGTGCTGGCCACCCGCAGCCCCGAGGCGGTCCGCCCGGAGAATCCGCATGCGCCGCTGCGCTGGCTGACGCCGCGGGAGGCACACCGTGTGATCACCGAGGAGAACATCCAGGAGACGCTGTCCCGCGTGGAGCCACTGCTCGCGGGCTGACCGGCCGGAGGGGCCCGGATGTACGCGGTACTGTCAGTGACGGACAAGACGGGCATCACGGAGCTGGGGGCCGGCCTGAGCCGTCTGGGCCTGCGTCTGGTGGCCACCTCGGGCACCGCCGCACTGCTGCGGGAGTCCGGGCTGGACGCCACGGTCGTCGGCGATCTGTCCGGGGTGCCCGAGCTGATGGGCGGCCGGGTCCGGGCGTTCCATCCGTCCGTCTTCGGCGGGCTGCTGTACCGCCGGGGGCATCCGGCCGACGAGGCGGACGTCCGGCGGCACGGGGTCCCCCGTATCGACGTCCTGGTGTGCAACTTCCGTGACCTGCCGCCGGACGACACCTCCGAGGGCGTGCTGGACTCCATCGACGTGGGCGGTCCGGCCATGGTGCGGGCCGCCGCCAAGAACCACGCCGACGTGCTTGCGGTGGTGGATCCCGCGGACTACGGCGCCGTCCTCGACGCCCTGACCGCCGCCGGCGGCCGGGTCGGCGCCACCGACCCCGGGTTCCGGCGCCGGCTGGCCGTGAAGGCGTTCGTCCGTACGGCGGCCTACGACCGGTCGGTCCACCGGTTCCTCGCCCGCCTCGCGGAGTCCCGGCCGGGGCGGCCCCGGCCCTGAGCCCCGCCCCGCCCAGCCCAGCCCCTGTACCGACGACATCGAGAACGGTGGTCTTCTGCCATGGACATCCGGGCCCTGCACGCGCAAGCCCTCCTCTCGACGGACCGGTTCGTCGCCGCCGTCGGGGCCGACGGGTGGGAGGCGCCGACCCCGTGCGAGCGGTGGAACGTACGGCAGGTCGTGAACCATCTCGTGGCCGGGAACCTGTGGGTGCGCGCGCTGGGCGAGGGCCGGACGATCGAGGACGTCGGCACGGAACTCGACGGCGATCTGCTGGGTGACGACCCGGCCGCCGCGCACGCGGCCTCCGTCGCGGCCGCAACCGGAGCGTTCGCGGCCGAGGACGCCATGGACCGGCTGTGGCCGCTGTCCTACGGCGAGCGGCCGGGCCGGGTGTACGCCAGGCAGCGGTTCGTGGACGTGCTGATCCACGGCTGGGACATCGGCCGCGCGCGGGAGCCCGATCCCCGGCTGCCGGCCGGTCTGGTCGACGCCTGTCTGGAACTCTTCGACAGCCGCCCGCGGATGTTCGCCCAGTGGGGCTTCGCCGAGGTGCCGGTGGAACCGGGCGCGGATCCGCAGACCCGGCTGCTCGCCCTCGCCGGCCGCCGCCCCTGAGCCCCCTTGACCGTCGTCTACCGCTGTGCCGGGTCCGCGCCGTCGGCGTCGAGTCGCGCCAGGACCTCTTCGGTGTGCTCACCGAGCAGCGGCGGCCGCCGGTACACACCCGACGGGGTCGCGGTGAAGCGGATCGGGCAGTTGGGGAACACCACCGGGCGGGCGTCGCCCGGCTGCTCCACGGCGACGAGCATCTCCCGGGCCCGGACGTGGGGGTCGGTGAACAGGTCGGCGGCGTCGTTCACCGGTCCCAGCGGGACCCGGCCGCCTAGTTCCACGGCGATCTCGGCGGTGGTCCGCTCCAGCGTCCAGCCGGCGATCGCGTGGTGCACGAGCACGGCGTTGGCGACCCGGTCACCGTTGGTGCGGGTCCGCTCGTCGGCGACGAGGTCGGGGCGTCCGATCGTCTCGCACAGCACCTTCCAGTGGTTGTCCGTCGGGGCGGCGATGGCGCACTGGCCGTCCTTGGTGGGGAAGATGTCGAACGGCACCAGTTGCGGGTGGCTGTTGCCGGTGGGGGCGCTGACCACGCCGGTGTAGGAGTAGCGGTAGACGGCGGTCTCGCACAGGGACACGATCGAGTCGACCATGGCCACGTCGACCATCTGGCCCTCCCCCGTGGCACGCGCGTGGTGCAGCGCGGAGAGGATGCCGATGGCCGCGAGCGTGGCCGGGTACAGGTCGCCGATGGTCGGGCCGGCGCGGACGCCCTCGTGCCCGGCCGGACCGGTCATGCTGACCAGACCGCCCATGGCCTGCGCGACGATGTCGTAGGCGGGCCAGTCCACGTAGGGGCTGGCGCCGGTGCGCGGGTCGCCGAAGCCGCGGATCGCCGCGTACACCAGCCGGGGGTTGCGGGCGTGCAGCGCCTCGTACTCCAGTCCCCAGCGCTCCATCACGCCCGACCGGTAGTTCTCCACCAGCACGTCCGCGGTGTCCACGAGCCGCAGCAGCCGCTCCCGGTCGGCGGGCACGCCCAGGTCCAGGACGATGCCCAGCTTGTTGCGGTTGATGCTGGCGAACAGCCCCCCGTAGTGCCGGCCGGTGTCGTCCCTGGTGAACGGGCCGGCGAACCGGGGCAGGTCCCCGGCGGGCGGTTCGACCTTGACGACGTCGGCGCCGAGGTCGCCCAGGATCATCGTGCAGAACGGGCCCGACACGGCGCGGGTGAGGTCGACCACCCGGACGCCCCTGAGCGGGCCGGTGGGGCGGGGCCGCATCGGCGCGGCGTGCTCGTGGCCGGTGAGGTGGGCGCTCCCGCCGTCCGGCGCGTCCTCGAAGCTAGGCGTGGTCAAGGCGTTCCGTCCCTTCCGAGGCGCTCACGTCGGCGCGGCAGAGGTACCGGACCGGCCGGAACACCACGTCACCGGTGAGCGAGACGGCCGATATCGGGTGCGAGGGGCGCAGCCGGGGCTCGCCCCAGCCGGCGGCCTCGAAGGCGGCCAGCACCGGCCGGCCGCGCTGGGCGGCCGTGACGTCGTAGGCGCGTTCGACCTGGATGAGCCGGCTGCCGCGCGGGGTGCGGGCCAGGTGCATGGAGTCGGTGAACCGGAGGTCGGCGGGGGCCAGCGGGACGGGGTCGAGCAGGCGGGCGTCGAGCAGCAGGCGGCCGTCGGCGCGGACCTCGGCGGCGGCGCCGTGGTAGCGCAGGCGCAGCGCTACGGCGGCCGGGCGGGCCCGGTAGCCCCAGCGCCGGGCGAGCAGCCGGGCGGCCTCCTCGCCGTCGATGAAATCCGACACGTGGAAACCCCTGCCGCGCGCGCCGCTGCGGCACACGACGCGGGTCTCGGCCAGGGTGAACGGTCCGGCGTCGCTCTCGGCGGCCCGCAGCACGGACACGATGATCACCGGGGGGTTCACCGGGTGCAGGGCCGGGGGCAGGACCTCCTGCCGGGCGTGGCCGTCTATCTGGTAGACGATCTGGAGGAGTTCCGCGCCGTGGCAGACCAGCGGTTCGGTGGCGGGGGCGGCGACGTAGGGGGCGGACGCCGCCATCGCCTCGGGGTCGGCGGTCCCGCTGAGCATCAGTTGCCGCCCGTCGCGAAGTGCGGCATGACCTCGGCGGCGAACAGCCGCATGCTGGCCAGCACTTGGTCCTGTGGTACCAGGTTCGCCGTGTTCAGCAGGAAGTTGATCGCGTCCACGCCCATGCTCTCCCAGATCTTGATGGCCTTGACGATGCGGTCCGGGTCGCCGATGGCGACGCCCTCGGGAACGGGGCGCCGGGCCGCCGGGTCGTCGTCGCGGACCAGGTCGACGCCGCCCGGCGCGAGGTTGCCGAGCGAGCGGTACGCCGGGGTGGGATAGACCTCCCGCGCCCACAGCAGCTGGCTGTTGAGCATGCCGAAGGCGTTGAACATGGTGCCGCCGATCCGGCTCGCGGTGGCGTCGTCCTCGTGGCAGAAGAGGTAGTTCATGGTGGCCACCTGGTCGTTGACCGCGCGTCCGGCCGGGTCGCACTGCTGGATGCGCTTGCGGTACTCGCCGGTGCGCCGTTCCTGTTCCTTGAAGCCCGCCGCGGCGACTCCCAGGCAGCCGATGCCCCGGTCGGCCGCGTCGCGCTCGGTGCCGGGCGAGGTCACCGTCACCCACAGCGGCGGATGGGGGTCCTGCACCGGCTTGGGCACCACGGGGCGCTCGGGCAGGGTGAAGGTGGTGCCGTCGTAGCGGACGCGTTCCTCGGTCCACATGCGGGGCAGTACGTCGATGTACTCGTCCCAGGACATCTTGGTGCTGTCCGGGTCCGCCATGAAGCCGCCGAGTTCCGTGATGGTCGAGGCACGCGCGGTGCCCACCTCCAACCGGCCGCCGGAGAGGATGTCGAGGGCGGCGGCCCGTTCGGCGACGCGCACGGGGTGGTTGATCTGGGGCACGCACACCACGCCCCCGTGGCCGACGCGCAGCCGCGATGTCGACATGGCGACGGCGGTGAGGAAGACCTCGGGGGCCGAGCAGTGCGAGTACTCCTGGAGGAAGTGGTGTTCGACCGCCCAGGCCGTGGTGAACCCCAGTTCGTCGGCCAGCCTGCTCTGTTCCAGGGCGTCCTGGTAGGCCTGTATCTCGTCGGCGTGGCCCAACGGCTGCGGTACCGACAGTTCGAAGAAGATGCCGAATTTCATGCGTGCTCCCGTCAGGCTCGTCCCGAGGCCGGCTGCGTGCGGTGCCGCCGTGTGTGTCAGCCGGCCCCTGTCTCCGGCCCGCGCACCCGGCGTCCGGCGGCGACGACCAGCCGCGGGCGCAGCAGGGCCCCGATGTCGCGCAGCGGGTCGCCGTCCACCGCGAGCAGGTCGGCGCGGTGTCCGGGCGTCAGCACCCCCGCGTCCTCGATGCCGAGCCCGGCCGCGGCGCCGGAGGTGGCGGCGACCAGCGCCTGGTGCCGGGTCAGTCCGATGCCGTCCTCCCCCACCAGGGCGGCCAGGTCCGCCGGGAAGCCGTCGAAGGCGCGGTGCGGGACGCCCGCGTCCGAGCCCGCGACCATGGGCACTCCGGCGGCGAGCAGCAGCCGGAAGACCTCGCGGACACGCTGGTGCCGGTCCCGGAACCGGGGGGCGATCAGCCCGGTGCCGTCCCGCATCCGGTGCAGGGCGCCGCTGATCGTGGGGACGAAGGCGATGGAGCGGGCGGCCATCAGGTCGGCGGTGGCCGGGTCGTACGCGATGCCGTCGGCCGTCTCGAAGAGGCAGTGCTCGATGGTGCGCGCGCCCGCGGCGGCGGCCCGGCGGATGCTGAGCGGGTCGTAGGCGTGGGTGGCGACCGGGCGGCCCAGCCGGTCGCTCTCGTCGACGCAGGCCCGGACCTCCTCCTCGCTGAACTGGGGCCGCACCGGGTTGGTCCGGGGTGTCAGGTTGCCGCCGCTGACCATGAGTTTGATCCAGTCCGCGCCGTCGCGTACCTGGGTCCGGACGGCCACCCGGATGTCGGTGGGCGAGTCGCACTCGTGGCTGAACCAGTGGCAGTGGCCGCCGGTGACGGTGATCGGCCGGCCGCTGGTCAGCACCCGGGGCCCGGGGATCCGGCCGTCGGCCACCGCGGCGCGCAGCGGGAAGGCGACCTCGTTCAGGGTGCCCAGGTCGCGGACGGTGGTCACGCCGGCCTCCACGGCGGCCCGCAGGTTGACCACGGCGCGTACGGCGAGGGCGGCGGCGCCGGTACGGGCCTCCCGCCGGTAGTCGCGGACGGGCACGTCCGAGCCGCTGAAGGTCAGGTGCACATGGGCGTCGACGAGTCCCGGCATGAGGGTGGCCCCGGGCAGGTCCAGCCGGGGGCCGGCCGTGGTGTCGCCGGTACCGAGGTCCGCCTGGCGGCCGACGGCGGCGATGCGGTCGCCGTCGAGGAGGACGAAGCCGTGCCGGAGGGGTGTGCCGGCGGTCCCGTCCCAGACCCGGTCGGCCGTGATGAGCCAACGCCCGCTGCTCTCCCGCTCGTTCACGCTCGCCCCTCCTCGCTGGGTGCGGTGGCCGGCGTTCTCGCTGCCGGGCGGGCGGGCCGGCCGGGGTCGTGCGGCAGCGGCACGCGGCGCTCGCCGTGCCCGGCCGGCCGGGTCTTCGGGCCGCGCGCGGTTCTCCGCGGCGGAGGTCCGGCGAGGCCCCTGCCGCGGCCGGGGGAGCGGCCGGGGTGTCCGGTGCCGGAGGCCCTGGTGGTGCCGGGCCGCGCGTCCGGCGCGGTGCGGTCCGCGAGCCGCTCGCGCTCCACGGTCATCGCGCCGGCCGCGGTGCACCCGACGGGCACGGGCCACCTCCGGGCGGGCGGCCCCGCGGCGGTGCGGGGGCGTCGTCGCGGGCGCCGCCCGCCTGACAGTCCGCGATGATCAGGTCCATGCCGCACCCGTCCCGCGCTCGGTACGGGGGGCGGTGGGCGCGAGGGCCGCCAGCCGGGCCAGTACCCGGTCCAGGTCCTCGGCGCCCCACACCCGGGTGCCGGTCCACAGCTCGCACAGCGACCGGTACATCTCGCCCACCAGGTCCACCACTTCGCGCGGGAGGGGGTCGGGGGCGGGCCACGTCGAGCGGGGGCGGCCCTCCCGGACCCACTCCTCCACGCGGGACTGGAGTCCGCTGGCCGCGTAGTGGTCGCGCAGCACCTGCTTGTCGGCGTGGGCGCCGTCCAGCAGCAGCCGGGCCTCGTCGGGGGTGCCCGCGTGGTCGACCAGGATCAGCCGGCCCCGCGCGTCCCGGCCGTACTCGACCTTGCCGTCCGCGAGCACCAGCCCGACGCGGCGGGCGTGTCCGGCCACCACCTCGGCCACCAGCCGGGTGCGGTCCTCCAGTTCGGCCTGCTGCCTCGCGTCCAGCCCGCCGATCGCCGCGGCCTCCTCCCGGCCCACGAAGCGGTCGATCTCCTCCAGCTTGGTGGTGTACTCGATGACCGGGCGGTCCAGTACGGTGCCGGGGACGGGGGGCCGCGCGAGGCCGATGTCGGCCGGTTCCAGCCGGCCCAGCCTCAGGCGGCGCAGCACCGAGGAGCCCTCGGGGAGCATGGTGCGGAAGATGACCTGGAGCGGGACGAGGTGGTTGACGTCCGCCGGCCCGAGCGCCCGCTCCCGCGGGTCGACGACCCTCAGCAGGTCGAACTCCAGCCGGTCGGGCGGGTGGAAGGCACGGAAGTGGCTGGGCACGCCCGCCTCGGCCAGCAGGCCGAAGTTGAACGCCGCGATGCGGCAGCAGGCCTCGCCCTTGCCCGGGACGGAGTCGGGCATCTTGCCGTAGTGGAAGACCGAGTAGTCGTCGGTGAACCGGAAACTGCCCACTCCGGTGCGCCCGTCGGCCGGTGCCCGCCGGACGTCGAGATCCTTGGTCGAGTACCTCTTCGGCACTGCTGCCTCCTCGCGTGCTCGGTCCCGGCGGGGTCAGGCGACGGTGGTCCGGTCGTCGTCGTCGAGCACCGGGATCCAGTCGACGTCGGCGGGGACGTTGCGGGCGCCGCTGAACCAGAACTCGCGGACGACGCCCGCGTCCCGCAGCTCGGACAGCCAGCGGACGGCGGCCCGGGGACGCCGGGTGAAGGCGTAGCACATCGGTCCCTCGGAGCTCATCGCGACGGCGTCGATGCCCTGCCCCCGCCGCGCCTCCTCCAGCAGGTATTTCACCTGGGCGGACTGCATGCCGATCTGCTCCCGCTTGAAGTGGCTCTCGTAGGTCAGGAAGTTCACCGCGCGGCAGAAGGCCGGGTAGTCGGCTTCGAGGACCGAGGTGGCCAGGTTCATCAGGACCGCGTGGGCGGTGCGGCGGGCCTCCTCGGCCGGGATGGGCAGCGTCCGGGCGAAGAACTGCCGTTCCGTCTCGCCGTGCATCTGGTGGCCGTCGGGGATGATCACCAGGACCGGCCAGGTCGGGAACGGCGCCGAGATCAGCACGGGGGGCCGTTTCCCGCCGCCCGCGAACCGGGTCGGGACCAGGTAGCGCTTGGGGTCCTCGGCGAAGTCGTCGGGGTTGAGATGGCCGCCGTCGACCAGGAAGCCGCCTCTTTCTATGAGGTTGGGGCTGGCCCCCGAGGTGCCGGCCCGGCCGGCGGTCCGGGCTATCTCCGCGGTGTCGACCGAGAGACCGGCGAACCGGGCGTAGGCGCGGCCCACGGCGACGGCCGTGGTGGTACCGGAGCCGAAGCCCGTGTGCGGGGGGAGGCCCTTGCGGATCACCACCTTCGCCGGCGGGCCGCCCCACGCCTCCCGCAGCCGGTCCAGCAGGGCGCCGACGGCCTCCCGGTGGGCGGAGCCGTTCTCGTCCGCCTCGACCGCGTTCTCGTGGTGCGGCAGGACGACGGCCTCCAGGCCGGGCGAGCGCAGCGCCATGGACGCCATGCCGTTGCGGCGGCCGGTCTCGCCGTTCAGGTCGATCAGTGTGAAGCTGACGCGGCATCCGGTGCGGACGCGCACGCCCCATTCCTGCGACAGCGCCTCGGACATGGCGTCTTCCCCCGTCTCCTCAGTGGACCGCGTCGGTCTGGGCGTCCTCGATCACCAGGTCCTCGTAGCGGGCGCCCGGCTCGATCAGGCCCCAGCGGCGCATCCAGGCGTAGGCCTTCTCGAACTCCAGGCGGGTGTACGGCCTCGGGGGTACGTAGCGCAGCCGGGGCAGGTGGAAGTCGTCGGGGGTGATCTCGCCCGCGAAGACCTCGGGCAGCGAGTCGATCAGGTAGTGCAGGTAGGGGCGCTTGTCCTGGCCGAGCGCGGCGACCGCCCGGTTGACCGCCCGGTTGCAGGCCGCGTAGACGGCGCGGTCGAAGTCCGGTGCCACCAGCTCCAGCCCCGCGTAGTGGGTCTCGATGACCTTCTGGAAGCCCTGCTTCTCGGCCAGGGCGATCCACGGTTCGGACAGGGCGACGGCCGCGGCCTCACCGGACTGGACGGCGCGGTAGCCGTCGAGGGTGTGGTAGCCCACCGTCTTGATCTCGTCGGCCTCCAGGAAGCCCTCCAGCATCTGGATCGCCGCGTAGTGGTTGCCGTTGTGGAAGCTGACCGCCACGGGCGCGTTCGCCAGGGTCTGCGGGTAGAGGTACGCCGAACCGGGCGCCGCCATGAGCGCCATCACGGCGACCGACGAGCGTTTCCCGATGATCCTCGCGCCCCGGCGGCTGTCGTGGGCGCGCCGGATCTGCCCCCATTCGCAGGCGCGGTACAGGTCGACCTGCCCCTCCTCGAAGGGCACGTGGTTGCGGATCGAGTCGACCAGCTCGTGGTCCGCCACCGGTTCGGTCAGTTTCTGCTCCGCGCGGTTCCGGATGAATTCCACCGCGACGTTTTCCTCGGTGAAATAGCCGAGTTCGTCGGCGACCAGCCAGGGCAGCGCGAAGACGGCGGACGGGCCGACACCTTCGGTGCGCACGGTAACCGTCATGAGAAACGACCCCTCTTCCGAAACCATATTCCGCCCGACTGAAGAAGTATCACAACGGCAGCGGACTGCCAACCCCGCCTGTTTCCCGTCGAATTGGGGGAGGTCGAATCGGGACACGCCGAATCGGGGCAGGGAAAACCGTCGCGCCGTTCTCCCGGATTTTCCGCCGGGGAAACCGTGGCCGAATATCTCGTGCGGGTGATTCAGGGTCTTCGGGCCGGCTCGGGCGGCACGGGGGCCCGCGCCTGCCGCACGGTGAGGACCGCCCGCGCCCTGGCCGCGCCGAGCGCGAGGCACTCGGGAGGGCTCAGGTCCGACAGCAGCCCGCCCAGGAAGCCGCCGGCGAAGGCGTCGCCGGCGCCGACCGCGCTGGTGACCGGGGAGCCGGGCGCGGCGACGCGGTGCCGGCCGCCCGGTCCGTGGGCGAGCGCGCCGCGGGCGCCCAGCGTGACGACAGCGAGCATGCCGTGCCCGGCCAGCATCGCGGCCGCCGCCTCGGCGTCGCCGGCACCGGTGAGCGCCGTGGCCTCGGCCTCGTTGCCGAGGACGACGTCGACTCCGGTGGCCAGCAGTTCCGCGAAGCGCCGGCGGCGGGTGCGCACGAGTGCGGGGTCGGAGAGGGCGAGGACGCGGCGGGCTCCGAGCGCGACGGCGCGCCGCAGGGCGTCGCGGGCCGCCGCGCAGCCGTCCTCGGAGGCCAGCAGATACCCCTCGACCAGCATCCCCTGGCAGGAGCCGGCGTCGGCCAGGCACGCCTCCAGCGCCTCCGGCAGCATCCGCAGCCGTCGGCGCTCGCCCTGCCAGATGAGGAAGGCCCGCTCGCCGTCGGGGAGCAGCAGCACCAGGCAGCGCCCGGTGCGGCCCCGGCCCGGGGTGCGGACCGGCACCCTCACCCCGCGGCCGGCCAGGTCGTCCCGGACGGCCTGGGCGAGCGCGTCGTCCATCGACGCCGTGGCGAGCGCCGCCCGGCCGCCGTCGGCCACGAAGGCGACGCAGGTGTTGGCGGCGCTGCCGCCCGCCGACACCACGGCCCGCGCGCCCTCTCCCTCCAGCCGGGCCACGACCTCCGCCAGCGCGTCGAACTCCAGGAAGTCCGCGGCGCCCGGCTCCACGCCGAACCGGGCGCACACCTCCGGCCGGACGGGGACCACCAGGTCCGCGAGGGCGTCCCCGAGCGCGACCAGGCTCGCGGGCGCCATCAGAAGTGCTCGACCAGGTCGGTGAAGCGGTCCACCTGGAGCAGCCGTTCGGTGCTCTCGGGGAACGGGTGGTGTTCCAGCACCCAGGTGTCGGGATGCGGCACGTACACCGCCCCCAGCCCGGCGGCGAGCGCCGGCACGATGTCGGACTTCGGCGAGTTCCCGATCATCCACGTCC